>JBCDHQ010000181.1:0-9559 GCA_038749815.1 Pseudomonadota bacterium | reverse complement strand
CTTTGCAACGTACAATGATCTGATCCGACTGGCGGCGAACCTGACTTCTTGAGATCCGGGCGCCGCACAAGTGAGAGGGGCGCGGGCAGGGATGGGCACGAGACTTGGAGGGTGGATGTGCCATGCCGCATCCTCGGGGTGGAGTGTCGTCGCCATCCTGAGCTTGATCCTCATCACGCTGACGCCCGAGCCGACTGCCGCTCAATCCGCCCGCTTCAATCGCATCGACGTCGCCGGAAACCAACGCATCGATGCCGACACGATCCGTGTGTTCGCGGGCATCGAACCAGGCGAGACCGTGTCGCCTGCCGAGATCAACGCAGCCGTCCAACGCCTTTTCGAGACACAGCTTTTCGAAGACGTACAGATCACGCCGCGGGCCGGTGTCCTGTTGATCACCGTCGTCGAGAACCCGACGATCAACATCATCAACTTCGAGGGCAACCGCCGGCTCGACGATGAGCTCCTCCGCGCGATCATCTCGCTCCAGCCGCGCCGCGCCTATTCCCGCGCCGCGGCGGAGCGTGACGCTCAGTCGATCATCGACGCCTACGCCCAGCAGGGGCGGCTGGCGGCGGAGGTGACCCCGAAGATCATCCGGCTTGAGGACAACCGCGTGAACCTGGTCTTCGAAATCTTCGAGGGCAGGCTGACGGAGATTCAGCGAATCAGCTTCACCGGCAACCAAGTCTATTCCGACCGGCGCCTCAGGCGCGTGATCGAGACGGGGCAGGCGGGCCTCCTGTCCTTCATTCTCGACAACGATGTCTACGATCAGGATCGGCTGGAGCTCGACCGCCAGCTCCTTCGCGAGTTTTATCTCGACCGCGGCTACATCGACTTTGAAGTGCGCTCCGCGACGGCGGAACTGAGCCGGGAGCGGAACGCGTTCTTCCTCAACTTCACGCTGTTTGAGGGGCAACAGTACCGGTTTGGCCAGTCGACCGTCTCAACCTTCGCGCCGGGCCTGGATCCGGCAGAGTTCGAACAGGAGATCGACCTCCGCCCCGGGCAGGTCTACTCTGCCCGCCGTGTCGACCGGGTGATCGAACGGATTGCGTTCCTCGCCGGGCAGAAGGGCTTTGCGTTCGTGGAGGTTGCTCCTCGCGTTCGCCGGAACGAGGCCGCGCAGACTGTCGACATTGAGTTTGAGCTGATCGAAGGCCCTCGCGTCTTCGTGGAGCGGATTGACATCCGCGGCAACACCCAGACCCTCGACCGCGTCATCCGCCGGCAGTTCCGGATCGTGGAGGGTGACGCATTCAATCGACGGGAAGTGCGTGAGGCCGAGGACCGGATCCGCGCCCTCCGCTTTTTCGACAGCGTCGACACGACAATCCGGGAGGGTACGGCCCCGGACCGCGCCGTGGTGACCGTCGAGGTCGAGGAAGCGCCGACGGGCTCCCTCTCGTTCGGGGCGAGCTTTGCGTCAGACGAGGGCGTCGCCGGAAACATCTCTCTCACGGAGCGCAACTTCCTCGGCCGGGGTCAGTTTCTGTCCTTCGATGTGGCGCGGGGCGCGGACATCAACACGTTCGCCGTCACGTTCACGGAGCCTGCGCTGTTCGACCAGGATCTCCTCGCGGGCCTCAGCCTTGTCTACCGCGAGAGCGACCTCGACGAGAGCTCGATCAACACGCGCACCGCAAGTGTAACGCCGCGGATCGGCTTCCCGCTCTCCGAAAACAGCCGCCTCACGGTTCGGGCGACCATCAGCCAGGACGAGTTGGAGCGGCAATCGTCCGACACCACGTCGCCCATTCTCCTGCGCGAAGAGGGCGATCTGCTGACCACGTCAGTCGGGTTCACCTACACGCTCGACCAGCGAAACAGCCCGATTGACCCGACCGCGGGCTTCATCCTTCAGCTCGACCAGGACATCGCAACGCTCGCGGACACCAATTACTCCCGCACGCGGGCCTCGGGCCGGGCCTTCACCAGCTTTTTCGAAGAGGATGTGATCCTGACGGCCGAACTCGAGGGGGGAGCGCTCTTTGCATTCAACAATGAGAGCCGGATCATCGATCGCTTCACGCTCGGGGGGGACAGTTTCCGCGGGTTTGCGCGCGGTGGACTCGGCCCGCGCGACAGCTGCACGGATTGCTCCGGCGATGACGGGCTGAGCGATGTCGACGATTCGCTCGGCGGGAACTTCTTTGCCGTGGCTCGCTTCGAGGCCAGCTTCCCGATCGGCCTGCCCGAACAATACGGCATCTTCGGTGGTGTCTTCGCGGATGTCGGCACGGTCTGGGGCCTTTACGACACGGATGGTGCGTCGGGCACAGTCGATGACGGCGCAAAGCTCCGCTCTGCCATCGGGGCATCGATCTTCTGGGACACTGTGATCGGACCGCTCAGGTTCAACTACGCGATCCCGATCGAAACCGTGGACGGTGATGATGAAGAACGGTTCCGCCTGACGGTCGACACCCGCTTCTGACCCATGCGGGCCATCCTCGCCACCCTCGTTTTGGCCGTTGCCCTCGCCGGCGGCGCGCTGGGGCAAACGCCGCCGCCCCCGTTTCTTGTGATCGACCAGGACCGTCTGCTCTCGACGTCCGAGGCAGGTCGCGAGGTCCTCGCTGCCGAGGCGACGGAGCGTGAAGCGCTCCAGCGAGAGGGTGAGGCGCTCGACCGTCAGTTCGAAGCGGAGGAACGAGATCTCACCGAACGGCGCCAAACGCTCGACCCGGAGGCGTTTCGCGCCCTCGCGGATGCGTTCGACGAGAAAGTGGTCGCGACCCGCCGCCGCCAGGAGCAAAAGGCCATCGCGATCAACCGCGACGGGGAGGAGCGGCGGCGCGCCTTCTTCGAGGCGGTCACACCGATCCTGGTGGAGCTTCTGCAAGAAACGGGGGCGGCGGCGGTGGTCGATCACCGCTCGCTCCTGATTTCGAAGCAGGATTTGAACATCACTGACGAAGTCATTAAACGTCTCGATCAACGCCGGAGAGACGCGCCGGCGGCAGCACCCGGGCAGACGGAAAACTAGGGGCAGCCATGGGCAGGACTGAGCGGGATCCGGATCTGGATCACCTGGACATTCACGACATTCTGCGGATGATCCCGCACCGATATCCGATCCTTCTTCTCGATCGGGTGATCAACCTGAAGGAGCGCACGAGCGCAATCGGCATCAAGAATGTCACAATGAACGAGCCGTTCTTTCCCGGCCACTTCCCCGCCCGTCCCGTGATGCCGGGCGTCTTGATGGTGGAGGCCATGGCGCAAACGGCCTCTGTCGCGGTGGTGCACTGGCTCAAGCTCGTGGACCAGGAGTTGCTGGTGTACTTTATGTCCATTGAGAAGGCGAAGTTCCGACGCGTGGTCGAACCCGGCGATCAGCTCGAACTGCATGTCGAGGTGCAGCGGCACCGTGCAAAGGTGTGGAAGTTTGCAGGCTTCGCCAAAGTTGACGGGCAGGTTGCAGCCGAGGCGGAGTTCAGCGCCATGATCCAGACACCGGACGACAAGAAGGTCGAAGGATGAGCCCGCATCTTGGCGCCGAGATCCACCCGACCGCGATCGTCGCACCCGGGGCGGAAATCGGGGCCGGCTGCAGCATCGGCCCCTATGTCATCGTCGGAGGCGACGTCGTCCTTGGGGAGAAGGTCGTCATCCACTCCCACGCAGTGGTCACAGGCCACACGGACGTCGGTGCCGGAACCCGCATCTTCCCCTTCGCCTCCATTGGCCACGAGCCACAGGATCTGAAGTTTGCGGGCGAGGAGACGCGCCTCGTCATCGGCGCTCGGAACACGATCCGAGAGTATGTCACAATGAACCCCGGGACAGCCGGTGGCGGCGGCATCACCCGGGTGGGCGACGGCAACCTCTTTATGATGAGCGTCCATGTCGGGCATGATTGCCAAGTCGGGTCGGGCGTGATCATCGCGAACTCCGTCGCCTTGGCGGGCCATGTTGTGGTGGAGGACAACGTAGTGATCGGCGGTCTCTCTGGGATCCAGCAGTTCTGCCGGATTGGGCGAGGCGCGATGATCGGCGGAATGTCGGGCGTTGTCGCCGACGTCATCCCGTATGGCACAACGGCGGGAGAGCGGGCGCACCTGGCCGGCCTGAACCTCATCGGGTTGAAACGCCGCGGTGCGGACCGGGACGAGGTGAACGAGCTGCGCGCGGCCTATTCCGATATCTTCGAGGATGCGAGCCTCGTCTTTCAGGACCGGATCGGCCGTGCGCGGGAGCGGTATCCAGAGAACGCGTTGATCGATGACATCGTGCGGTTCGTCCAAACCGAGGGCGCCAAGCGCTTCACCCAGCCGGAGTGATCCGTGGCCGAAACCCCCATTGCCATCGTCGCCGGGGATGGTGCGTTGCCGCGCCTGCTGGCGGAGGCCTGTGTGAGAAGCGGGCGGCGCTACGGCGTCGTGCGCTTCGCGGGCGTGCCGCTTGAGTGGACCGACGGCCACCCTGTGATCGACGCGGTGTATGAGAGGCCGGGTGCTCTCTTTTCGGCGCTCCGGCGGCAGGGGCTTGCGGCGGCGGTCTTTGCGGGGGGCATGCGCCGGCCGGAGATCTCGCCCTGGCGGCTCGATTTTCTGGGCCTGAGGATCGCGCCGCGGATCCTCGGAGCGCTGAAGTCCGGGGACGACACGGGTCTTCGCGCCATTGCGACGGTGTTTGAATCTCAAGGGATCGAAATCGTGCCGGCGGAGGCGCTTCTCGACGCTCTCCGTGCGCCTGAGGGCACGCTGACAACCAGGCAGCCCTCGCCCGACGATGCGGCCGACGCCGCGCGCGCGCGGAAGATCCTGGATGCGGTGGCGCCTGCGGATGTGGGACAGGCCGTGGTGGTCGCGCAGGGGGTCTGCCTTGGGATCGAGACCGTGCAAGGCACCGACGCCCTCCTCCGTTTTGTCGCCGAGACGGGCGCGGGCTACCGTCCCGACCCAAAAGGGGCGCGAGGTGTCCTCGTCAAGCGACCGAAAACCGGCCAGGATCGGCGCATGGATCTCCCGGCGATTGGACCCGAGACAATGCGGCGCGCCGCGGCGGCGGGCCTCGCGGGGGTGGAAGTGGAGGCAGGCGGCGTGCTGATCCTCGGACAGGAGGCCACGGTTGCGGCGGCAGAGGCCGAGGGCCTCTTTCTCACGGCCGCCCGCTGATGCGCGCGGTCATGCTCGCCGGTGAGCCCTCGGGCGACGCGCTTGGCGCCGCGCTGATCGGGGGGTTGCGGGCAGAGGTCGGCGAGGGCCTCGAGGTCTCGGGTGTCGGCGGGCCGGAGATGGCGCGCGCGGGTCTCGAGAGCCTCTTTCCAATGGATCGCCTCACGGTGATGGGCATCGCAGAGGTTCTGCCGCGCCTTCCAGAGCTCCTCTCGCGGATCCGGGAGACCGGAGACTGGGTGGCGGAGACGAAGCCCGATGTCCTCATCACGATCGACAGCCCGGACTTTTGCCTCAGGGTGGCCCGTCGTGCGCGGCGGCTCTGGCCCGAGCTTCGCACTGTTCACTATGTGGCGCCCTCGGTCTGGGCCTGGAGGCCGGGTCGCGCCGTCAAAATGGCGCGGATGATCGAACATGTGCTCGCGCTGCTGCCCTTCGAACCCAAGCTGATGGAGGCCGCCGGCATGAGCTCCGACTTTGTCGGCCACCCGATCACATCGCTCGCGCCGCCCGACCGCACCCGCATTCGCGCGTTTCGCTCCAAGGCCGGCCTGCGAGCGGACGAGCCCGTGCTGATCGTCCTCCCAGGCTCTCGTCGTGGGGAGGTGCGCCGTGTCGGTCCGGTCTTCCGCGACACCGTCCGCATCCTCCACCGCCAGTTCCGCGACATCCGCCCGGTCATTCCGATGGTCGCCGCACGCGCCTCGGAGGTGCGAGACGTCTTCGCAGACACTCCCGGTCGGCCGATCTTCCTCGACCCGGCCGAGTTCGACCTGGAGGAGAAACTTGCGGCGTTCGCCACGGCGGACCTGGCGCTAGCGGCCTCGGGGACTGTCACGTTGGAGTTGGCCGCGGCGGGGGCACCGATGATCGTCGCCTACAACACCAACTGGCTGACCGGGATGATCGCTCGCCGGATGGTCCGGCTTGAGACCGTAACGCTGGTGAACCTCATCACCGGTCGCCTCGCCGTGCCCGAGTTTTTGCTGGAGCGGTGTCGGCCCGGACTGATTGCCGCGGAGGCCAAGCGCTATCTCCTCGACACGGATCTCGCCGACGCGCAACGGGCGGTGTCGCAGGAGGCCATGCGCCGCCTTGGCCGCGACGGCCCGGATCCTGGTCTCCTGGCCGCACGATCGGTCCTGGCACATCTGAGCCGTCCGCAAGTGCGCGCGTCAATCGAGGCCCGACCCTCGACCTGAACCGTTGCTCCCCCTGTCAATGAACAGGACCGGCGCCCCACGTCGCGCGGTGCCAGAGGGCACGTCCGACAGGATCCGAGCACTCCAGCGGGACTGGCGTTGATGCCGCCGAGCGGGTCGCTTGGACGTGCGGCAGGCCTTGGCCGCAGAAAGGCCCGACACGGAGTGTGTCCAGGCAGAATTGGCCCTCGTCGCTGCGTGCTCAAGGCAAGTCAGCTCGAGGGAGGGCGTTCACAGCGGCCGGTCGGTCCGACGGATGTCGCGTCCGTTGTCGGTCACGACGGTCGGCGCCGGCCGGCCAAAATTGCGGCGGACCGGGAGCCCACGCTTGTACAGGACAGCGCCACGTACCAGTGCCCTCCGACCGGTGGCGGACGGACGGCTTCCCCGCTTGTGGTTCGCATGGCCCAGCTCGCAGGAGGCGGCCTGTGATCATGCGGTCGCCCCAGCGCCCGCCGTCGTGGTCCAGCGCAATGATGTCCTCGGTCAGGAGATCTTCATAGGGCCTGCCTTGAGGTGTCTTGGCTGGGTGGAGCGATGCTGGCCAGGCGGGCCAGCCCGCCGCTCGTCGTCCATTGGGCAGGAGTGTCAGTACCTCCGTGTATCGGCCGCCGGCCCGGTTCCAAGTTGACCGCTCTCAGCCCGGGATGGGCTTGAAGCGATCCTCGAACAGCGCGGAGCGGAACGCCATCGGTTCGAGAGACGCGAAGCGCGCGACCGGATTGACCGCTGTCAGCCCCCCGCTGACCGTCCCGGACGCGTTCTCGTGCCCGCGAGTGGCGAGGTAGATCAGCTTCTCGGCCGCCTTCTCGGAGGGGACTGATCCCCGCGTCTTGATCGCGTTGCGGATCACGCGGTTGAGGCTTTCAGCGGCGTTCGATGTGTCGATCACCCGACGGATCCCTGGGCGGAAGGCGAAGAGAGGGATCACCTCTTCCCACGCTCGGCGCCAGGCCTACGCGATCGGGGGACAGTGCCGGCCCCAATCGGCGTGGAACTCTTCCAGCCCCTCCCTGGCCGTCTCGGCACTGTAGACCTCTCGCAGCTCGGCTGCGACCGCCTCGCGATCCTTCTGTTGGCCGACAGGTGAATGCTTGCGCCAGGAGCAGACGTTCAGCGCGTGTCGAACGAGGTGGACGATACAGGGTGAAGGGCGTCTTGGAATTGGTCCAATGGACCAATTCAGCCCTGTACGGGCAGGCCCCGGGTTGACCGTTCTGTAAGGAAAGGCCGAATTGATGGCCTCGGGACAGTCTTTCAGCCCGTCGACGACGGCGATCAGGATGTCCTGAACGCCCCGGTTCCGGAGCTCGGTCATGACCGCGAGCCGGAACTTCGCTCCTTCGTTCTCGGCAATCCCGAGCCCGAGACCCTCGCGCCGGCCGTCGCCGGTGATGCCGAGCGCGAGATACACGGTGTCCGCCATGGGCCTCGGACCGTTGGCGGCTTCATGGCGAAGTCTTGACGATCCGGCTGACCTTGTCCCGGATTCTCATGCGGAGCGCGTCGAAGACTGCGACCGGGTAGACGGCGTCGGGCGCCCGAGAGCGCCACTCCTTGACCGCGTCGCTCGCCATTGTGCTCAGAGCGTTGGCGCATCAATGGCTCGCCGCGGCCGGTTAGGTCGGGCGAAACCTCGCGCCCCGAAGAGTTCCTCCAGACGGCCCCGGATGCCGTTCGCCAGTGGGCCGGAACCAGTGGCGCCTTCCCTGGCTCACTCGTGTCGTCGAGCCCGTCGATCCGCGTCTGGCCCCTGGCCACCAGCCAGGGCTCGAAGCTTCCCTACCGATCCGGCGGCACCTCCAGCTCGAAGGCGCCGTCCTCGCTCTTGACAGTCCACCGGCTCACGCCGTTGCGGCGGTTGGTCTGCACCGGCGGCGCTTCATGCCCGTGCGCGTGGCCGAGGTGCCCGGTCAGCGCCGCGCCCAGCATCCGCCGCACCCGTGCGGTCTTCAGATCCTCCAGGAGCCCGCCATCGCCCTTCAGGTCCTCTGGCCGCTCTCAGTCCTTGAGCAGCTGGTCCAGAATGCCGTCCTTGATCTTCTTCGCGATGGTCCACGCTGTCCTTTCTTCTCGGCATGGACCGGCGAACACATACACAGAAGCTCGGACACTCTCCCTTGGGCTCGGAGCAGTTCCGCCACGCAGCACAACCGCCAAGCGTTTGCCGCACGCTCACAAGGCAGCGTTGTCGGCGTGCGGGATGAGCCATGTGTTCAAGCAAAGTGGCGAACGACGTGTCCCTCTGCCGGGATCAGCCTGTCGAGGGTCAGATCAGAGACGGCGCGACGAAGCCGCGTTCGCAAATGTCTCTCGGACCGTTGGCGCTCCATTGGCTCACTATCCGTCTCGGGCCCCCTTCGCCGGCGGAGCTGTTCTCGATTCATGCCCCAGAGAGCCTGCGCCATCGGCAGCAAGTCTGCACCTTTACGCCGATCTGACGCACCGCATCAGCCACCCGACGTCCGAACGGGCTCGGATCGAGATGACCCAAGCCGAGTTCCCAGGTGGCAAAGCGCCCAATGAGGCACCAGGGGTCGGCCGGGGATGATCTCAAGCGTCTCGTGGGCGGGATGCCTCGAGCACCGTCGTCCCGATGCCCGATCGTGTCTTTCCGAGCCATCGCAGGCCAATGGCCTGTTCGGCGCCCGCGCCCTTCAACCCGCGGGCTTGCTGCGGTGTCGGTTGACGTCGCCGCACGGACCATCACGCCCGCTAGGCGTGTCTGTCCGGTCTCAAGGAGTGCCTTCGACCGACGGCAACACAATCTCTCGGCAAGGCCATCCCCGCGGCACAGCTTCGGGTGCCTGTGATCGCCTGGCGAGCACTGTCCTGGTCTTTTCTCCAGCGGACCGAAGGCAGCGCGGCGCGCGGCTGAACTCCGTGAGCACCTCGCTTCCACGTGTTCAGGGGGCTGTCGCATCTCCACGTCTCGGTGGGGCCGAGGCGCCAGACACCCGGGATGGTCAAACCGCCCCTGACCTTGCGCTGACGCCCTTGGGCTCAGCTGTAGCGTTTGTCTTTGCTGTCTTCGAACCAGTCGAAGCGGTCGTCCGAGAGGTTGACCACCACGCTCTGGAGCTTGGTGTAGCTCTCGTAGCAGACGATGCCGTTTTCTTTGCCGATGCCGCTGGCCTTGAAGCCACCCCAGGGCGATGACGGGTCGATGCGGTGGTGGTCGTTGATCCAGACGATCCCGGCCTCGATGGACTGTGCGACACGATGGGCGCG
>JBCDHQ010000180.1:0-9575 GCA_038749815.1 Pseudomonadota bacterium | reverse complement strand
GACCGACCCGCCCCCCGACACCACCCAGACGCCGAGCGTGAAGGACATCACAGCCATCAACGCGAAGACCACCACCGCGAGGCTCAACCCCTCGGCACCAAAGGCAAAAAGCGCGACCGGCAGCCCGAGATTGCCGGTGTTCCCGAACGTAAGCGGGGCCCAAAAGGTGCGCTGAGAGAGCCCGGAGAGGCGCAACCCGGCCCAAAAGGCAGCGCCGACGAGGGCGTATGCCAGAACGGTCGCCGCAGCCGTGTCGCGCAGCACATCCGGCGCGATCTCCGTCTCGACAAGGGCGGTGAAAATCAGGCAGGGAACCGCCACTGTCATCGCCAGGCGGGTCACGAAGGGCACGGGGTATTCGGCGCCCAAACGGACCCAAATATAGCCCGTCGCGGCCAGCAGAAAGACCGGTGCCACAATTTCGAGCACGGTAAGGGCGAGCGTCATTGGGGCAGTCTCCGGGGGCGGTTGACCTTGCGCCTTGGACGCGTGATAGAAAGCCCCTGTCCTAACGGGCAGAGCCCCTTGTCAACGGGATTCGCGTCAATGGATGCAACTGAGGCCAAATTCACACTCGGCGATGTCGTTCGGCATCGGATTCATCCGTTTCGCGGCGTGATTTTTGACGTCGACCCGGTCTTCAACAACACCGACGAGTGGTACGAGTCGATTCCTGCCGAAAACCGACCGGCCAAGGACCAGCCGTTCTACCACCTGCTGGCCGAGAATGAGACGTCCTATTACGTGGCCTATGTGTCCGAGCAGAACCTCGTGCGAGACGAGAGCGGCGATCCGGTCGAGCATCCGGAGGTGGAGGCAATGTTCGGTCATCTCGACAATGGGCGCTACACGTTGGGCGGTCAGCTGCACTAGCCGTTTTCGCGCAGGATCCGCCCGGCCAGGTAGAGCGATCCGCAGATAAGGATCCGAGCACCCTCGCGCGGCAGCGCATCGATCGCATCGCCCGTGCTGTCCGCAACGCTGGCCTCAAGCCCAGCGCGCCGGGCAGCCTCGGCCGTGTCCTCCGCCGGCAGGGTGGCCGCTTCACCCGGGATCGACACCGCGGTCAGGCTTTCGGCAAGACCCTTGAATGCGGTCAGGAACGCCGTCGGATCTTTGGTCTTCAGCATGCCGCAGATGAGATGGAGCGGGCGCGGCGGCAGGCGCCGCACGGCTTCCGCAAGCGCCCGGCCCGCCGCCTCATTGTGCCCGCCATCGAGCCAGAGCTCTGCGGGCTTCGCGCGTTCGATGAGCGGCCCGCCCTTGAGGCGCTGAAGCCGCGCAGGCCAATCGGCCTCAGTCAGGGCACGCGAGAGGTCGCCCGTTCCCAGGGTTCGGAGCGCCGCCACGGCCGTGCCCGCATTGATGACCTGATGGGCCCCGATGAGGCGCGGGCGGGGAAGCTCCTCGAGCCCCGAAAGGTCTTGGAAGACGACGATGTCGCGCTCCTCCCAGACCTGCCAGTCGCGGTCCTGAATGAGGAGCGGCGCGCCGACCCGCTCCGCCTCCGCCTCGATGGCATCGAGCGCTTCGGGCACTTGGCGGGAGACGATGCACGGCACATCGGGCTTCAGAATGCCCGCCTTCTCCGCCGCAATCTGTCCCACCCGCTCGCCCAGCCACTGTTGGTGATCGAGTGAAATTTGCGTGATCACGCAGAGCCTTGGCGTCACGACGTTGGTCGCGTCGAGCCGCCCTCCGAGCCCGATCTCGAGGAGCGCCCAATCGGCGTCCGCCTCCGCAAAGGCAATAAAGGCCGCCGCCGTCGTGATCTCGAAGAACGTGATTGGGCGGCCCTGGTTGGCGGCCTCTGCCCGCGCGAGGGCCTCAGCGAGGGTTGCCTCCCCGATCAGCGCCCCGCTCACGCGGATGCGCTCGTGAAACCACGCGAGGTGCGGCGACGTGTAGGCATGCACCCGCGCGCCCGCCCCCTCGAGCCCCGCGCGCATCATCGCCTGGACCGAGCCCTTGCCGTTTGTGCCGGCGACGAGAACCGAAGGTGGCAGCGTCCGCTCCGGATGACCGAGATCCGCGAGGATCCGATGCATCCGCTCAAGCGACAGGTCGATCTTTTTCGGGTGGAGCGACGTCAGGCGCGCCAGGATCGCGTCGCTTTCAGCACCGGTCATCTAAGTGGCATCGGCCGGCGTGTCCGGGGCCGGCATCGGGATCACCAGCCGCTCCGTCGGCTCCGGGAGGTCGCCATGCACCATTGGCGGCGCTTTCATCAGGAGGCGCAGAAGCTGACCGAGCTCAAGGCGCATGTCCTTCCGCGCCACGACCCGGTCGATCATGCCGTGGTCCAACAGATACTCGGCGCGCTGGAACCCCTCTGGGAGTTGCTCTCGGATGGTCTGCTCGATCACGCGCGGCCCCGCGAAACAGATCAGCGAGCCGGGCTCTGCGATGTGGATGTCGCCGAGCATCGCGTAGCTCGCCGTGACGCCGCCGGTCGTGGCATGGGTCAGGACGACCACGTAGGGGAGTGCCGCCTCTCGCAGAAGCCGTACGGCCACTGTCGTGCGCGGCATCTGCATCAGCGACAGGATCCCCTCCTGCATCCGCGCCCCGCCGGAGGCTGTCACGATGACAAGCGGCGCGCGCCTCTCGATCGCGCGCTCGGCAGCGGCGAGGATCGCATTGCCGACATGCATCCCCATCGAGCCCGACATAAAGTGGAAATCCTGCACCGCGACGATGGTCTTCAGCCGGCCAATGTCGCCCTCGGCCACCAGCATGGCATCCTGCTCGCCCCGTTCGCGTCGGGCGTCGCGGATCCGGTCAGCATAGCGCTTCTGGTCGCGGAAATGGAGCGGATCGGCAATCGGCTCTGGCACCTCGACATCGACGTAAACCCCGCCATCAAAGAGGTTTTCAAGCCGGGCGCGCGGCGAGATGTACATGTGGAAGCCGCAATTCGGGCAAACGTTCTGGGCCGCCGTCAGCTCCCGATGGAAGAGCATCGTCCCGCAGCCTTCGCACTTGGTCCACAGGTTCTCCGGCACCTCCCGCCGCGAGAACAGCGAGTTGATCTTCGGCCGCACATAATTGGTGATCCAGTTCATGCCCGGCCCTCCATCACTGGGTGAGGCTTACTTAAAAACGTCGTCGTCCGTTGGCAATCCCGGCTGGCGCGCAATCCAAATCCGCCACCCAATGTAACCGGCAACGATCATTGCAATATTGAGGAGGATGGCGAGGCGCATCGTCTCCGTGTCGCTCGGGTCTATGTCCGCACGGGCGAGCGCCAACCCATCGAGGGGCCCGGGTGTCGCCACGAGGAGGACGCCGATTGCGTTGTTGCCGAGATGGACACCGATTGCCGCGAGGATCGAGCCCGTGCGCGCCGTCACATCCCCAACCACAAGTCCCATCAGCGCCGCCGAGAGCGCAATCAGCCCGTCATTGCCCGGATAGGACCCCGCATTGTAGTGCGCCGCGCCAAAGAGCGCTGCGGGGAGGACGAGCCACACCCAGTAGGTGCCGAAGCGCGCGGCCAGCAGGCCCTGAAGATAGCCGCGAAAAAAGGCCTCCTCTGCCGAGCACTGGATGACCAGCGCGAGCAAGGTCGGCACGACCCAGATGATCCAAGTCGAGGGGGCGAGTTGCGCCTCAGGCGGCATGATCCCCCAAGTGAGCGCAAGCGCGGCGGCGAAGATGACACCGACAACCGCGGCGCCCACCGGCACATGGCGCGTCGGCCACGGCGTGCGGAGCGAGAGGATCCAGCCGATCTGACCGCGGTGAAAGAGGAGCACCACAAGGACGAGCGCGAGGTGGACGACGCCGAAGCTCAGTAGGAACAGAACGATGGGCATTGGCTCGCCGAGGGCAAACCCGTTTGGGCTGAGGACCCGAATGCCCAAAAGCTCGAGGCCGACAAGGAGGATGACCGAGCCTGTGACCCAGAGCGCGATGACAATCAACGCGCCCAGCAGGATCCGCCACGCCGACGCGTTGGGGATCTGTGCTCGACAAAGCGCCTCGTAACTCTCGAACCGTGTCATGGCGCCGAGTGTGCGGCGCGTGGTGTCTCCGTCAAGGCCGATGCTTGTGCTCCCATCTCCGCATGCCTAATCCTGAGCCATCTGCAGGAAGAGGACACCATGGACGCCCCCCGTTTCGACAAATCACGCATGCCGTCTCGCCACGTGACCGAAGGGCCAGAACGGGCACCGCATCGGTCATACCTCTATGCCATGGGCCTTTCGGACGCCGAAATCCACCAGCCTCTGGTCGGCGTGGCAACCTGTTGGAATGAGGCCGCACCCTGCAACATCGCGCTCTCGCGCCAGGCGCAGGCCGTGAAGCTTGGCGTCAAGCAAGCGCTCGGCACACCGCGGGAGTTCACGACCATCACCGTGACCGACGGGATCGCGATGGGGCATGAGGGGATGCGCGCCTCGCTCGCGTCCCGCGAGGCGATTGCCGACACGGTTGAGCTGACCATGCGCGGGCATTGCTATGACGCGCTCGTGGGCCTTGCCGGCTGCGACAAAAGCCTTCCTGGCATGATGATGGCCATGGTGCGCCTCAACGTCCCGTCGGTCTTCATCTATGGCGGCTCGATCCTGCCGGGCCGCGCCCCCAAGGTGGCGGAGGTGCCGGAAGAGTTCCACGACCGCGACCTCACGGTCCAGGACCTCTTCGAGGCGGTCGGGCGGCACCAGAGCGGGCAGCTCTCCACGGAAGCGCTCGACGTGCTGGAGCGGGTCGCCTGCCCCTCCGCCGGGGCCTGTGGCGGCCAGTTCACGGCCAACACGATGGCCTGCGTGTCGGAGGCCATCGGCCTTGCGCTCTTCAATTCCTCGGGCGCGCCCGCCCCTTACGAGAGCCGCGACGCCTACTCCGAGGCTTCGGGACGCGCAGTGATGGGCTTGCTCGAGGGTCATGTGCGCGCCCGCGACGTTGTCACCCGCGAGAGCCTAGAGAATGCGGCCCGCGTCGTCGCGTGCACGGGTGGATCGACCAATGCAGGGCTCCACCTGCCGGCCATTGCGCACGAAGCCGGGATCGCCTTCTACCTCGACGATGTCTGCGAGATCTTCCGCGATACGCCCTATTTTGTCGACCTGAAGCCCGGCGGCCAGTTCGTGGCGAA
Organism: Pseudomonadota bacterium; assembly: GCA_038749815.1. GTDB lineage: Bacteria > Pseudomonadota > Alphaproteobacteria > Rhodobacterales > Rhodobacteraceae > Algicella. The sequence goes on along the minus strand of JBCDHQ010000180.1, from coordinate 4,474 downwards.
GGATCTCTACGAGGCGGGCGGGGTGCCCGTCGTGATGAAAGAACTGCGCAAGGCCGGTCTCGTCCACGAGGGCTGCATGACGGCCTCAGGCCGCACAATCGGAGAGGAGCTCGACCGCGTGACGCGGGAGGCCGATGGGCGGGTGATCTACCCCATTTCACAGCCGATCTCACAAACGGGCGGGGTGGTCGGCCTGAAAGGCAATCTCGCGCCCGAAGGTGCGATCGTGAAGATTGCCGGCATGACGCCCGATCAGCTCCACTTCGAGGGGCCGGCGCGGGTCTTTGAGTGCGAGGAAGATGCCTTCGCGGCCGTCCAGGCGCGCGCCTATGAAGAGGGCGACGTGATCGTCATTCGGAACGAAGGGCCAGCGGGCGGGCCTGGCATGCGCGAGATGCTGGCGACCACTGCGGCGCTGTCGGGCCAGGGCATGGGCAAGAAAGTTGCGCTGATCACGGACGGCCGGTTTTCGGGGGCCACGCGAGGGTTTTGCGTCGGACATGTCGGGCCAGAGGCGGCTGATTGCGGCCCCATTGCGTTGATCGAGAACGGCGACCGAATCACGCTCGACGCGGAAAAGGGAGAGATCACGGTCGCCCTGACCGAGGCTGAGCTTATTGCCCGGAAGGCGGCCTGGAGCGGTCCGCGGCCAACCATCTATGCGACCGGCGCACTTTGGAAATACGCGCAGCTCGTCGGCGCCACGCATAAGGGTGCGGTCACTCATCCGGGCGGTGGCGACGAGGCCCATGTCTACGCCGATCTTTGATCGGCGCTGCTCTCGGCCCCTGACTGGTCTGGCGCTCACCGTTCTGGCGCTGGCGCTTCTTGCGGCCTGCGCCACGCGCATTCCGGCAGAGGACCGCGCGTCGCTCCGCGTCGCTGGCGCGTCGATCACGGTCGTCGCGCCCGACGGGTTCTGTGTAGATCCGCAGAGCGTCGACGTCACTCGGGCCGGCGGGCGCGTTCTTTTCGGCGACTGCGGCGTCTTGAACGGTGAGGCGACAGGCGCGCCGCCGATCTCAGCGGTCCTGACTGCCAGCGTCTCGGCGGCCCCGCTCCCCGGGGATCTGTCGGCGCTCGGCGATTTCCTCACTGGACCCGGCCGCGTCACGGTCGGACGGGGGAGCCCGCCGGAGGCGATCACGATCCTGGACCGCGAGGAGGAGGAGGAGGTTCTCTTTCTGAAGGTCGAGGATGCCGGCACCGCGCCGATCCCCGGAACGGAGCCAACCTTTTGGCGCGCTTTCTTTGAAACCGGGGACCGGTTGATCTTTGGCACCGTCACGACGTTCAGCAACGCGCCCCTCTCGGATACGGACCAGCGGGACCTCCTGCGGGCGCTTGCGGCGCGCACGCGCGAGGCCAACCCACCTGAGCCCAACGAGATCGCGCCACCGGCTGAGATTCCGCCGCCCGCCTGACGTTGCGTCGTGGGCTGACATGCGCGTCAACCTTTGGCTTACTTGCACGTAAAGCCACCGCAGGACAGTCCATGACCCACGATCGCTACCCGCACCTCTTCCGCCCGCTCGATCTCGGTCATGTGACGCTCCCCAACCGGGTGATGATGGGCTCGATGCACACTGGGCTTGAGGAGCGAGGCGACTGGGACCGGATTGCGGCCTATTTCGAAGCCCGCGCCGAGGGTGGTGTCGGCCTGATGGTGACCGGTGGGATGGCGCCCAATGTGGAGGGGGGCGTCCTGCCCGGGGCCGCGGGCCTTTTCACGGCAGATGACATCGCGAACCACCGTCGCGTGACCGACCGGGTGCATGGCGCAGGCGGGCGGATCGCGATGCAGATCCTCCATGCCGGGCGATACGCCTATGTGAAGGGCTCCGTTGCGCCCTCGGCCATCCGCTCGCCCATCACGCCTTTCACCCCCACAGAGCTCGACGAGGCGGGCCTGGAAAAGCAGATCGCCGACATGGCGACGGCCGCCGCGCGCGCCCGAGAGGCGGGCTATGACGGGATCGAGGTCATGGGCTCGGAGGGCTACTTCCTCAACCAGTTCCTCGCCACCCGAACCAACACGCGCGAGGACGCGTGGGGCGGGTCCTACGAGAACCGGATGCGCCTCCCCGTCGAGGTTGTGCGGCGGTGCCGCGAGGCGGTGGGGCCGGATTTCATCCTGATCTACCGGATCTCCATGATCGACCTCGTGCCGGAGGGCTCGAGTTGGGCGGAGGTCGTCCAGCTCGCCAAGGCGGTCGAGGCCGCCGGTGCGTCGATCCTCAACACCGGGATCGGCTGGCACGAGGCGCGCGTGCCAACAATCGCGACCTCCGTCCCGCGGCGCGCTTTCGCGGACGTCACCAAACAGATGATGGGCGAAGTCTCCATCCCGCTCATCACGTCAAACCGGATCAACACGCCCGACGTGGCGGAGGCGGTGCTGGCCGAAGGCTGCGCCGACATGGTCTCGATGGCGCGTCCGTTCCTGGCTGACCCCGATTTCGTCGCCAAGGCGCGCGACGGGCGGGCGGACCAGATCGCACCCTGCATTGCGTGCAACCAGGCCTGTCTCGACCACACCTTTGAGCTCAAGATCTCCTCCTGCCTCGTCAATCCGCGAGCCTGTTTCGAGACGGAAATCGAGATCCTCGCCGCCGACACCCCGCGCCGGATCGCTGTGGTGGGCGCCGGCCCTGCCGGCCTTTCGGCCGCCTTGACGGCGGCGGAGCGGGGCCATGAGGTGACGCTCTTCGAGCAGTCCGACGAGATCGGCGGGCAGCTCAACATGGCGCGCAAAATCCCCGGGAAGGAGGAGTTCCACGGCCTCGTGGCATGGTTCGAGCGGATGCTCGACGTGCGCGGCGTGACCCTGCGGCTCGGCACCCGCGCGACGGCGGCCACTCTGGACGGCTTCGACGTGGTCACGGTCGCAACCGGCGTCAGCCCCCGGAATCCCGCGATCCCCGGCCAAGACGGGCCCAATGTGCTGAGCTATGTTGACGTCCTGCGCCACGGTGCCGACGTGGGCGACCGGGTGGCCATCATCGGCGCCGGCGGGATCGGCTTCGACGTGGCCGAGTTCCTGACCCACCAGGGCGACAGCTCGGCCGAAGTGCCGGATCTCTGGCGCCGGGAATGGGGCGTCACGGCGCCCTGGACCGCCCGCGCAGGTCTCGCCCCGGAGGGCCCAAGACCCGAGCCGCCCGCCCGCAAGGTCACGCTCTTGCAACGGAAGGCCAAAAAGCTCGGCGCCGGGCTCGGCAAGACCACAGGCTGGATCCACCGCGCCAGCCTCCGCGCCAAGGCCGTCGAGATGGTGGGCGGCGTCAATTATGAGGAGATCCGCCCCGATGGCATTGTCCTCTCCGAAGGTGAGGCGCGCGCGAACCCCCGCCTCCTTGAGGTCGACACCATTGTCCTCTGCGCCGGGCAGGAGCCAGAGCGAAGCCTCGCCGACACCCTGACCGGCGAAGTTCACGTGATCGGGGGCGCCGATGTCGCCTCCGAGCTCGACGCAAAGCGCGCCATTGACCAGGGCACGCGGCTCGCCGCGCGGTTTTGACGCCGAACCGGCGCTGAGAGCACCACCGGGCGCGCGGCGACCGCCGGCGCGACAGTCGTTGTGTTTGGAGGGTCCTCAAAAGACCCGCTTCCGCAACGAGTTTGATGGTGGTCGGGATGCTCGAACCACCCTGGAGGGTGACAGCCCCCAGGGCTATCGACTCGTTCAAAAAGGGGGTTCCTGACGCCAATCGAACGCGGAGACGATCAATTGCGCTCATGGATCTGATCCTGCGCGTCTGCCCGGCCGCGGGATGGGCTCGCGGCTAAGGGGTGCGCGCCAGGTGGTCCATCACGTTGACAAGCTCATCGGAAATGCCGGGCTCCGACAGGGCATGGCCCGCATGCGCGATCATTTTGAGCTCCGACCCCGGCCACGCCTCGTGAAGGCGCTGGGCCGTGGCGGGCGGGCAGATCATGTCGTAGCGGCCCTGGACGATATAGCCTGGGATGCCGCGGAGACGGTCGATCTCCTGCATGATCTGGCCGGGCTCGATGAAGCCGTCATTGATGAAGTAATGGTTCTCTAGGCGCGCGAATGCGCGCGCATAGGCGCCCGATGGCCCACCGCGATGCCCTCCGGTCGAGAGCGAGGCGAGCGCGCTCTCCCACCCGGCCCAGGCGCGGGCAAAACGAACTTGCTCCGCCTCGTCGGGCCCGAAGAGGCGGTGATGATACGCAAGGATCAAGTCGTGGCGTTCCGCCTTCGGCACCATGTGGCTGAACGCCCGCCATTGCTCAGGCCAGAACGCCGCCGCGCCGCCCCCATAAAACCAGTCGAGCTCCGCCTTGGTCATCGTGAAGACGCCGCGCAAGACGAGCGCGTCGACCCGCTCCGGAAAGCTCTGCGCGTACAGAAGCGCCAGCGTTGCGCCCCAAGAGCCGCCGAACACCGTCCAGCGCTCAATCTGCAGCGACTCGCGGATCCGCTCGATGTCGCCGATCAAATCCCAGG
>JBCDHQ010000179.1:0-9585 GCA_038749815.1 Pseudomonadota bacterium | reverse complement strand
GGGGAGCCGGCACCCTCCTTCGATGAGGGGACGCGCGATCCGTTCTCGGATGCGGTTGCGGCGATCTCGGGCTATCGCGGCAAGCCGTTCCTTGACCGTGACGCAATGCCGGATCTCGCCAAGCGGTTCTATGCCGGGCACCTTGCGAACGGACCGCGACATGCCGACGGGCTGGTCTCGATGCTCCGGGCGTTTTTCGGCAGCCACGTCACGCTCGAGCCGTTCATCGGCTCCTGGCTCACGTTGGAGCCGTCGGACCGCTGGCGGCTCGGCAAGCCCGGGCGGCTCGGCTTCGATTTCAATCTGGGGGAGCGGGTGTGGTCGCGGACCGCGAAGTTCCGCCTCCGGATCGGGCCGCTCGACAAGGCGGGGTACGAGCGGATGCTGCCCGGCGGCGGCGCGATGGAGCGGCTCCGCGCGATCGTGCGGAACTACCTCGGCGACGCGTTCGACTATGACATCGTGCTTGTCCTCAAGGAGGGCGAAGTGCCTGAGATGCGCCTCGGGGAGGGCTGTCGGCTCGGCTACACGAGCTGGACGGGGGAGCGGCCGAAAGGCCGCGACGCCGATGAGTTGCAATTGGCCGCGTGAGCGACCAAGGATTTGGACGGGATCTAGAATAGGATCGGAACAATGGCCGAAATCAGCCGCGTTGCCCTCTTTGGAAAGCTTAACAAGCTCGGCTACAAAACGATCGAAGGTGCGACCGTTTTCTGTAAGATGCGGGGCAATCCGTATGTCGAGCTGGTGCATTGGTTCCATCAGATCTTTCAGGAACAATCCACCGACCTGCACCTGATCGCGCAACACTTCGAGATGGATCCGGGCACGCTCGCCGCCGACATGACGCGCGCGCTCGACGCGCTGCCACGCGGCGCGACATCGATCTCCGATCTGTCGAGCCATCTGGGCGAGAGCGTTGAGCGCGGCTGGACCTACGCCTCGCTCCTGTTCAACTCGAACCATGTGCGCACCGGCCATCTGATGATCGGGATCACCAAGACGGATGGTCTGCGCCGTGTGCTCCACGGGATCTCGGGGGAATTCAAGAAGATCAAGCCGGATGTGCTGTCGGACGATTTCGCCAAGATCGTCGACGGCTCGCCGGAGGAGCGGATGGCGCCGCAGGACGGCAGCGCCGTCGGCGGCGGCGCCGTGCCGGGTGAAGCCGCGGGCGCGATGGCGCCGGCGCAGATGGGCAAGGAGGAGGCGCTCGCCCAGTTCTGCACCGACATGACCGAACAGGCGCGCGACGGCAAAATCGACCCGATCGTGGGGCGCGACGAGGAGATCCGGCAGATCGTCGACATCCTGATGCGCCGCCGCCAGAACAACCCGATCCTGACCGGAGAGGCGGGCGTCGGAAAAACCGCGGTGGTGGAGGGGTTTGCGCTTCGGATCGCGCGCGGCGACGTGCCCCCGGCCCTGCAGGAGGCGCGGCTTCTGGCGCTCGATGTCGGGCTTCTGCAGGCGGGCGCCTCGATGAAGGGGGAGTTCGAGCAGCGGCTCCGCTCCGTCATCGAAGAGGTGCAGGCCTCCACCACGCCCGTGATCATGTTCATCGACGAGACCCACACGCTCGTCGGGGCCGGCGGGGCGGCCGGGACTGGCGATGCGGCAAACCTGCTGAAGCCCGCGCTGGCGCGCGGCACGCTCCGCACAATCGGGGCGACGACCTGGGCGGAGTACAAGAAGCACATCGAGAAGGACCCGGCCCTCACCCGGCGCTTCCAGGTGGTGCAGGTCGATGAGCCGGGCGTGGAGAAGGCGTTTCTGATGATGCGGGGCATCGCCTCCATGCTCGAGACCCACCACAAGGTGCAGGTCCTCGATGAGGGGATCGAGGCGGCCGTGAAGCTCTCGGCCCGCTATATCCCGGCCCGTCAGCTGCCCGACAAATCGGTGAGCGTGCTCGACACGGCCTGCGCGCGCGTCGCGGTCAGCCAGCACGCGGTGCCGGCCGAAGTCGACGACAGCCGCAAGAAAATCGACGCCCTGACGACCGAGCTCGAGATCATCGACCGGGACGAGACCGCGGGCTACGACGTGACCGAGCGGCGGACGGCGATCAGCGCCATCAAAGCCGAGGAGGAGGAGCGTCTGGCCGGATTGACCGAGCGGTGGGAGGCCGAGAAGTCGCTTGTCGAGTACATCCTGAAGCTCCGCGCACGGCTGCGCGAAGGGGGCGGCCCCGTCGAGGGGGAGGAGGTCGAGGGCGCCGAGCCCGCGCTGACCTCTGAGGAGCGGGAGGCGACGGTTGCCGACCTCAAGGCCCATATGGAAAAGCTGGTCGAGCTCCAGGGCGAGAGCCCACTGATCCTGCCCATCGTCGACGAACAGGCCGTCGCGTCGGTCGTCGGGGACTGGACGGGGATCCCGGTCGGGCGGATGGTCTCGGACGAGATCCAGACCGTCCTCGACCTCGACACGCATCTCGCGAAGCGGGTGATCGGTCAGGACCACGCGATGGCGATGATCGCAAAGCGGATCCAGACCAGCCGCGCCGGCCTCGACAACCCGTCAAAGCCGATCGGGGTCTTCATGCTCGCCGGGACCTCCGGCGTCGGCAAGACCGAGACGGCGCTTGCGCTCGCCGAAGTGCTCTACGGTGGGGAGCAGAACGTCATCACGATCAACATGTCGGAGTATCAGGAGGCGCACACCGTCTCCTCGCTCAAAGGGGCGCCTCCGGGCTATGTCGGCTATGGCGAGGGTGGCGTGCTGACCGAGGCGGTGCGGCGCAAACCCTATTCGGTCGTCCTCCTCGACGAGGTGGAGAAGGCCCACCCGGATGTTCACGAGATCTTTTTTCAGGTCTTCGACAAGGGCGTGATGGAGGATGGCGAGGGCCGCGTGATCGACTTCAAGAACACGCTGATCCTGCTGACCTCGAACGCGGGCTCGGAGCTGATCATGGACATGTGCGCGGACCCCGAGCTGATGCCGGAGCCCGAGGGGATCTCAAAGGCGCTGCGTGAGCCGCTTTTGAAGATCTTCCCCGCAGCCCTCCTCGGGCGGCTCGTCGTGATCCCCTACTACCCGCTCAGCCCGCACATGATCGCGGAGATCACCAAGCTGCAGCTCGGCCGGATCCAAAAGCGGGTGAGCACCGCGCATGGCGTCCCGTTCGAGTACAGCGACGCCGTGGTCGACACGATCGTCTCGCGCTGTCAGGAGCTCGAGAGCGGTGGGCGGATGATCGACGCCATCGTGACCAACACGATGCTGCCCGAGATCTCGAACGAGTTCCTCAAGCGGATGCTTGAGGGCGGCACGGTCGAGAAAGTGGCAATCGACGTCGCCGATGGCGATTTCACCTACGCGTTCGAGTGAGGCCATGACCTACCGGATCGCCATCCTTGGGGACTTTTCGGGCCGCGCCGCGCGCGGCCTCGTCGAGACGGGCGACGCCCTTGCCGGTGCACGCGCGATAAAGTTCGACATCGACGCCCTCGAGGAGGTGATCGAGGGGTTCGGGACTGAGATCGTCCTGCCGATCGGGGAGGGCGGCGTTGCCGTCCCGCTGCCCGATCTCGATGCGCTGCATCCTGATGAGCTCTATGCGAATGTCGAGATGTTTCAGGAGCTTGCAGGCCTCCGGCGGCAACTGAAATCGGGCCGCGCAGATCAGGTCGCCGAGCGGTTGGCGGCGATGGGCGCGGCGGTGCCCGTGCCCCCGCCACCGCCGTCGCAGGCCTCCGTTGTTCCCGTCGGCACACTCTCGGACTTCGAGGGGCTGATCGGCGGTCGGGCCGCGGCGGTGGAGGCGAGCCCCGCCGATGAGATCATCCGCCGGGTGATGGGCCCCCATGTCGTGGCGGCGCCGGATCCCGGCGTGCCGGCCATGATCGCGGCGGTCGATGCCGCGCTTTCCTCCGCGATGAGCCTCGTGCTCCACCATCCCGAACTGCGCGCGATCGAGGCATCCTGGCGCGAGCTCGAGTTTCTGGCCCGCCGGATCGAGACGGGGGAGGATGTGAGCCTCACCCTCTACGACATTTCGGCCGCAGAGATCGCCGCCGATCTCGCCGCGGCGCCGTCGCCGGAGGAGAGCGGGCTCGCCCGGCTTCTCCGCGATGCGCGACCGGGGGAGGCGGGCTACGACCTCCTGGCGGGGCTTTACACATTCGAGAAAATCCCGCCGCATGCGGGGCTTCTGGCGCGGCTCGGTCGGCTCGCCGGTGGGCTCGGCACGCCGTTTCTTGCCGCGATCGATCCCGATGGTCTGGCCGAGGGAGAAGTGGCGGCGGATGCGGCCTGGGCCTCGCTCCGCGCGCTGCCGGAGGCCGACTGGCTGGCGCTGGCGACACCTGAGGTGATGCTGCGCCGCCCCTATGGCCGCCGCACCGACCCGATCGAGCGGTTCGCCTATGAGGAATTTGACCGGAAGGCCGGTCTCAAGGGCCTTCTCTGGGGCAACCCGGTCGTGGTTCTCGTGACGCTCCTCGCGGCGGATGGGGGGCGTGGGGGCGCGCATGTGGCCGATGACATGCCCTATCACGTGACGGAAGATCGCCACGGCGATCAAGTGCAGCTGCCCTGCACATCGAGGGCGATGACCTCGGCGGCCGTTGCGGCCGTGGAGGCGGCCGGTGTCATCCCGATCGTCTCCACCAAAGGGCGGGACGAAGTGCGGGTGGGCGCCTATCAGACCCTCTCGGGTCGTGCCCTGCCAGCGCCCTCGACGCCCAACCGCCCGACGCCCCCGCCGAGCGGTGCGGTCCAGTTTGCGGCCGGGCTCTCCCGGGTTGAGCTCGACGAGATGCGGGCGGCGCGCCGCGCCCGTGCGGTGGGGACCGGCGGCGATGAGGTCGACCCCGATCTCGCCCGGCTGTTGGAGGGGCTCTGATGGATGACGCAAGCGGCGGCGGCGGCGCGCGTGTGGTGCTGATCACGGTGCAGCAGGGCGCGTGGCTTCTTGAGGGGGAGGAGTTCATCGACGCCGTGCTCGCCAAATCAGGGTATTACCCCACGCCGGTGCGCCTCCTGACTTTTGTATCGAACTACGACATGAGCGTGTATCTCAGCAGCCAGACTGAGGCGCGGCTGGCAGATTTGTGGAGTATCCGGTCCGAGGTGATCGACCGGCTGCGTGCGGATGGCGAGCTCGACGAGCTGACGCCACCCGCATTGTAAGAGAGAGGATAAGCCGATGAGCCAGAACACCACGGTAGTCGCACTGAAGGGCACCGGCGACGATGAGGATGCGCTTCTGAAATGCGCGCGCCTGACCGATGGGTTGAGTGAGATCCCCGAGCTCCTGGTCGAGATGGCGGCGATGAGCGAGACGCTCGACCTCTCCACTCTGGTGGGCAAGCCGATGAAACTCGAGCTCACCAAATCCGACGATGCCAAAGCGGAGTTCAAAGGCACCTGCGTCTCGGCCCGCTATCTCGGCATTCGCCACGGCACGGCGCATTACGGGCTTGAGATCCGCCCGTGGCTCTGGTTCCTGACCCGCCGGACGGAGACCCGGATCTTCCAGGACAAGAAAGTCATCGACATCATCAAAGACGTGCTCGGCGACTACGGCTTCTCGTCGAACCTCAGCGACAAAACGACCAAGAGCTTTCACAGCCGGGTGTACTGCGTCCAGTACCGCGAGACGGACTTTGCATTTCTCTCCCGCCTGATGGAGCAGGAGGGGATCTATTACTACTTCGACTACTCTGCCAGCACCGAAAGGCTGGTGCTCTGCGACGGCTCCGGCGCGCACTCCGCCGTGCCGGGCTTTTCAAAGATCGAGTACATGCCGAAGGACGAGCAAGTTGAGTTCCGCGAGGATCAGATCAGCGAGTGGTATGGCGGCCTCCATCACACCCCTGGCGAAGTGACAATCGACGATTACGATTTCGAAGCGCCAAAGAGCGACCTGTCCGCCGTCAGCAAAAAGCCGAAGGGCTCCTGGTCGCACAAGGATCTCGAGAATTACGACTATGTCGCGCGCTATCCCGATGCGAGCACCGGCACCCATTACGCGCGGGTCCGGATGGAATCGATCGCGATCCGCCACAAGATCTGGCACGGCGTCGGGAATGTGCGCGGCCTGTCCGTCGGGCAGACGTTTACGCTGGAGAAACACCCGAGGAGCGCTGAAAATCAGGAGTACCTGGTCACCCGCGCGACGCATTTCTTCGTCAACGAGACGGCGTTTGCGGATCTGAGTGACATCGGCGCGATCCAGGAGGAGCTTCTCTACGGAGACGACGACGGCGATGCGGAGAGCTATCTCTGCGTGATCGAAGCCGCGCCGAAATCCGAGCCCTACCGCGCCCCGCAAGTCACGCCCTGGCCGCGCGTCTCCGGTGTGCACACGGCCCTTGTCGTGGGCAAGTCGGGTGAGGAGGTCTGGACCGACAAGTACGGCCGCATCCGCGTGCAGTTCCATTGGGACCGCGAGGGCAAGAAGAACGACAAATCGACCTGCTGGGTCCGCGTCGGCACGCCCTGGACCGGCCCCAACTGGGGCATGATCCACATCCCGAGAATGGGTCAGGAGGTGATCGTCGATTTCGTCGAAGGCGATCCCGACCAGCCGCTGGTCACGGGCTGCGTCTGGAACGCGGACAATATGCCACCCTATCCCCTGCCCGCGAACGCGACGATCCAGGGGATCAAGACCAACAAGTCCAAGGGCGGCGGCGGCTTCCACGAGCTGATTTTCGAGGACAAAGCGGGGAAAGAGTACATCCGCATGCAGTCCGAGCGCGACTACCAGCAGGTCGTCAAGAACAACGCCTCGATTGAGATCGGGACGGGACACAAGAACCGCGGCGACCTCGATCAGTTCATCAACCGCAACAAGACCGAGACAGTGAAGGAGGTGCGCACGCATCTCGTCGGTCTGATCGAGGATCTGACGGCCGGTGTCCTTTATGACGAGACGGTCGGGATGGTGAAGACGCAGACCGTCGGCGTCTACAAGGAAGAGAAGATCGGCTTCGGCAAGCAGGACTTCACGACGCCCTCGGGCATTCTCAGCACGGCGATCACGCTCGGCGGGCCGCTCTCTGCCATGGCCGGCGGGGCGTACGCCGATTTCGGCGCAGCCGCGACGGCGGTCAGCGGGCTCAACAGCGCGAAAAGCCACCCCGGCAAGAAGGAGGAGATCCACGGCACCTCGACGCTGGAGGTCTTCGGGGACCGCAAAGTGACGATCGCGAAGTCGACCTACAAAGGCCCCGCCAAAGAGGGGCACTTCACAACCAGGGTCACTGACGGCGACGTCAAGCTCGACATCTTGAAGGGCAAGTACACGACCGTGGTCGGCAAGGGGAACACCCAGCTCGACGTCAAGGGCGGCAACTATGTCGTCAACGTCAACAAGGGCAACCAGACCAACACGGTCAAAATGGGCAACGCCACCATGAAGGCGTCGAAGGGCTCCATCACGATCCAGGCGATGCAGAAGATCACGTTGAAGGTGGGCTCGAACAAGATCGAGATCTCGATGTCGGGCATCAAGATGAAGGGCGTGATGATCGATGCAAAGGGCACCGCGCAGGTCAAGCTCGATGCGCCGATGATCCAGATGAAGGCCAAGGGAATGCTCAAGGCCGAGGCGCCGATGGTCCAGATCCAGGGCAAGGCGATGGGCATGTTCAAGGCGCCCATGGTGCAGATCGACGGCTCGGCTCTTGCGATGGTCAAGGGCGGCATCGCAATGATCAACTGAGGGCGGAGCATGAGCCGTTTCGAAGGACTGACAAAACTCGCCGAGGGACCGGCGGCCCGGCTGTTGGCGAAGGCGAACGCCAAGATCGAGACGAAGCTCGATCTGCCGGCGGCCTCGGACGCGTCGACCGTGCTCGCCGCGCTCGACGAGAAGCATGCGCACACCGATATCCTGCGCCTCCTCTCGGTGGCGCTGCCGGTGCGCGAAGGGGTGTGGTGGGCCTGCCTGGCCGCGCGCGACATGATCCCCGAGGGCACAAAGCCCCTGCCGGCGACGCTCGAGACCGCGGAGGCCTGGGTCTTCAAGCCCAATGACGAAACCCGCCACCAGGTCCGCGAGGCCTATGATGCGGCGGAGTCCGACGACCCCGCGACGCTCTGCGCTGCGGCGGTGTCGATGTCGGACGGCACGCTCGGCCCCGGGGACCTGGCCCAATACCCAGCGGCGCCCGGGATTTCGGAAACCTCGATTTTTGGGATGAACCTGATCGCCCTCGGTGAAAAAGCGGAGGAATTCGATCACTATATTCAGGTACTGATCGAACGCGCGATCGACATCGCGAAGGGCGGCAACGGCACAATCGATCCCGCGGCGGTGGAGCCGCGGATCGCGCCCGACGAGGACGATGAGGATGACGACGAGGACGAGGACGACCTCGACGACGACGAGGAAGACGAGGACGAAGAAGAGGAGGAGGACACGCAATGACCATGCCCCACGCCCAGGTCTCGAGCATGCATGTATGCCCCATGGTCACGGGTATCGTGCCGCATGTCGGCGGACCGGTCTTGCCACCCGGCGCAATCACGTCGCTTGTCGGCAAAATGCCGGGTGCGCAGGTCACGAACATGGCCACCTGTGTCGGCCCCCCCGACGTGGTTGTCATGGGCTCCTTCAAGACGATGACCGGCAAGATGCCGGCGGCGCGGCTTGGCAGCCTGTGTGCCCATGGCGGCTCGGTCGTGATGGGCGCGTTCACGGTGCTGGTGGGCTGAGGGAGGGGACATGGCGCTGACGCTCAGATTTCAGACCACGGGGAAGGTCCCGGGCCAGGCGGGCCCGGTGCGGATGACCGGGTCCAATCTGACGGTCGGGCGCGCGGATGAGAACGATCTGGTGCTGCCCGACCCGGACCGGACGATCTCCAAGCGCCACTGCGTTCTTGAGGAGCGGGGCGGCGTCGTGATGGTGATCGACATCTCCTCTAACGGCACGTTCCTCAACTATGCCAAGGCGCCCCTCGGGCGGGATCCAATGCCGGTGAATGACGGGGACATCCTGTCCGTGGGGCCGTACGAGCTGCTGATCGATCTCTCCGAACCCACTGCCCCGGAAGCGCCACCCCCCCGACAATCAGCGCCCGTCGGGTTGCCGCCGGAGGCGGATCTGCCGCCCCTCGGCAGCGACATGCCGGAGCGTGACAGCATCGACGACATCCTGGGGACGCCGAGGGGCGGCGCGACCGGCGCCCTGATCCCCGAAGACGCGGATGAGGATCTCTTGGGTTCGGCAACGCCGCAGGGTCACGCGCAACTCCTCCCGCAGGAGGGCGACGGCGATTTGCTCGGCGGCGGCGGTGGGCACTTCCAGGAGGATGACATCCTCGGGCCGCTCTCGCCCCCCGCTGAGACCGGCGCGATGGCACCGAGCCAGGCAACATCTGAGCAATACACGCCAACGGCCGCGAAACAGATGTTCATCCCCGACGACTTTGACGAGGGGCTCCTCGGTCCCTCATCCGGCGGCGGGGCGCCCCAGCAGAGCGAAGCGCCGGGCGGGCCCTTCGGCGGCGGGTCGGGTCCGTTCGTGGAACGCTCCGAGGAGGCGCGGACGCCGCCGCCCGAGCAGCCTCGGGAGGCATCGACGCGCCACCCGGGCACGCGGATGCGTGACGGCGAGCAAGGGCGGCG
>JBCDHQ010000178.1:0-9638 GCA_038749815.1 Pseudomonadota bacterium | reverse complement strand
CTCGGCTGTCTCGGACATGTCGCGACGCTCCGCCGGACGACCTCGGGCGCGTTCGATCTGACAGATGCCTATCCGTTCGACCCAGACGGCCCCGACCAAGACCCGCGCCTCGCGGCGGCGATCCGCCCCCTCGCCGACGGCCTCGGCCACCTCCCCCGCTCAAACGTGGGCGCAGAGGGCGCCATCCGCCTCGCCAACGGCAACCCGGCGGAGGTCACATGGACGGAGGCCTCCCAGGGCGAGACAAGCTGGGCGAGCGACGGCACCCGGGCGCTCGCGCTCGGCACCTATCTCGCGGGCCGCTTCACCCCCGACCGGGTGTTCAACGCGCCGTCGGATCGATCACACTAACGGTAGAGGTCCGGGAGAGGGAGCCAACCCAACCGGTCGCGTACGCCATCCGACATGGCGTCGACTTCGCCCGGCACGCCAATCCCGTCAAGCCAGCCCTCAACGAGGCGGCTGTTGGGAGGATGCCCTCGTCGCTGTAGACCAATCCATTGCCCGCGACACGGTCCTGCCGCATGGCCTCGAGCCGTCAGCGTCAGTCTGGATCAACCAAAACCAGACATCCTCGCGTGCCTCGATCCGGCGCCAAACCTCGTCCTCCGAGACGTGAAGCGGGGGTGGATGCGCGTCGCGCCAGAGGCTTGCGCCCGGAACACAACAGAACTCCTAGATTGGCGTGTGCGGATAGAAGCCACCCGTCAAACGATTGATCGAGCGGATGCATCCAGCGCCTCGAGCGCGACAGCAGGCCCCTCAGAACAGGAAATAGCGCTGGGCCATCGCGAGTTCCGTCGCGGGCGCACAGGTCAGGAGCTCTCCGTTCGCGCGGACCTCGTAGGTTTCGGGGTGGACCTCGATCTCGGGCGTCGCGTCGTTGAGCTTCATCGCCGCCTTCGAGATGTCGCCGCGGGTGTTCTGGACCGCCACCGTCTCCTTGTGGAGGCCGAGCGTGTCCCCGATCCGATCGGCGTGGGCGGCCGCGGAGACGAAGGTCACCGAACTGCTCTCGAGACTGCGGCCATAGGCGCCGAACATGGGCCGGGTGTAGACCGGCTGCGGCGTCGGGATCGAGGCATTGGGGTCGCCCATCTGCGCACAGGCAATCGTGCCGCCGACCAGCACCATCTCGGGCTTCACACCAAAAAAGGCCGGGTTCCAGAGGCAAAGGTCGGCGCGCTTGCCCACTTCGATCGAGCCGATCTCGTGGCTCATCCCATGCGCAATCGCCGGGTTGATGGTGTACTTCGCGACATAGCGCTTGGCGCGGAAGTTGTCGTTGTCGCCGGTTTCCTCCGGCAGCCGCCCGCGCTGCTTCTTCATCTTGTCGGCGGTCTGCCAGGTGCGGATGATCACTTCGCCGATCCGCCCCATCGCCTGGCTGTCCGACGCGATGATCGAGAAGGCGCCCATGTCGTGGAGGATGTCCTCGGCCGCGATGGTCTCCTTCCGGATCCGGCTTTCGGCGAAGGCCACATCCTCGGGGATCGACTTGTCGAGGTGATGGCAGACCATCAGCATGTCGAGATGTTCCTCGAGCGTATTGACGGTGTAGGGGCGCGTCGGATTGGTCGAGGAGGGGATCACATGCGCCTCGCCGCAGACCTTGATGATGTCCGGCGCGTGACCGCCGCCCGCGCCTTCGGTGTGGAAGGCGTGGATGGTCCGGCCCTTCATGGCGGCGACCGTGTTCTCGACGAACCCACTTTCGTTCAGCGTGTCGGTGTGGATCATGACCTGCACGTCCATCTCGTCGGCGACCGACAGGCAGCAGTCTATCGCGGCCGGCGTCGTGCCCCAGTCTTCATGGAGTTTCAGCGCGCAGGCGCCCCCCTTCACCATCTCGACGAGAGCGGCCGGCTGGGACGCGTTCCCTTTGCCCGAAAGGCCGAAGTTGATCGGAAAGGCGTCGAGCGCCTGCAGCATCCGCCCGATGTGCCAGGGCCCGGGCGTGCACGTGGTCGCAAGCGTGCCGTGCGCCGGTCCAGTGCCGCCGCCGAGCATCGTCGTGAGCCCGGAATGGAGCGCATCGTCGATCTGTTGTGGACAGATGAAGTGGATGTGAGCATCGAAACCGCCCGAGGTCAGGATCTTCCCCTCGCCTGCGATCGCCTCTGTCCCCGGACCGATGACGATATCGACCCCGGGCTGGGTGTCGGGGTTGCCGGCCTTGCCGATCTTGGCGATGCGCCCGTCGCGGAGCCCGACATCGGCCTTGTAGATGCCGGTGTGGTCGAGGATCAGCGCGTTGGTGATGACGGTGTCGACGGCGCCCTCGGCCCGGGTCGCTTGGCTCTGCCCCATGCCGTCGCGGATGACCTTGCCCCCGCCGAACTTCACCTCCTCGCCATATGTCGTGAGGTCGCGCTCGACCTCGATGATGAGATCAGTGTCGGCAAGCCGCACCTTGTCGCCGGTGGTCGGCCCATACATGTCGGCATAGGCGGCGCGGGGGATTTTCGTGGGCATCGGGCGACCTCATTGCAGGTGGGGAGTGTGCGGGCTTGGAATGTGGGGCTGTCTCAGCATGGCCGCCGCCCCCGCTCCTTGCAGCGGAGCTTTGCGGTGGCTTTGGTGGCGCGCTCGATGGCCTCGCCCGCAAGGCTGGGATCGCACGCGGCGAGCAGATTGAGCAGTTGCGCGTAATTGAGCGTAGCCGACGCGCAGAGCGAGGCCTCCGTCGGGCTGCGAAACCCGCCCGAGCCGGCGAGACAGAGCGGACGGGACGGCGCGTAACACGCCTCGGCGAGCGCGGAGAGGGGGAGACTGCCCAAGACCGTGGCGATGGCAACGCCCTTCACGGCGCGGCCTTTCGCCAGGCGGATGTCCTGAAGGCCTCGGGGATCGGTGCGTCGTGCAACGGAGGCTCAAAGCCCATCGCCTCGAGCGTGTCGAACCAGGCGTCGCGTTGGCTCTCTGGGAACTTGGCTCCGCAGAACGGGCAATAGCGGATGGTCACGGACCAGGGCACACCTCGGACGATCAAGCTGTACTCGTCAAACGGCGCATCATAGCTGAAGAGAAAATCCGGGCACTCCTCGCGGGTGTGCTGATCGCAGGTCCCGGTCAGGTCGCGCTTCATCGCCTCGCAGCAATAGGCCTCGGGCTGATCGGTCATGACCGGCGGGCCTCCTCAGCCGGAGCATCAGATCGCGAGGCGCGCACGTTTGCCGTCCAAGGGACCGCGCCCCCACGGCGACGCTCAAGCCCTCCCCGCGCGTCGCCGGCACGAATGTGGAGGCAATTGGCGCGTCGGGAGCCGGGGCGTGGACGCGTCGCGATGTGCGGCCGAGGCCTAAGGCCCCCCCGCAGGTTTCTATCGCGTCGGGGCCTGCGCTCGACTTTGGGGCCGGTGCCCCACACGGCGCGGAGATCCCCGGAGGCGGCACATGCCACCTCCGAGGGCGCCGCATCCGTGACGAGCGGCCGCGTTCCCATCAGACGAGCGCGATGACCCGCGCCGGCCCGCCGGACCCGCCGCGGTGCTTCGGCGCGCCGACGACAAGGGTCGCGCCCGCCGCCGGGACCGCATCGATATTGGCAATGTTCTCAATCCCCCAACGGTTTGTGGGGAGCCAAGCGTAGTGCGTCTCGAAGGTTTGCGACGCGCCGATATCGAGCGAGAGCGTGTCGGCCGCTAGCCCAACCGCCCCGGTCTCCTCGATCAGCATCTGGGCCGCTTCGATGTGGAAGCCCGGATAGTGCTGCACGCCGTTGTCATCGATGTTGCGAAACTTGGATGTCGCGACATGCGCCTCCCAGCCGGAGTTCATTGCGACGCAGGCGCCGTCGGGGATCGGTCCGTTGGCCGCGATCCAGGCTGCCAGATCGTCGGGTGTGACAGTCGCATCATCCTCCGCCGCGGCCTTCTCGCGGATGTCGATGACGCAGAGCGGGCAAACCAGGTTCTCAACTGGAATCTCGTCCACGGACTGCCCGTCTGCCGAGAAGTGGAGCGGGGCGTCGATATGGGTCCCGGTGTGCTCGCCGATCGTCAAGAGCTTGGCGTTGAAACCCGAATCGCTGAACCGCGCGAGCTCACTAATGATGATGCCCGGTGGTCCGGACCAGGTGGGGAACGCCCCGTCGAGCGTGTAGGTCATATCGACCGCGCCGCCATGGGCGCCCGCAATCGCGGGTGTTGCGGTCACCGTGGCCGCCGCGGCGGCCCCCGCTGCGGCCGAGAACAGGTCGCGGCGGCTCAACATTCGCTCCCGAACACTCTCTATCACGCAGTGGTCACACATCTCAGTTGTCCTCCTTTGATGCTGTGGAAACGGGCCGCACCGGCCTTTGATCCAGGTCGATGCTGTCGACGGTGGCGAAGAGGATCACAGCGCCGCTGGATCCGAGCACTGCCGGACTATCAGAACCGCTCAATCTCGCCCGACGGGGCGACATGGCGCCGAAGATCGGGCGCTGAAACATGGTACGGAGTCCGTTCCCCTCCGCGCCCTGCATGTGTTTGGGGTAAAGCGCAGAGCGCCATCGGTTCGACGAAAGGGGGCGTGGCGGCACCATGTCAATGACAGCGGCCGTGCCGCGACTCTGGATTGCCGACACCCACGTCATTCAGAGATCGCCCATCACGGCCTGGTTGAACCCGAAGACCCGCCGCGCGCCCGAGAAGGGCACGAGCGCCACGTCTCGGGTCTGGCCCGGCTCGAACCGCACGGCCGTCCCGGCGGCGATGTCGAGGCGCATGCCCCGCGACGCGGGCCGGTCAAAGTCGAGCGCGGCATTGGTCTCGAAGAAATGGTAGTGGCTGCCCACCTGCACTGGCCTGTCGCCGGTGTTGGCGACTGTCAGCGTGATCGCCTCGCGGTCGGCGTTCAGCTCAATGTCACCTGCGGCAGGCAGGATTTCACCGGGGATCATCAGGGCCTCCTCTTCTCACTCTATCGGGGGTCAGGTCAGCCGCCTTTGCCCGGCCGGGGTCAAAAGCACTGCCCTGCGGAAACGGTCGGCCTTCGCGCGCCCGATGTCGGCCGCTGCCAGGCGCATGTCCAAGGCAGGTCAGCCGCCGGCTGAGAGGGAGCCTCGCCGCCAGGGCGACCCGTTGACCCAAGGGCGCGCCGGACAGCACCTCAGCGAGCGCCGCGCCGCATTGACCTCTGGGCGCGGGGCGGAAGCGCCAGGAGGCGACCGTGACCGGGGCCACGCCGTCTGCCACATGGCTGATCCAATCAGCGAGCGCCGAGGGCAGGCCGACAAGACTGTGGCCGGACAGCCCCGAGATCCACCGCGCCGTCATCCAAGACCACCCGGCTCACTCATCCCACAGCCTCGAGCCGGTCGAGGGCTGCGGTGTGCGCGGCCCGAAATGCCGCCTGCAGCTCGGGTGCGACATCCCCGCAGGCCGCGGCAACAACGGCCGCACTCTCGACATAGGCGCGGCCGTCGGCCGGTGTCCATGCGGACGGGTTCCGCGCGATGTCGTTCACGTTTGCCGTTTGATCGGCAAGCTTCACCATCCGAGCGGCAACAGGCGCCCCACGGATCTTGTCTGCCTGCCGGCGCTTGCGCTCATGTCGCGGCAATGGCCCCCAATCCTCAGGGTCCGTCAGCCAGCCGATCAGCGCCGCGACCTCCTCGCCAAACGCAACTTCGATTGCGCCGAGATCAAGATCTGTGTCCTCGACTGTGTCGTGAAGGACCGCTGCGATCACCGCCGCACGCGCACCACCCGCACCGGCGACCAGGTCGGCCACCTCGCATGGGTGGTTGATGTATGGCGTGCCGGCAGCCCCTTTGCGCCGCTGGCCAGCATGCGCCCGGGCGGCCATCAAATAGGCCGCGGTGAGATCACGCTCAGCCAATCGCCGCTCCCACTGTGTCCGCGCCCGAAGAGACCCCACCCCCGACCGCAGCCCGCAGCGTTCGCGACGCCAACCGCGCTGGGCTGCGGTCCAGAGAAGGCCAGAGGTCGCCAGACCGAAGGCTCCCGTTGCCTCCAGCCTGACGGTCCGCATGACCTCGCGTGTCCCTCACCGGATTGGCTCGTGGACCGTGACGAGCTTGGTCCCATCGGGGAACGTCGCCTCGACCTGCACGTCGTGGATCATCTCCGCGATCCCCTCCATGCACTGGTCACGACCGACGACATGGGCGCCGGCCTCCATCAGGTCGGCGACCGACCGGCCGTCGCGGGCGCCCTCGACCACGAAATCCGTGATCAGCGCGATCGCCTCCGGATGGTTCAACTTCACGCCCCGCGCCAACCTGTTGCGAGCCACCATCGCGGCGAGGCTGACGAGCAGTTTGTCTTTTTCGCGAGGGGTCAGGTTCATGGGAGGGAGGCCTTTATTGTTGAGCCACGCGCAGCGCGGCAACGATGCGGTCGATCGGCGGACGGATGCAGGAGGGGCCAAGGGGCGGCGGCGGAGTACCGGTCGCAGCGAACGACGCGAGCAGGTCCGCGATCTCGCGCCGGTGATCCTCGGGCAGCGCGGCCACCACAATGTTGTGCTTGGAGAGATGCTCGGACGCAGCCGGGCACCCACCCGGGCTATGGGCGAGCGCGGCGGCGACCATACGGCGGTTGAGGCCCTGGCGGCTGTCGTCCGGAAGAACGAACATCGCCATCTCAGACCTGCCAGACCCGGGGCAACGGCCCGTTGAACTGAGTGAGAAACGCCGCAAGCCCGCGCCTCAGCCGCGCCGGGTCCGGATCCAGAAACCGACACACGAGCGCGCCACGCCACGCCGATGCCATCGCCCCTTCGGGAAGAGCGGCCCGCGCCTCAGTGAGCCTGTCCTCGGCCCGGTCCGAGATCAGAGCGACCGTCGCGAAAGCCCGCGCGTCGCGCAGCGCCCCGGGTCCCCGGAGCGCCGATAGCGGCGGCGCGAGGCGGAGCGCTTCGGCAAAGACAAGCCGGCCCTCCCGGCGGACACGCCACTGGTCGGTCAGGGCGGCATCCTCCAGAACCTCGCCCATCGCCCCGCGGCCGAGGATCACGCTCTCCACGATCAGCACGTCGGCACCCTCCGACAGATCGACCTCGAGCGTGCGCGCGAGGCGTCCGCCCTCAAAGAGGATGGTCTCCTGCGGCAGCCAGTCCAGGCGGCCCTCGGCGCCCACCTCCAGTCGGACCTCGATCCGCCCCTCTCCCGTCGCCGCGCGGTAAACCCGCTCCGCCGCTTGAGTGGTCAGCGTCGCTGCCGCCGCCGGCCCGACCGAGGCGGCGTATCGGAGGCGGTCGCCGCCGGTGATGCCTCCGGAGGTGTTGACGATCACGGCTTCCCGTGGGCGGCCATAGGTCTTCGGCAGCAGGATCTTGGCGCAGCCCTCTTGGGCGAGGCGCGTGAGGCGGGTCGGGCGGCCGGCGAAGGAGACCTCGCCCCGGCCGCGCGCGCGCTGGAGCTCAGACTGTAAGCCAGCGTCGAACATCCGCCTCCACCATCTCGTCGCGGCGTCCCTGCGCCACGATCTCACCCCTGTCCATCACAGCGTAGGCGTCGCAGAGGTCGCGGGCAAACTCGAAATACTGCTCGACGAGGACGATGGCGATCTCGCCCTGGCTCCGCAGAAAGTCGATCGCCCGGCCGATGTCCTTGATGATCGAGGGCTGGATCCCTTCTGTCGGCTCGTCGAGCACCAGGAGCTTCGGGCGCATCACCATGGCCCGCCCGATGGCGAGCTGCTGCTGCTGCCCGCCCGAAAGATCCCCGCCTCGGCGCTTCATCATGTCTCGCAGCACGGGAAAAAGCGCGAAGACATCGTCCGGGATGCTCCGCCGATTGCGGGGCAAGACGGCAAAGCCCGTCTCCAGGTTCTCTCGCACAGTCAGGAGCGGGAAGATCTCCCGCCCCTGCGGCACGCTGGCGATCCCCGCCCGCGCCCTGCTGGCAGCGGGGAGCCTCGTGATGTCCCGCCCGTCCCACTGGATCGTGCCGCCGCTTGCCAAGTGCCGGCCGGTGATCGCCCGGAGAAGGGAGGTCTTGCCGACCCCATTGCGCCCCAGCACCGCCGTCACCTCACCGGGCTTGGCATCGAGCGACACAGCGCGCAACGCCTGCGCGGCGCCGTAGTGCAGATCGAGGGTCCGGACGCTCAGCATGCCGCGCGATGCTCCGCGGAGAGCCAGACGATGGAAAGCAGGATGGAGGCGACAAAGCCAAGGAAAACGGTCATACCGGCCCGCTCCCATGCCCTTTGCCGCCTAACGGCCCACTCCATCACGCCCTGCGGATAGTCGACCGGCCAGACGCCCGATTTGGCTGCCGCCAAAAGAAGGTCGATCGAGATCGGGATCCGCGCAACGGCTCGGCTGGCCGAGTGGAAGCGTATGAAGCTCAGGTGATACCCCTCGTCATTGTGGTGGAAAATCCACCGGTAGCCTGAGAGATCGACATCGAAGTCTTTCCCGAAGGCTTCCATGAACTCGAACGCATCGTCCCCGGCGATGCCGTAGTGGCGCAGAAGATCGTCCGTGCCAGCGGTCGGATCGCTTCGGCTCTCCGGGTCGACGAGGCGGCTTGCGAGGGCGCCACGGGGTGGGGGCGAGGCATGCCGCTCCACAAAGGCCACGATGGCGGCCCGGTCGACCGAGGCCCCGTTAGCGGCCAAGGTAGACCTCGATCACCTGTTTGTTGGCGCTGACATGGTCGATGGAGCCCTCCGCCAGGACCGAGCCCTGGTGCAGCACGGTGACCTTGCAACCCAAGGCGCGGACGAACTCCATATCGTGCTCGACCACGATGACGGTGTGCTGGCCGGCGATCTCCTTCAAAAGCTCGGCGGTGCGCATGGTCTCGGCGTCGGTCATGCCGGCGGCGGGTTCATCGACCAGGAGAAGCTCGGGGTCCTGGGCCAGCAGCATGCCGATCTCGAGCCACTGTTTCTGACCGTGGGAGAGATCGGCGGCGAGGCGGGCGCGGTGGTCGGTCAGTTTCACCAGATGCAAAAGCTCACCGATCCGGGCGTCGTCGGCGGCTTTGCGGCGGTGAAAGAGCGTCGCAAGAACGCTGCGGTCGTCCTTCAGCGCAAGCGCGATGTTGTCCTCGACCGTCTGGGTCTCGAAGACGGTCGGCTTCTGGAACTTCCGCCCGATCCCGAGCCGGGCGGAGCCCGCCTCGTCCGTGCGGGTCAGATCCACCGCCTCGTTCCAGAAGACCTCGCCGCTGTCGGGCTTGGTCTTGCCGGTGACGATGTCCATCATCGTCGTCTTGCCGGCGCCGTTCGGGCCGATGATCGCCCGCAGCTCCCCCTTGTCGACGGTGAGCGAGAGGTTGTTGATCGCCTTGAACCCGTCGAAGGCCTTGTTGACCCCGTTGAGATAGAGCTGCGAGGTCATGCCTCGGCCTCCCGGATCAGCGGTTGGCGCTTGGGCGCGACCCGCTCGATCACACCGAGAACGCCCTGCGGCATGAAGACGGTGACGAAGACAAAGAGACCGCCGAGCACGAAGAGCCAGATCTCGGGGAACCAGCCCGTCAAGAGCGTGTTGGCGAGCGCCACGAGGATCGCGCCGATGGCCGCACCGACCAGGGTCCCGCGGCCGCCGAGGGCCACCCAGATGACGATCTCGATCGAGTTTGCCGGCGAGAACTCGGACGGGTTGATGATGCCGACCTGCGGCACATAAAGCGCCCCCGCAACGCCCGCCATCATCGCCGAGACGACAAAGACG
>JBCDHQ010000177.1:0-9685 GCA_038749815.1 Pseudomonadota bacterium | reverse complement strand
CAAACCCGGCATAGGAGTGGTGGCCGGTGTCGAAGCAGATCTTGAGGATCTTTTCGTCGACCTCATCAAGCAGTCGTTCAAGCTCAGGCTCAAAGTCCATAAAGCCCGCAGCATGGGCGTGGATGCCGACTGTGAGGCCGTACTCCTCTGCTCCGATCCGAGCGACAGTGGCGAGGCGGTCGCGATAGGCCGCCCATTCCGCAGCGTCCATCTGCTCGGCGGCTTCGGCCCGGCCGGCCGTCGGTGCGCGGCGGGGCGAAATCGAGTCGATCAGGACAAGGTGGTCCGCCCCATGGGCCGTCAGCGCCTTGCAGGTTCGCACCGCGCCGTCCATCACGTCGTCCCATGCGGCCGGGTCGTGGAACGGGCGGAAGACGACACCGCCGATCAGGGTCAGCCCGTGTTCGGCGAGCGCATCGGCCACTTGCGGGGGGTCCTCGGGCATGAAGCCGACCGGGCCGAGCTCGATCCCCGTGTATCCCGCTGTGGCGGCCTCCCGCAACACGTCCCGCCAGTCGGGGTTGCGCGGGTCGTTCGCGAACTCCACACCCCAGGAGCAGGGGGCGTTGCCGATTTGGATGCTCATGAGGGGTCCTCGTTGACAGTGCGCCACGCGCCATCGGCGGCAGAGCGGCGCGCGGTGGCCGCAACCTCCGCCACCGCAAGGCCGTCGCGGAACGTTGGCCAGACAGGCGCGCCGGTGTGGATGGCATGCAGAAAATCGCGCGCCTCGATGATGATCTGATCCTGGTAGCCGGTGCCATGCCCCGGTCCCTGGCAAAAGGCGGCGTAGTCAGGATGCGCGGGCCCCGTCAGGATCTTGACGAAGCCGCGTGTCGCCTCCGCCCCCTCCGCCCGGTAGAGCCAGAGGGCATTCTGATCCTCCTGATCGAAGCGGATTGCCCCATCGGTGCCGGTGACCTCGTAGATGTACCCCATCTTCCGGCCATGTGCGATTCGGCTGAAGAAGAGGTGGCCGGAGGCGCCGCCGGCAAACCGCACCATCATCTGGGCCTGATCGTCGTTTGAGACAGGCATTCCGCCGCGGGTCGGGTGCACGGTTTCGATGTCCGCCATCACCTCCGACATCGGCCCGACGAGCGCCAGCGCAGCGTTGATCATATGGGGCGCGAGATCGCCGAGCGTGCCGTTCGCGTCGCCCGCCGCCCGCCAGGTCGCAGGCCGGCTCGCATCGGCATAGAAATCCTCGGTGTGCTCGCCCCGGAACCACACCACGCGCCCGATCGCACCTTCAGCAATCAGCTGACGCGCGAACTGCGTCGCGGGCGTCCGGACGTAGTTGAACCCGATCATATTGGCGACCCCGGCCGTCTCGACCGCGGCGACCATGGCGCGCGCATCGTCGAGCGACGCGCCAAGCGGCTTTTCGCAGAAGACAGGCTTGCCAAGGGCCACGGCCGCCTCAGCAATCTGGCGATGCGTCTCTTGCGGGGAGGCGATGACAACCGCCTCGACATCTGGATCCTCCACGACGCCGCGCCAGTTCGCGGACGCGCGTGCGAAACCGAAGCTCGTCGCATAACGCTCGGCGCTCGCGAGGGAGGAGGCCGCGACAGAGGTCAGTCGCGGGCGCAGGGCTGTGTCGAATACGGCGCCAACAGCGGCCATCGCGACGGCATGTGCTTTGCCCATGTAGCCGCCACCAATGATCCCGATGCCGATTTCGGCCTCGCGCATGGCTGTCTGGTCCTCCCCAAATCCGGTTGCAACCGGTTGCAATTCGCGTAACCTCAAATCCAGCGGCTGGCAACGCAGAAGTGCCGGCGACCCATTCCACGGCGTCGGGGAGGACGCGACCCATGTCCGACGAGACCATCCGTCTGACGACGGCCCAGGCCATCATTCGCTGGCTGGACGCGCAGTTCATCGAGATCGACGGCGCCCGCACGCGGATTTGCGGCGGCGGTTTCGGGATCTTCGGGCATGGCAATGTGACCTGCCTTGGCGAGGCGCTCTACGACCACCGCGAGACGCTGCCCCTCTATCGCGGGCAGAACGAGCAGAGCATGGGGTTCGCCGCAGCGGCTTACGCAAAGTACCACCTCCGTCGTCGCTTCATGCTCTGCACCGCTTCGGCGGGACCCGGGACGGCCAATCTGCTGACGGCCTCGGCGCTGGCGCATGCGAACCGGCTGCCTCTGCTGATGCTCTGCGGCGACACGTTCTTGACCCGGCTGCCCGACCCGGTGCTCCAACAGATTGAGCATTTCAACGACCCGACACACGGGCTCAACGACGCGTTCAAGGCCGTCACGCGGTACTGGGATCGGATCACCCATCCAGCACAGGTCATCCAGTCGCTACCCGCAGCGCTCGCCGTGATGCTCGACCCGGGGGAGTGTGGGCCGGCCTTTCTGGCCCTGCCACAGGACGTGCAGGGGTGGAGCTATGACTACCCCGCGGTCCTCTTTGAGCCCAGGGTGCACCGTATCCGACGTCAGACGCCCGACGCGGCGGAGGTGGCGGAGGCCGCAGCGCTCCTGCGGACGGCCGAGCGTCCTGCGATCATCGCGGGCGGCGGCGTGCAATACGCGCGCGCGGTGGCGGAGCTCACCGCATTTGCCGAGGCGCACGAGATCCCGGTGATCGAAACCATCGCGGGGCGGGCAAACCTTCTCGCCACGCACCCGCTCAACATCGGGCCCGTGGGCGTGACGGGCTCCGACAGCGCCAACGCTGTGGCGGAGGCGGCGGACGTGATCCTGTCCGTCGGCTCACGGCTTCAGGACTTCACGACGGGCTCCTGGACGGCTTTCGACAAGGCCGCCCAGTTCATCTCGCTGAACGCGGCCCGGCACGACGCGGGCAAGCACCGATCGCTCCCCGTGGTGGGGGACGCGAAGCTCGGGCTCGCGGCGCTTGGGGCCGAGATGACCGGCTACCGCGCGCCGGAGACCTGGGTGAGCTTTGCTCAGGGGGAGCGTCGGAAATGGGACGCTTACGTTGCGGAGAATGTCCGACCGGGCAATCGCCCGGCCTCCTACGCGCAGGCGATCGGCGTCGTGAACGCCCTCTGCGGGCCGCGCGACCGGGTCGTCGCAGCGGCCGGAGGGCTGCCCGCGGAGGTGACCGCCAATTGGCGGACGCTCGACATCGGGACGGTCGACGTGGAGTTCGGCTTCTCCTGTATGGGCTACGAGATCGCCGGCGGCTGGGGCGCGCGCATCGCGCAGGCCGAGGCCGAGGCGGACGCGGACACCATCGTCTTTGTCGGCGACGGCTCGTACCTCCTTCTCAACTCGGACATCTACTCCTCTGTTTTGACGCAGAAAAAGCTGATCATCCTGGTGCTCGACAACGGTGGTTTTGCCGTCATCAACAAGCTCCAGAACAACACCGGCAATGAGAGCTTCAACAACCTCTTCAAAGACGCGCCGACAATCCCCGAGGCCTTCGGCGTCGACTTCGCCGCCCATGCCGCATCGATGGGCGCGATTGCGGAGCACGTGGCGAACCCGGCTGAACTCGGCGAGGCGTTTCAGCGGGCGAAAGCCGCCGACCGCACCAGCGTCATCGTGATGGCCGTCGACGCCTATGAGGGCTGGACGACAGAGGGCCACACCTGGTGGGAGGTCGGCACCCCGTCGGTCTCGGAGCATGAGACGGTGCGCGCGGCCCATGCCGAGGTCGAGAGCGCGCGGAGCCGCCAGCGGCGCGGAGTGTAGCCATGAAAAGCTTCACCGCCGAAACCGCAGATCCCGCCGCCATCGTCGAGGACTTGCTGCACGGGGCCGGCGCGGTCCGGATCACGGGTCTCTTCTCCGCAGACGAGGTGGCGGAGGCGCGCCGGATCATCATGGCGCACTCCGAGGCGGCCGGAGAGAAGGTCACCCATTTTCAGGGGGCGGCCGAGGAGGCCGGCAAGCTCGGCCTTCAGCGCCGGGTCTGGAACCTTCTCGCCAAGGGCGAGGTGTTCGCGACGATGTCGGCTCACCCCGTCCTCATGGCGATCCTGCGCCGTTTTCTCGGGACGGAGTTCATCATGGGCTCCATCGCTGCCAACCGGATCCTGCCGGGCGGACCCGGGCAGGAGCCGCATGTCGACTACCCGTACTGGGACTTCCACGCGCCCGAGACCCATCCCATCGGCCTCAACGCCGCGTTTCCGATGAACGCCCAGGTGTCCGTCATTCTCGACCCCTTCACGGACGAGAGCGGCGCCACGGCCTACGTCCCCGGCACTCAGCGCGAGCTTCGCTATCCGACGGAGGCCGACCGGTTCTACGAGCGGGCGGAGCGGATGACGGGGGACCCGGGCGACGTCGCGCTTTTTTTCGGGGCGCTTTGGCATTGCGCGATGCCGAACCGCTCGACCCATGAGCGGAACGCGGTCCTGATCCAGTATCTGCCCAAATGGGTCAAGCCGATGGAGGATATGCCCGCTGCACTCCCCGCTTCGGTCGTTGAGGGGGCGAGTGCGGATCTCCGGCAGCTTCTCGGCCTCAACTATCCCTACCCCGAGATCCTCGACGACGCGCCCGCCGGCAACACGGAGGGGCGCGCGTGAGCGTTTTCCTGGACGCGATGACCCAAAACCGGTTCCTCGTCTTCGGGCGCGCCGGGATGGACATGTTCGCCGATCCCCCGGGCGTTCGGAGTGTCGATGCAACGACATTCCGGGCGGGCCTCGGCGGGTCCTCGGCCAACATCGCGGCAGGGCTCGCGAAATTTGGCGGTCACGCGGCGCTGGTCACTTCGGTCTCGGACGATGCGGTCGGGCGGTTCTGCGTGAACCGGCTGCGGGACTATGGCGTGGACACGGCCCATGTCCGCGCGGTCGGCGGCGAAGTGCGGACCTCGCTCGCCGTCTATGAAAGCGTGATCGAGGACTTTCAGAACGTCATCTACCGCAACAACGCCGCCGATTTTCAAGTGACGGCGGAGGATGTGGCCCGGGTGGACTACGCGGCCTACGGTGCGCTGGTCGTCACGGGCACCGCGTTTGCGGCGGACCCGTCCCGCTCCGCCCATTTCGAGGCGCTGGAGCGCGCCCGCGCCGCCGGGCTGCCGGTCATCTTCGACATCGATTACCGTCCCTATTCCTGGCCGTCGGCCGAGGTTGCGGCCAAAGTCCTCTCGCGCGCAGGCGCTCTCTCGGATGCCATCATCGGCAATGATGAGGAGTTCGCCTTCATGGCCGGAAGCGACGCGGGCCTTGCCAAGGCGAGGTCGCTCGCCGCCGAGGGGGCGGCGCGTGTGATCTACAAGCTTGGCGAACGGGGGGCGATCACCTTCTTCGAAGGCGCCGAGATCGAGACGGGGATCTACCCGGTCACTGCGCTGAAGCCCAACGGGGCCGGGGACAGCTTTATGGCGGGGCTCCTCTCGGGGCTTGCGGCGGGGCTGGATCTCCGGGCCGCGGTCCTGCGGGGATCCGCCTGCGCGGCGATCGTCGTCTCACGCCCTGGCTGTGGTCCCGCCCTCCCCGATGAGGCCGACCTGCAAGAGTTCCTAGCCGCCCATCCCGGGCCGCGCGCCGCCTGAGAGGCTGAGATGCACATCCCCCCCTTCGACAACCAAAACCGGCCCATTGTGGACGCAAACCACGCCACGGTCCCGCTCAACTATTTCAACATCGTCAAGCTCTCCGCCGGTGAGAGCTTCAGCTACACCGTTCCGGGCTACGAGACCTGCATCGTGCCGGCGACGGGCACTGTCGATGTGACTGTTGGCGCCTTCTCAGCCACGGGTCTCGGCGGGCGCGGAACGGATGTTTGGGATGGCGAGCCCGAGGGCGTCTACGTGCCGACGGGCGCAACGGCGGAGATCGCGTGCCGCTCGGAGGCGGCGGAGGTTTTCGTGGCAGGTGCGAAGTTCGATGGGGTGTTTGAGCCCTTCGCAGTGCGCTCCGACGAGCTCGACCTTGTGCAATACGGCTCCGACGACACCAAGACCCATCGCAAGATCAAGCACATCCTTGGTCAGAAACAGCGGGACCGCGTGGGCCGGCTGCTGGTCTCGGAGCTCTACACCGTGGGGCAGGGGGGCTGGTCCGGGTTCCCGGCGCACAAGCACGACACCGACCGGCTGCCCGATGAGACGCGTCACGACGAGACCTACAATTTCCGCTTCCGCCCGAATTACGGCTCCGGTGTGCAGATCCTCCAAAAAGGTGAGACGGGGCCGGGGGAGGCGCATCACATCGTCGACGGCTCCACCATTTGCATCGACAAAGGGTATCATCCCTGCGTGGTGATGCCGGGCTACGAGATGTACTACTTCACGATCCTCGGCGGGCTCTCGCAGCGCTCTCTCGTTCAGTACTTCGAGCCGACCCATGCCGAGCAGCTCCACACCATTCCGGGCATTCTCGACATGGTGGCCAAGTTCAAATGACCCGCGCGACGCTCGCTGATGTGCTGCAGCCCGCCCTTGAGGGGGCATATGCAGTGGCGGGCCTCGTGACGCTCGGCTGGGAGGACATGCGCGCCTATGCCCGCGCGGCGGAGGCCGAGGGCCTCGCCGTGATCCTGCAGGCGGGGCCGTCCTGCCGGAAACACACGCCCCTTCCGGTTCTCGGCGCGATGTTCCGCGCGCTGGCGGAGGAGGCCACTGTGCCCGTGGTCGCCCATCTCGACCACGGTTTTACAGCCGAGGAGTGCCGGATCGCGATCGAGAGCGGCTTCACCTCCGTGATGTTCGACGGCTCCCGCCTGCCTCTTGTCCAGAACATCGCAGAGACGGCAGCGATCGTTGAGATCGCGCACCGCGCAGGTGTCTCCTGCGAGGGCGAGATCGGCTTCGTGGGCTATGCGGAGGGGGCGGCCTCAGAGGGGACAGACCCGGACGAGGCCGCGCGCTTTGCCCGCGAGACGGGCGTCGATGCGATGGCAATCTCAGTTGGGAATGTGCACCTCCAGCAGAACCGGGAGGGTGGGCTCGAGGAGGCTCGGATCGCCGCGATTGACGCAATGACGGAGGTGCCCCTCGTGATCCATGGCGGCTCTGGCGTTCCGGTGGCGCAGCGCGCGCACCTCGCCCGGACCACCTCGATCTGCAAGTACAATGTCGGGACGGAGCTTCGGATGGCCTTTGGGCGCGCGCTCCGCTCGGCGGTGGCGGCTGACCCTGCGCGGTTCGACCGGGTCGAGATCTTGCGCGAGGTCGAAGCCCCGCTCGAGACCGCGGCGCGCGAGGTCATCCGCGCCATCGGCCCGACCCGCGAGGCCGCAGCGTGATCCGGTTCGGTCTTCTCGGCTGCGGGAGGATCGGACAGGTTCATGCCGAGAGCCTGTCGCGCGAGACGCGCGCGCGCCTTGTCGCCGTGGCAGATGCCGTGCCGGCGGCGGCGGCAGCGCTCGCCGACATGCATGGGGCGGAGGTGCGCCCGGCCGATGCGCTGATCGCTTCGGGCGACATCGATGCGGTGATCATCGGGACGCCGACAACGCTCCACTATGACCAGATCCACGCGGCGGCGGCGGCGGGGAAGGCGATTTTCTGCGAAAAGCCAATCGATCTTTCGAGCGCGCGCGTCCGCGCCTGCCTGAAGGCGGTGGAGGCCTCGGGTGTCCCGTTCCTCACGGCCTTCAACCGACGCTTCGATCCGAGCTTCGCCGCGCTCGAGCAGCGTCTGCGCGCAGGCGAAATCGGCCGGGTGGAGCTGATCCAGCTCACCTCCCGCGATCCGGCGCCGCCGCCCATCGGCTACATCAAGACGTCGGGCGGGCTCTTCCGGGACATGATGATCCATGATCTCGACATGGCGCGGTTTCTCCTCGGGGAGGAGCCGACACAGGTGTTTGCGACCGGCGCCTGTCTTGTCGATCCAGAGATCGGGCGGGCCGGCGATGTCGATACGGCTGCGGTGACACTCTCGACGGCCTCGGGTGCGATCTGTCAGATCTCAAACTCTCGCCGCGCCGTCTACGGCTACGACCAACGGATCGAGGTTCATGGTGCGGCCGGCATGCTCTCCGCGGCAAATGTGCCGGCGACGACGGTTGAGCAGGCGGGGCCGGCGGGCTTTACCCGCGCGCCCAACATGCACTTCTTTCTGGAGCGCTATGAGGCCGCCTACCGGCTGGAGCTTGCCCATTTCGTCGACGCGCTCAGCACCGGTGCGGCGCCGTCTCCGAATGCGGAGGACGGGCTCCGCGCGCAGATCCTGGCGGATGCGGCGGCGCAGTCGATGGCCGAGGGTCGTCCCATCCCCGTCGACCCGGAGTGAGGGAGAGCATGGCAAAAAAGCCTGAAGACCTGCGGTCAGCTCGGTGGTTTGCGCCGGACGACCTCCGCTCCATGGGGC
The DNA here is from genome assembly GCA_038749815.1 of Pseudomonadota bacterium. GTDB lineage: Bacteria > Pseudomonadota > Alphaproteobacteria > Rhodobacterales > Rhodobacteraceae > Algicella. The sequence goes on along the minus strand of JBCDHQ010000177.1, from coordinate 1,416 downwards.
ACCGCTCGCGCGCGATGCAGATGGGGTGGACGGAGGAGGACTGGGGCAAGCCTGTCATCGCGATCATCAACACCTGGTCGGACCTCTCGCCCTGCCATCACCATTTGCGCGACCGGGCGGAGTGGGTGAAGCGCGGCGTCCTGCGCGCGGGCGGCACGCCGGCGGAGCTGCCGGTCCACGACTTTGCCGAGCAGCTCCTGAAGCCGACCTCGATGCTCTACCGCAACATGGGCGCGATCGAGGTGGAGGAGACGCTGCGCTCGCATCCCGTCGACGGCGTGGTCCTGATGGGGGGCTGCGACAAGTCCACGCCAGCCTTGATCATGGGCGCGCTCTCGATGGGGCTGCCGGCGATCTATCTGCCGGCGGGAGCGATGCTCCGCGGCAATTATGCGGGGGAGAAGCTCGGCTCCGGCACGGATGTCTGGAAGTACTGGGACGAGCGGCGCGCCGGCACCATCGGCAAGGCGGAGTGGGACGGCGTGCAGGGCGGCATCGCGCGGAGCTATGGAACGTGCATGACGATGGGCACCGCCTCGACCATGATGTCGATTGCGGAAGGGTTCGGCCTGACACTCCCCGGTGCCTCGTCCATTCCAGCGCCGGATGCGGGGCACAAGCGGATGGCGGCAGCCTGCGGGCGGCGCATCGTCGAGATGGTCTGGGACGATCTGACGCCGGACCGGATCGTGACGCCCGCGGCCACGCGGAACGCCGCGACCGTCGCGATGGCGACCGGCTGCTCGACCAACGCGATCATTCACCTGATCGCCATGGCCCGGAGGGCCGGCGTCCCGCTGACGCTCGACGATCTCGACGCCATCGGGCGCACAACACCGGTGATTGCGAACATCCGGCCCTCGGGCTCGGAGTATCTGATGGAGGACTTTTTCTACGCCGGCGGTCTGCCGGCGCTGATGCGAGAGCTCGGCGACAAGCTCGACCTCTCTGCGTTGACTGTCACCGGGCGGACGCTCGGTGAGGACATTGCCGAGGCCCGAACCTACAACGCAGACGTGATCCGACCGCTCTCGAACCCGGTTTATCACGAGGGCTCGCTTGCCGTTCTCCGTGGCAACCTCGCACCCGATGGGGCGGTGATCAAGCCGGCGGCGATGGACCCGAAGTTCATGGTCCATGAGGGGCCCGCGATCGTTGCGGATGACTACGCGGCGATGAAAGCGATCATCAACGACGAGGACCATCCGATGACGCCCGACAGCGTCCTCGTCCTCAGAAACGCCGGGCCTCAGGGCGGGCCCGGCATGCCGGAATGGGGCATGATCCCGATGCCCAAGGCGCTTCTCAAAGATGGGCACCGCGATATGGTCCGGCTCTCGGATGCGCGGATGTCGGGAACGAGCTACGGGGCCTGCGTCCTCCATGTTGCGCCGGAAGCCTTCATCGGCGGGCCGT
>JBCDHQ010000176.1:0-9703 GCA_038749815.1 Pseudomonadota bacterium | reverse complement strand
CCTCGCGCCCTATTCCAAAGGCGGTAAGATCGGGCTCTTCGGAGGGGCCGGCGTCGGCAAGACCGTCCTGATCCAGGAGTTGATCAACAACATCGCCAAAGTGCACTCCGGATTCTCCGGGTTTGCGGGCGTGGGTGAGCGGACGCGGGAGGGCAACGACCTCTATTACGAGTTCATGGAATCGGGAGTGATCAACGAAAACGACCTGACGAAATCGAAGGTGGCGCTCGTCTACGGTCAGATGAACGAGCCTCCGGGCGCGCGGGCGCGCGTGGCGCTCTCGGGTCTCACCATGGCGGAGCAGTTCCGCGACGCCTCCGGGACCGATGTCCTCTTCTTCGTCGACAACATCTTCCGCTTCACGCAAGCGGGCTCCGAAGTGTCGGCGCTCCTTGGCCGGATCCCGTCGGCTGTGGGATACCAACCGACCCTTGCGACGGACATGGGCGCGCTCCAGGAGCGGATCACGTCGACCCGCGGTGGCTCGATCACCTCGGTGCAGGCGATTTACGTGCCCGCGGACGACCTCACCGACCCCGCGCCGGCGACATCCTTTGCGCACCTCGATGCGACGACCGTTCTCAACCGCGCGATCTCCGAGCTCGGGATCTACCCGGCGGTGGACCCACTCGATTCGACGAGCCGGATCCTCGACCCGCAGATCGTGGGTGAAGAGCACTATCAGGTCGCGCGCGACGTCCAGGGGATCCTGCAGCGCTATAAGTCGCTCCAGGACATCATCGCCATTCTCGGGATGGATGAACTCTCCGAGGATGACAAACTGACCGTGGCGCGCGCCAGAAAGATCCAACGCTTCCTCAGCCAGCCCTTCGACGTGGCGGAGGTCTTCACAGGCTCGCCCGGGGTGCAGGTGCCGCTCGAGGACACGATCTCATCGTTCAAGGCGGTTGTCGCGGGCGAGTACGACCACTTGCCGGAAGCGGCCTTCTACATGGTGGGCGGCATCGACCAGGTCAAAGCTAAGGCGGAGCGGATGGCGGCCGAAGCGGCCTGATCCGACCGTTCGGGGTCCGCTTGCGGTGGCAACCGGGCCGAGTTAAGAGGCCGAGAAGAGCGCTGGGGAGAAGGCTATGCAACTCGACATCGTAACGCCGGAGCGCCAGCTTCTCTCTGCCGAGGTCAAGAGCGTGCAGATCCCGGCCACTGAGGGGGAGATGACGGTGATGGGCGACCACTCGCCCGTCATCACGACCCTGCGGCCGGGCATCGTCAGTGTGGCCACGGCAAGCGAAACCTCTGAGTTTGTCGTGACCGGCGGCTTTGCGGAGATCAGCAGCGCGGGCGCGTCGATCCTCGCTGAGCATGCGATCCCCCGCGAGGAGGCCACGGCGGAGATGTTTGCAACGGAACGTGCCGCGACCGAGGCGGCAAGTGCGGTCGCCGACGGGCCCGAGAAGGCGCGCCTCAGCCTTCGACTGAACGATCTGTCTGTTCTGGCGACGCGCCTCGGGCTCTGACCCGCGCGGCGGCCGGTGTTCGAGACCCTCTATTTTCACATCGGCGGGCTCAAGACCGGAACGACGACGATCCAGGCGACGCTGGCGGAGGGGGCGGACCATCTTGCCGCCAACGGTGTGCACTATGTGGCGCGACCGCTGCCGATCCTCGCATCGGTGGCGGCACATCCGACCCATGCGCTCCGACGTCTTGCGAAGGCCCGCACGCCGTCCCGACACCGGGCCTTTCTGGCGCGGTCCATGGCCAGCTTGCGGGCGGCGGCCGACAGCAAGGCACAGCCACTCGGGGTCCTGAGCAGCGAAGAGGTCTTGTTTTTGCCGGCCGAGGACATCGCGCGGTTGGCGGACATGCTCCAGAGCCTCGCGGCGGAGGTGCGCGGCGTCTACTACGCCCGCCATCCCTTGGGACGCATCCCGTCCATGATGGCGCAAAACATCAAGCTTGGCCTCGCGCGGTCCAGCGACCCGCTTGAGCACTACGTCGAAGGCATTGAGGCCGAGCTCCGGCCCTTCATTGATGCCTTCGGCAGCGATGCGTTTCAGGTGCGTCCCTTCGATCCTTCTGGGTGGCCCAAACAGTGCCCGGTGGCGGATTTCCTGACCGCGATCGGCCGCCCAGAGCTTCACGACGGCCTTGCCGTCCAGAGGCGGAATGACCGCCTCAGTGCGGCCGCCGCCGAGATTGCCGAAGCGGCACTGGCTGCGGGTCACAAAGTGCAGCGGAACGAGGTCTTCAAATCCTTCCTGACACAGATCGACGGCCCCGCCTTTGCGCTGCCGGCGGAACGGCTGCAGGGCGTCCGAGAGGCGATGGATGCCGATCTGGCCTATCTGGACCGAGAGTTCGGCGTCCGGCCGCCCCCGCCGGTGGACGGCCCGGTGCCCGATCGCGCGGCCGCCTTCTCAGATGGCGCTTTGGTGTCGATCTGGAGGGCGCATATGGCGCTCGCGCAGGAAGCGGAGGCGCTTCGGGGCGCGAAGGAGGCCGCTGAGCGTCAGGCTGAGATGCTCCGCAAGAAACTTGTGGCGCGGCGTCGCCGCCGCCGTCGTCAGAGCGTGGAGTGACCGCGTGTTCGAGCGCATTGTTCTTCACCTGGCGCCGCAGCGGATCGATGGTGTCTCACTCTTTGCGCGCCTGCAGGCGTCGCGTGAGCTGCTTGGCCGAGGCGGCGTGTATGTGCCGGATGCGTCACCCCTCCTGGCGCACTTTCTGAAACGCCCGCGGCGGGCCTTCCCGGAGCTTGTCGACGCGCTGGGGTTGAAGGGCCTCCGCCGGCGCGCGTCAGAGGCATTTCGGGCGCTCAAGGCCGCAGCCGGCGATCCGAAATTCACCACGGCTGTCTGGAGCACGGACGCGGCCGCGGACCTCGCGCCCTCGGGTGTCGAGGAGGTGGCCCACGCGCTCTCGAGTCTGGCGGCGGAGACTCGCGTGATCTATGAGCCCGCGCACCCGTTCGACCGGGTGGCCGTTCGCCTCGGGCGGGCAATTCTAACGGGCCACGCCACACTGGACGACGACCTCAGGCCCTACCTCGAGGATTTTGCGGCCGTCGCCGCGGCGTATGCGGCGGCCTTCGGTCAAGACGCTCTCTCCGTGCAGCCTGGGCAGGATCTCCAGGCGGTCCTGGGCCTGCCGCGTCTGACAGAGCATGCGGGCGACGCGCACCCAAGCGCCCCAGCGGTGATGATCAAAGACGCGCTCAACCGCGCGGGTGTCAGCCTCGAGCCTGATCGACACAGCCGTCTCGCGCGCCTCCCGGGTCCGCCGTTTTGCCTGCCGACGGCGCGGCTCGCGCCGCTTCTGTCCGAGATCGAGGCACGGCTCGGCTGGCTCGAGGACGTGTGGGGTGTGAGACCGCCCCCTCCCGATCTGCCAGGCACGCCCGATCTCCCCGCAGCCACCTGGCAGGAGATTGGCCGGCTTTTGGGCCCGGCTGCGCGTGCCGTTGAACCCAGCTATCCCCGTCAGACAGCGCGTGCCGTCGCGCCGGAGCGCCCCGCAGCGCCGGCAAAACGCGCACCGCCTCAGAGCCGCGAGGCGTCGCTGAAGGCGCTCTCTCTGACCTTGATCCTGGCCTTGCCGCGCACAGGATCGTCGCTCCTCTGTCACGATCTGGCATCGCTCGGCGGGCTGGGGCGACCGGGGGAGCATCTGTTGCCGCTTGTCGGTCAGAAAGCTGCGCCGCCCTACCGACGCGAAGACGTCGTCAAGCTCTGCCAGCTCGGGAAGGATCCGGCAGCGCCGGTGCTCGGCGTCAAGATTATGCTGGCCCAGACGCCCCAAATCTTCCGGTGTCTCCAAAATGGCGGCCGGCTGGAGCCTTCGGGTGCTGCGTGCCGGGCCGTCATCGACTGGGCGCACTCCGCCTTCAAGGCCGTCAACCTTCTCTTTATCCGGCGCGACGATCTGGTGGCCCAGGCGATATCCTACGTTCTGGCAAAAGAAACAGACGTCTGGCATGTCCATGATGCGGCGGGGCAGGCCAACCACGCGGAACGGGTGGCGGAGATCGCGCGGTCACTCGATCCCGGCAAGGTTCTGCGGCAGGTCGATGCATTTGCGGGCGCGGCGGCTCAGCTCGATTCCATCGCCGCTGAGTGCGGGGCGCGCGCGCACGCGATCCGGTACGAGGACTATGTCGCGGCGCAGGATGAGGCGCGCCGGGCGCTCCTCGCGCATGCCGCGGCCGCGGGGCTGAAGCCCCTCCGCGAAACGCACCAACGGGCGCTTCGCAAGGCGCTTCCGGATCAGACGGTGCTCGACATCAAAGCGCGCCTGCGCGCGCATCTCGAGACGCGCGTGCTCCGCCACATCTAGATGGCCTGGCGGCTCGGATAGGCGAGTTCGTAGATCGGGAGAAGTGTCTGCAGCTTGAAGAGCGACGAGACAGACGTGCCGTTGGCGATGTTCTGGATGGCTTGGGCGAAAATCGGGGCGGTCGGTATGATCCGGATCCGGTCCGAGGCAAGCACGGCCTCCGTCGGTTCGATGGAATCCGTGATCACCAGGGTGGCAAGGTCCGATTCTTCGAGCCGTGAGAGCGCCGGGCCCGACAGAACGCCGTGTGTGCAATAGGCGTGCACTTCCGCCGCCCCGGACTCCTTCAGGATCTCCGCCGCCTTGCAGAGCGTGCCAGCCGTGTCGCAGATGTCGTCGACAATCAGACAGATGCGGTCGGCCACCTCGCCGATGACCGTCATCGAGGCGACTTCGTTCGGGCCCGACCGGCGCTTGTCGACGATCGCAAGCTCCGCGCCGACCCGCTCCGCCAATTCGCGCGCCCGTGCGACGCCACCGACATCGGGCGAGACCACGGTCAGTCGGCTGAGATCGGGGAAGGAGTGGCGGACATCGATCGCGAACACCGGTGCCGCGTAGAGGTTGTCGACGGGGATGTCGAAGAAGCCCTGGATCTGGAAGGCGTGGAGATCCATCGTCAACACACGCTCAATCCCCGCCTGGGTCAGAAGGTTGGCCACGAGTTTCGCTGAAATTGGCGTGCGCGCCTTAGAGCGTCGGTCCTGGCGGGCATAGCCGAAATAGGGGATCACGGCCGTGATGCGCAGCGCCGAGGATCGGCGGAGCGCGTCTGTCATGATCAAAAGCTCCATCAGATTGTCGTTGGCGGGGTATGACGTCGATTGGAGGATGAACATGTCCTCGCCTCGAACGTTCTCGAACACCTCAACGAAAATCTCGCCGTCGCTGAAGCGTTCGACACGGGCGTTCACCGTCTCGACCTTCTCGCCGCGGTGAAAGCTCATCCTCCGTGCGACAGCCTCCGCAAGGGCCCTGTTGGAGTTGCCCGAAATGAGCTTGGGTTGCTTGCCGGTCATGCGCGCGCCCTCTCACCGACCCTATGGTGCGCGGTCTGTAGCACCGAAGGCCGTTCTTGCATAGAGAACTTGAACGAGCTGTTGTGTGCATGGCGCCGCAGCCAACCAGAGGATGATGATGGCCCAGATCGACTACTACTTCACGCCGCTCTCTCCGTTCACGTATCTCGCCGGCCTCAGGCTTGAGGAGGTGGCCAAGGCACGCGGGGCCGAAATCGCGTACAAGCCCTTCAACCTTGCTGTGCTCGGCAAGGAGACCGGTTTCACGCCGCCGCCGCAGCGCCACCCGAGCCGGCAGGCGTACCGGCTGCAGGAGCTGACGCGCATCGCGGCCGAGGTGGATCTGCCGATCAATCTGCAGCCAGCGCATTGGCCGACGAACCCGGTGCCGGCGTCCGTCGCGATCATCGCCGCTGTCGAGGCCGGAGGCGGCGATGTCGGCGCGCTCGTCCACGGACTTATGGGCGCGTGCTGGGCGGAAGAGAAGGACATCGCGGAGGATGCCGTTCTTGCGGCCTGCCTCGAGGCGGCAGGCTTTGACGGCAAGCTCGCGGGGACGGGGATGCTGAGTGGCGTCGAGACGCTCGAGCGCTACACAAACGAAGCGCTCGAGGCGGGGGTCTTCGGCTCACCCACCTATGTTGTCGGTGAGGCTGTCTTCTGGGGTCAGGACCGGATCGACGCGCTGGATCGCCATTTGGCCTGACCGTCAGGCGGCCTGGCGCACGGCAGCGATCAGGCGGTCGACATCCTCCTCCGTTGTCGTCCAGCTGCACATGAGTCGGGCGCTCAGCACCGCATCGTCGGGCCCGTCCATGCTTTGGTCCGAGGGCCACAAATAGTAGTGCGCACCCGCCTCCATCGCGGCGCGATGCGCGCGGCGGGGATACGCGGCGAAGACGGCGTTGGCCTCCGTCGGGTGACAGAGACGCGTGTTCGGCGCTTGCAGGAGGCCCTGGGACAGCCGCGCTGCGCGGGCATTCGCGCGTGCTGCCAGCTCGAGCCAGAGGTCACCGTCGAGATAGGCATCCATTTGTGCCGCGAGAAAGCGGTGTTTTGAGAACAAATGTCCTCCGCGCTTCCGGCGGAGGGCGGCCTCCCACGCGCGGGACGGATCGAAGAGGATGATCGCTTCCACTCCCATCAAACCGTTCTTGGTTCCGCCGAACGACACGGCATCAATCCCCGCCTTCCAGGTCATCTCGGCCGGCGTGCACCCAAGGGCGGCCACCGCATTCCCAAACCGCGCACCGTCCAAATGCACCGGGCAGCCCTGCGCCTTGGCGAGCCCGACGAGCGTGCGGATCTCCTCAACACTGTAAACTGCGCCGGCCTCGGTCGAGTTCGTGAGCGTCAGCGCGCCCCGCTGCACGTTGTGAACCCCTGTGGCACCCGTTCGCGCCAGCGCAGCCTCCAGCGCGTCGGGGTCGATCTTGGCGTCTGCGCCGTCCAGCAGCGTGATCTTGGCGCCGCCGGTGTAGAACTCGGGCGCGCCGCATTCATCCACCTCAGCATGGGCGCTATTGTGCGCGTAGACCGTTGCCCAGGGCGGGCAGAGACACGCGAGTGCGATGGCGTTCGCGGCCGTTCCCGTCGCGACCAACAGAACAGCGGCCTCGGGTGCCTCAAAGATGTCTCGGATCCGGGCGACCACGCGCTCACTGACGTCATCGGCGCCGTAGGACCCGCTGAAGCCCGCATTCGCGGCGGCGAGGGCCTCGAGCACGGCGGGATGGGCGGGGGCTGCGTTGTCTGATGTAAACCACATCACTCAAATCCTTCGATCACGTAGTCCTCCAGGTCGTCCTCTGAGATCCCGTCTTCCGAGACCAGCCGCCCCGCAAGCGAAATGCCCGCCCGGTGCACCGATTTCGGATCGCCCGAGATCAGCGGGTGCCAGTCGGCGAGCGGCTGACCGTCCGCGCGGAGCCTGTAGGCGCAGGTCTCCGGCAGCCAATAGCGGATGTCGGCAATCTTTTCAGGGCGAATGATGACGCAGTCGGGCACTTTGGCCTTTCGGTTCGGGTAGTCCGTGCAGCGGCACGTCTCACGGTCGAGGAGGCGGCAGGCGACGTTGGTCATCGCGACCTCGCCCGTGTCCCAATCCTCGAGTTTGAGGAGGCAGCATTTGCCGCAGCCGTCGCAGAGGGCCTCCCACTCCGCCTCGGTCAACTCCTCGAGCGTGAACCGCTCCCAGAACTCGTGTCTCACATTTGCGTCGCTCATGCGGGCGACACTGGCGCGAACGGACGCAAAAGGAAAGGCGCCTCCTCGCAGCGGGCGTGAACGTGACCTTAAGTAAAGAAAGTTTGCAAAGCAATAACTCATAAACCTAAAGCATTAGGCTTTGTTACTCATTGCTGACCGGCAGAATTATAACTTCCTAAATTGGCCGTACACTAAAAAGATCTCCAGTTAAGGGGCGTCCTGTGGGGGACGAAGGGGACATAGGGTGGAGTATGCCTTCGATCATTTCTGAAGGGTTTACCATTTTTGGTGACGACGAAACGCCCTTTTGGGGTGTGTCCGATATCTCTTTGGTTGGCGTGAGTGGGACGTCCTATCTTGCCATCGGGTCGGAGCGGGACGGCACTCTCGCTATTCTTGATCCCTCGACCGAGACGCTGACCTCCGAGATTGCGCTTTCGGCAAGCAGCGGCACAGAGGTGCTGACCGATGTGGATCTCGTCGACGGGCCAAGCGGCCAACGCCTCGTCACGGGCGGGCGGTATGATGACAATGTTGGGGTCTACGAGGTTGGCGCGGGCGGGACGCTGACGCAGACCGCATCGGTGGCGGACGGATCGGGGTATCTCGATCAGATTTCGGTCATGTCATCGTCGGTGATCGGCGGACAGACCTATGTCTACGCCGCGTCCTTCGGCCGGTCCGGCATCGGCGCGTTCCGCCTCGACGCCGACGACACGTGGATCTGGAATGGAGGTGTGGTCAGCGGCTCCTATGCGCTCGGGGATGTCACGGCGCTCAGCAGTGCACGGTTTCACGGGACGGAGTTCCTGTTCGCCGCCTCGGGTGTCGATGCGGGCGTGACGACACTGACCCTCGGGAGCGATGGGACCATGACCCCGGTGGCGGTCCACGATTCGACCACCGGCACCGGGCTCCTCGGGCTGACCGACCTCGCAACGGCGGAGATCGGGTCACGCGCCTTCGTCCTCGCCGGAGCCTCCGAGACCGACAGCCTGACTGTGCTGCGCGTGTCGCAGGCCGGCAAGCTCAGCGAGGTCGACCATCTGGTCGACCAGTCCGGCACGCGTTTCGGCGGCGTTCAGGACATCGAAGTGGTGGAGCATGACGGGCGGACTTTCGTCTTTGCCGCCGGCGGGGATGATGGCGTGTCGGTCTTTGAGCTGACCTATACGGGCAAGCTCAACCATCTCGACACGATCGCCGACGACTTCGACACGGCACTCCAGAACGTGAGCGCGATGGCGGTGGAGGTCGTGGGGAGCATCGCGCATGTCTATGTCGGCAGCGCCACGGATCACGGTGTGACCGAGCTTTTGGTGGATCTGTCGCGGTCGGGCGACGAGGTCTTCGGGGCCGGGGCGCCAGAGACGTTGATCGGAACAGCGGGCGACGATCATCTCTGGGGTCGGGGCCGGGATGACCTCATCTTCGGTGAGGCGGGCGACGACCGTCTGGTCGACGGGCGAGGCAATGACGAGCTGACCGGAGGGCCCGGCGCCGACGTCTTTGAGTTCATTGCCGATGGCAAGTCCGACTTCATCATGGATTTCGAGTTCGGCGTCGACCTGATCGACCTGACCCACTGGGAGGGTCTCTATCACTACTCGGATCTGACAATCGGCACGCGCGAGAAGGGGGCCGCCATCATCTTCGGCGATGAGATCATCCGCCTCCGCAACCCCGACGGAACGCCCTATGACGACGCCTTGATCGAGAGCCTTGGCCAGGACGACTTCATCTTCGGCTAGATCTCCGAGCGACCATCGCGGCCGGAGGGAGCCGCAGACGGCGCAAGCCGCGCAGCGTTTGAGCCAGGACCCTGATGGGCTCTGGTCGATGGCCGCTCCAGCGCAGCCATGGCACCGGGGGGCGTCCGGTCAGCGGGGAAGGGGAGGGTCCCGATCCAGGACCGCCATGAGCGCGGGCCAGGTTTGTCCTCCGCGACGCCGTTGGGCGGGGCGGCGATGTGCGACGGGGTGAGTGCCACTCGGTTGGGCTCCGGGGCGATCGGATCCTGAAGACCGCCGCGAGGGTCGGTGTGAACCGCCCCGTGTTTGCCGGAGGCGTTTTGGTTTAAGTTGCGCCGCGGCGGCCATGGCGTCCATCCGGGCGTGGTAGGCGGCTTCGGCCTCGGCGGGCGGGATGTTCCCGATGGGCTCGAGCAGGCGGCGGTTGTT
>JBCDHQ010000175.1:0-9705 GCA_038749815.1 Pseudomonadota bacterium | reverse complement strand
TCGGGATGGACCTGAGGGGCAAGTACGGCGTCGGCAAGTGGGGCGAGGCTTGGGACGGCAAAACTCTGACCAACGAAGACGACATTGCGGGCGTAGAGGCGGCCGTTCAGGCGCTGGTGCCATAGGGCACGGCTCGGGGGTGGCCGGCGCGCACCGGCCTGGCTGACGGCGCAAGAGGGCCTCGTTCGGATCGGGTTCGGTCGCTCAGCGCCTTGGGGGCTGCCCTAGAGATCGAGTTTGACTGTCTTGACGTCCTTGATGATCGCGGCGATCCCTTCGCCCTGACCGGACAGGACCGAGATGTCGGTCAAGGGGTTGCGGCGGACCAGGATGGCGTCGGCTGCGGCGCCGGGCGACAGGGTCCCGATCGTCCCCTCCATCCGCAGGAGCTTGGCGGCAATGTGGGTTGCCGATGCGATGACCTCCTGGGCCGGCAGCACACGGGTGCGCAACTCGAACTCACCCGATTGGTGGGGTTGCATGCCGCCGAGGAGGTCGCTGCCATAGGCCATCGGCAGGCCTGCATCTGCCATGATCTGGAGCGAGTCCAAACCCCGGAGCCGGACATCGTCGACTTTCGCGAGCGAGGCGGGGGGCAGCCCCATGCTCGGCCCCTCGACGAGCAGCTTTTCGTAGGTGATGAGCGTCGGGCAGGCGATGCAGCCTTCCGCTGCGGCCAGCTCGGCGGTCGCGGGAGAGATCAGGTTGCAGTGCTCGAGCGAGTGCACGCCGCACTCGACAGCCCGGCGGATCGCCTCGTCGGTGTAGAGATGCGCTGCGACGTAGGATCCGACATTCGACGCCTCTTCCACCGCGGCCAGGAGCTCCTCGCGGGAGAAGCCCAGAAAGTGGATCGGGTCGGAGGGAGAGGACACGCCGCCATTTGCCATGATCTTGAGGAAGTCGGCGCCGGTCCGGAACTGCTCCCGCGCGGCGCGGCGGCACTCCGGCACGCCGTCGCAGATCACGCCCATCATGCCGAGGCGGTCCTGGTAGCCGTCGGTGGCGGAGCGATCGAACGGCCCGCGCTGATCCGTATGTCCGCCGGTCTGGGACAAGGCCTTGCCGCAGATGTTCAGCCGCGGAAGAGCGATGGGCGCCGCGTCCATCGCCTGTCGGAATGCCCCCGTGGCGCCACCCAGATCGCGCACGGTCGTGAAGCCGCGCAAGAGCATTGCGCGCATCTGGTTCATGGCGCCGATTGTGACGATCGGGTCCGGCAGGGCGCCGTTGAGCTTCAGATTGACCTCGATGGCGTTGACATGGACATGGGCGTCGATGAGGCCCGGCATCACGATGTGGTCCGATGCGTCGATCACCTGGCTCTCCGGGCCCGGAGTGAGCGATGCGCCGACCTCCTGCACTTTGCCGTCTGCGAGGCGGAGGTCGACGGCGTCTGCGGGCCGATCGGCGCTGCCGTCCACAATGCGGGCTGTCTTGATCAGGATATCGGTCATGGAGGGTCGTCCTTCGGGGGATCTCAACTGCAGCAATTGAGAGTGGCGGGATGGTGTGTGAGCTCGCCGCACCAGCCGAGGCAGCGGATCGCCGGTGCAGTGACGGCCTGGACGCCGCGCGCCGCCATGTCATCGTCGGGCGTGTGTCGGTCGCGGGCCCTGGGGTGCAGGCCCGGCCCCCTCAGCACCGACCACCATCGGACGACGAGACCGGGCATTCGGGCCTCGGCCCGGTGGATGCGCGCAATCACGGTCGCGCGCAGGGAGCGCGCGTCGCAAGACCTGCCACGGAAGCCGGCGACATCGGCGTGGACCTCGAGCTGCCCGGATGTGCGGCGGGCGTGGAGGTCGGTTGTGGGCTCCGCAAGGCGGTGCTCGCTGGTGGCTGGGATCAGGTGGCTTTGGGTCGGGAGGGTGTGGACGCATGCGCCGGGACGGAGAGCGGCCTTCTCAAAGCCAGGCGCGGCTGACAGGTGCTGCTCTCGTGCGGCTTTTTTCAGCAAAGCACCGGTCAGCCGCCTGTTTCGAGCCCGCTGCAGTCCCGAGCCCGGATGGGCCATGGACGGTCGTTGGTCCACGTTTACGTTCATACATTCCAGTTGGTGTGTTTTGATGCGGAAACACAAGGTGGCGTCTCGTGTGTTCGACGGGGCCGGCAGTGGGGGACAAATGGCGGAGGCCTTGCTGAACGCCGAGGGGCTGCAGCGCAGCTTCTACGGGGTGCGCGCCCTCAACGGCGCCAGCCTCTCCGTGCGCCCCGGCACGATCACCGGGCTGATTGGGCCGAACGGGGCGGGCAAAACCACGGTTTTCAACTGTCTTTCCGGTGTGATCCCCGCGGAGGGCGGTCGGGTCACCTTCGACGGCGGCGATGTCACGCATCTGAGGCCCGAGGAGATAAGCCAGCGCGGGCTTGTGCGGACGTTTCAGATCGCGCGCGGATTTCCGAAGCTGACCGTGCTTGAGACGTTGCTCCTCCACGGTGATGCGCAGCCCGGCGAAGATGTCCTGGTCGCTCTCTTCTCGCCGCGGCGCTGGCGCGTGCGCGAGCGGGAACTCGTCGCGCGGGCCGAGGCCGTGGCAGAGCGGCTGAAGCTGAGCCACGTGCTTGAGCACATGGCCTCGGACCTGTCCGGCGGGCAGAAGAAACTCCTCGAGATCGGGCGGGCGCTGATGGGCGACCCGAAGCTGATCCTCCTTGATGAGCCGGTTGCGGGCGTGAACCCCGCGCTCGGTCTCGAAATTGCGGAGCGGATCCTGGAGCTGCGCGAGACCGGTCTGACCTTCCTCGTCGTGGAGCATGACATGGAGATCGTCCGCCGCCTCTGCGATCCGGTGATCGTGATGGCGGGTGGCGCACATCTGATGGAGGGCCGTTTCGAGGAGGTCGTCGCCGACCCCCGCGTGCAGGACGCCTATCTGGGCCAGCGCGCATGATGTTCGAGGCACGCAATGTCACCGGGGGCTACAGCCCCGCCGACCAGATCCTGAAGGGCGTGACGGTCACTGCCGATGCGGGCGAGATCGTTGCGATCCTGGGGCCCAACGGGGCGGGCAAGTCGACATTGCTCAAGGCCGTGACCGGCGTGCTGCCGAGCGTCGAGGGTGAGATCACGCTTGGCGGTGCGGCGCTGACCGGGCTCCGCCCGCGGGGCGTGGCGGAGCGGGGGGTCGCCTATGTGCCTCAGGAGCGGAACATTTTTGCGACCATGACAGTGCGCGAGAACCTTGAGATGGGGGGCTACATCGCCAAGGCCGGGTCTGCGCGGATCGACGAGATGCTCGCCCGCTTTCCGATCCTTGCCGAAAAGACGTCGGATGCCGCGCGGACTTTGTCCGGTGGGCAACGCCAGATCCTGGCGATGGCGATTGCAATGATGGTGTCGCCGCGGCTCCTCCTCCTCGACGAGCCGTCCGCGGGGCTCTCCCCCAAGGCCGCGCAAACGCTCTTCGACACCATCCGCGAGATCGCGGGGCAGGAGGTCTGCGTCGTTCTTGTCGAGCAAAACGCGATGGATGCGCTGACGCTCTGCGATCGGGCGTATATCCTGGCCGCGGGACGCAACCATGCTGCCGGCACGGGCGCGGAGCTCGCGGCCGATCCCGACATCAGGCGCACCTTCCTTGGGGGCTAAGCGCCGCACTGAAGACACAACGGAGAGGACTTCCATGACCACTTTGAAGAGACGCGCCTTCCTTGGCGCAACCGCTGCAGCGCTGGCGGCGCCGGCGCTGGTGCGGGCACAAAGCGTGATCAAGATCGGGTCGCTCACCCCGCTGACGGGCGTCGGCGGAACCTATGGGCCTTCGATGCGCGACGCGATTGCCGGTGTGATCGCGGAGGTCAACGCAGCCGGAGGGGTCCTCGACCAGCAGATCGAGCTTGTCTCCGAAGACACACAGACCTCGCCCGAGGCAGCGGTTCGCGCCGCACGAAAGCTCATCGATGTGGACGGAGTGTCGGCGATCCTCGGCACGTGGGCGTCTTCCGTGACGACGGCTGTCGCCCCGCTCGCCTGGGAGAGCCAGACGATGCTGATGTGCGTCTCCGGTGCCGACAGCATCACCGAGCTGCCACATCAGGGGTTCATCTGCCGGACGCAGCCAAACTCCAAGCTGCAGATCCGCGTGGCGGGCGATTTCATGGTCGAGGAAGGCGCCTCGCAGATGGCCTGGATCGGCCCGCAGACACCCTTTGCCGCGTCTTCGATCGCGATCCTCGAGGAGATCGCGGGTGCAAGCGGCGCGGGCATGGAAAGCCTGATCTACGAGGCGGACAAGTCGACCTACCGCTCTGAGGTCGACCAGATCCTGCGGGACAGCCCGGACTTCATCATGCTCGGCGGGTATGCGGCCGACAGCACTGTCCTTCTCCGCGACATCTGGCAGGCGGGCTATGAGGGGAAGATCATCGGGCCGGCCTATGCCGTCAACAGCTCTGTTTTGGAGGCGCTGCCGGCGGAGGTGACCGAGGGTCTCTTCACTTGGGAGGGCGCGCCTGCGGTGGGCGGCGGTGCCTATGCCAATGTGCAGGCGATCCTCGGCGTCGAGGATGTCGACCCCTATTCGGCACAGACCTACGACCATGCGAGCCTGACCATCCTGGCCATGGCGGCGGGTGGCGCTGCGACCGGGGACACGGTCCGGGCCAATGTGCGCACGATCAGCCAGGGCGACGGCACCGTGGTCGAGAGCGCTGTCGACGGCCTCGCCGCACTCGACGGCGGGATCAACTACCAGGGCGCGTCGGGTCCCTGCGCTTTTGACGAGATCGGCGACATCACGGGGACGAGCTTCATCTTCAAGTCGATCTCGGGTGCTGCACCCTCCGACTACAAACGCGTCTGATTGAGCGCCGGGTCGCCCGCACCGGGCGACCCACCTTCCTGTCGTCCGCAGTCGGCGGACGGGTTTCTCCATGACAAGCAGACCAAGATGGACCTCCTCCCGCAGCTACTGATCAACGGTCTCATCAGCGGCACGCTGCTGGCCATTCCCGCCATCGGCTTTACTGCGATCTTCGCCGTGCTGCGGTTCCCGAACTTCTCGGTGGCGAGCCACGCAACGATCGGTGCCTTTGCCGGCTATGCCGCGAATGTGTGGCTTGGCCTGCCCGCCGCACCGGCGCTGATCGCGGCCTTCTTGGTGGCGGCGCTTGTCGGACTGATCTCCGACGAGGTCGCCCTGAAGCCCCTTCGCCCCTACGGTGCGCTGACGGCGGCCATTGCCTCGATTGCCCTGACGATTGTCCTTGAGAACATGGTCCGCTTTGGGTTCGGCAACGAGCTCAGGGGCTACGATCTGCCGCTTGTCCGGGATTGGCGGGTTTGGGGTGTCCGGGTCGGCCCCCAACAAGTTCAGAACCTGGTGCTGGCGCTGATCATCATGGGGGTCGTCTTCGCCGCACTGAAGTTCAGCCGGATCGGCAAAGCGATGCGAGCTGTGGCCGACAACCCGACGCTGGCGGAGCTGAAGGGCATCGATCCGGTTTGGATCGGTCGCCTGACGGTCTTTATCGGCATGGGGCTGGTCGGCGCCGGGGGGATGCTCCTCGGGCTCGGCACGTCGATCGATCCGCTGACCGGGTTTCGGTTCATTCTGCCGATCTTTGCGGCGGCGGTGGTGGGCGGCCTCGGTTCGATCCCGGGCGCGGCGCTCGGCGCGATGGTCGTCGGGATCGGTGAGGAGTTGTCGGTCCTCGTCCTCTCGCCCTCCTACAAGAGCGCTGTCGGGTTCATCGCCATCGTGCTCGTTCTGGCGTTCCGGCCGCGCGGCTTGCTCGGCGAGAGGGCGTACTGATGCTGAGCTACCTTCTTGCCACCCTGACCTTCGCGGGGATCTACGCGCTGCTGGCGCTCGGGCTCAACGTGATCTGGGGCATGGCCGGCATGGTCAATTTGGGGCTTGCGGGCTTTTTTGCGCTCGGCGCCTATGCGTCGGCGCTCGCAACCGTCGCGCTGGGCCTGCCAATCGCGTTGGGGATTGTCATCGCGATATCGGTGGCGAGCCTTGCCGGGGCGCTCCTCTCGCGGCTGACGCTGAACCTCCGGGGCGACTACCTGGCAATCGTCACGCTCGGCTTCGGGGAGGTCATCCGGCTGATCGCGGCGAACGAGATCTGGCTCACCAACGGATCGGATGGGATCCCCGGCATCCCAGGCCCGTTTCGCGGAACGCTGACACCGCTTCAGTTCAACGCACTTTCTGCGGCGCTTCTGGCAGTGGCTGTGGCGCTTGCGTGGTGGATGACGGAGCGCCTCCGCCGCTCCCCCTATGGCCGGGCGCTCCGCGCCATTCGGGATGACGAGACCGCCGCCGCCGTCGCGGGCAAGCCCGTCCGCCGCTTCAAAGTGCAGGCGTTCGCGATCGGCGCCGGGCTTCTGGGCCTTGCCGGGGCGGCCTATGCGCATTTCACAAGCTACGTGGCGCCCGACATCTTCCGGCCGCTTCTCACGATCTACATCTTTCTGGCGCTCACTGCAGGGGGAACGGGCAGCACCGCGGGCGCGGTCCTCGGCGCTGTCCTCGTCATCGCCATTCTCGAGGGGAGCCGGTTTATCGAGCCGCTCTTCCACGGGTTGTCGGGTGCCGGGGGCGCAGCGCTGCGCGAGATCATCATCGGGACCGCCCTCATCGTCGTCATGCGCTTGCGCCCCGAGGGCCTCCTGGCCGAGCGCCCCCCAAAACCGGAGACGCGCCCATGACCGATGCCGAGCGTCTGGCCGTCCTCGCCACTGCGGATCCGCTCTTCGATGCGATGGACGCGCATATGAACGAGGTGATCGGGCACAAGCTCTTTACGCTGATGGTCGTTGACCGGGCGGCGCATGCAGCGGCGCGCGTGTACTCCTCGGCGCCCGAGACCTACCCGGTCAAGGGGCGCAAGCCCCTTGGGGAGCTGACCGAGTGGGGCGAGCAGGTCCTCGGCCGCGGGGAGCCGTTCCTCGGGAGCACGGCCGAGGACATTCGTGCGGTCTTTCCCGACCACGAATCGATCGCGCGGCTCGGCTGCGCCTCGGTTTTGAATGTGCCGGTGACACTGGAGGGGGCCGTGATCGGGACCATGAACCTCCTCCATGAGGAAGGGTGGTACCGCGCCGAGCACGCCGAACGCGCAGCCCCGTTCGCAGCGCTCTTAGCACCGGCGTTCAAAGACTGGATCGCCGCGTTCGAGACCGGGTCCCACTGACCGAGACAGGAGTTCTCCGGTCGTGGGACCTGGTCTCGCCTCGGGCGGGTCTGCAGGACGACCGGTGCGACCCACGCCGTCGCCGCCGCGACCGATCTCAGGCGCTGTTGGGCGAGGATGGCGGACACCTCGTCGCGGGGATGCGTCTAGAGCGCGGACCACTCGCCTGAGCGCCGGGCCCGCCATGATGTCTAAAGTCGGCGCTTCGACGACCCGCTTCCGGCTTCGGCAGGAGTGGTTCATAACCAAGGGTCTCGACACATGCCGAAGCTGTCGGCGCGGGGGGCGCAGAGGCGCCAGCTCGGCGGCGAGGTCCCGGATCGCATGGCGTCGTCGGCCGGACCCGATCCCTGGCGGAGGTCACCGAGGACATGCCCATCCAGAGTGCCCCCTGCGTGGCCAGGCGTCAGGTTCAGTGGAGCGGTGTGGGTTTCGGCCGTCAGCCTGTCCCACGCGGCTATGTCCGTCTTTATCGTGGCGACACCGTTCTGATCTCCGCGCACGCACGACGAAGCAATCACCAAGATGTCGACATCGGAAGCCTCCGATAAGGCCACAAGACGACGATCCCACTCGAGGGCGCACGGAGTGATTGCAAAGCGTCCTGCGCGGGCCATGACGGCCCGGCGCTGGCCGCGAGAGGATGCCGTCGATCAGCCGCCGGTCATAGCCCGGCGGAACGCCCGCAGCTTCGTGGGCGGCAAGAGCGCTGCATCACGACCCCCACGTCACCGGTCCCCTCGTGGCGATGCACCGGAATCCACCACTTTGGTTCAGGCGTGGCGCTGACACAGCCAGGCTCGCGGCCCGCATATGGGGCACATCTCCAGTCGATCCGCGCCCCCAGTTGACCGCCATGGCACTGATGACCGGTGTGGCCGGCAGAACCAGAGCCCCTCTCAACGCCCTCTGCATCTCGGCCCCAAGAACTCATACAGGCTGAGCTTCAGCACGTGCACGCTGCCATTCGTCCAGAGCTACGGCGCTTCGGCCTGACCCTCGCGCGAACGGTGTCCATGCGGGTCCGTCTTCCTCTCCATTTTCCGCAAAGAAGATGGCACCCCTCCCGCGCCAGCAACGGGACCAGACAGACGTCCCGAGCAGACTGCTCTTCCATTTTGCTGCCCCGCTCGAGGTCCACGCCTTCGATCTCAGCATCGACGTTGGGAAGACCCCCCGCAAAAGCAGAGCCTGCGCTCGAAAAAATGCGTGGTCACCCGCAAACTCCGACGGTCTTGCAGAGTCTCCGACGAGTGGTGTACGCCTCCTTCACCGGAGAGGTGGCCGAGTGGTCGAAGGCGCACGCCTGGAAAGTGTGTAAACGGGCAACCGTTTCGAGGGTTCGAATCCCTCTCTCTCCGCCACGTATTTCTTGATGAAAATGGCCTACATGGAGATTTCGAGGCGCACCATATTCTGACCCAACATCCCAGGAGAGCTGCGAAATGACCGGTGTAACCACGACCGAACGAGCACATCAGGCGATAGACTCAAACGGGCAAACCCACTTTTTTGCGCTGCCTCGACGCTAAGGTATCTCTATAGGGGCTGCGACACTCGCTCGAGGCGCTGGAACAGTTCAGGCTCAGTGCGGGCGCCTCTGAAGACATATCGGCGACGGTGACGCGGTTGGCCAGAGACTGCGCGAAGCAAGCGCTGGACGAGCATCTTGGCGAGCCCGTTGGTAGCCCACGAAACCTCACCTTCATTATTGATCTTGACCTTCCCCCTCGACTAGGGCCGTTTTGATCTGGAAGTTTCCCGTTGGGTTTCTGTGTTGAGCGGCAGGGTGGAGACCGCAAGAGGCTCAAGCGCTGGCGCGGTGGGTTTCATTAAGATCTCGGTTGGGGAGAGGTATCCGAGCGCCGAATGAGGACGCTTGGTGGTGTAGTAATTTCGCCATCACCCGATTTCTTCGCGGGCGTGGCGGAAGGATCGGAACCAGTGGAGGTTTAGACAGTCGTCTCTGAACTTGCCGTTGACACTCTCCACGAAGCCGTTCTGCACCGGCCTGCCTGGCTCGATGAACCGCAGGCGCACGCCGGTCCGCTCGGACCAATCGAACATGGCCGTGCTGGTGCCTTCAGGGCCGTTGTCGAGGATGATCTCTTCTGGCAAGCCGACGCGCTGCGCCAGGTCGTCGAGGAACCGCCCAACGCGTGCTCCGGGGATCGACACATCGACAATCTGGCCAGGACAGAACCGGCTGTGGTCGTCCACGATGTTCAGCACGCGGAACCGGCGGCAGTCAGCCAACTGGTCACTGACGACGTCCAAAGACAATCGCTGCATCGGCCTTTCCGGCACTGTGGGTGCGACGTGGGTCGCTTGCGGCGCTTCTTGGTCCGAACCTGCAAGCCATGCTCGGTGTGGAGCCTGACCTGCTCCCTGGATTGTCGTCGTTGAGAAGGTAAGTTTGTTCCGGGTTTGGTCTTTCTCTGAGCGGTTGAAGTATTGCCGCGGCGTGAGCCCGTCGAGGCTCGTCTGCGGGCGGTGGTGGTTGTGGTCGTCGCGCCATGCTGCACTCAATCGGCGAGCTTGGCGCAGACCGACGAAGAG
>JBCDHQ010000174.1:0-9716 GCA_038749815.1 Pseudomonadota bacterium | reverse complement strand
GCGTGATCTACATCGGCTCGTTCTCGAAGTCGCTCTTTCCGGGCCTCCGGCTCGGCTATCTCGTTGCGCCGGAACCCTTTATCGAGGCGGCGCGGGCGCTGCGGAGCACGGTTCTGCGTCACCCGCCGGGGCTCATGCAGCGGACGGCGGCCAATTTCCTCTCGCTCGGCCACTATGACGCGCAGATCAACCGGCTCCGCAAGACGTATCAGCGCCGGCGCCACGTGATGGCCCAGGCGCTCCGCCAGCATGGCCTGACAATCGCGGGCTCCGCCGAGGAGGGCGGGTCCAGCTACTGGATGGCCACACCGGACGCGGTCGACGCTGAGGATTTGGCCCGCGCGCTCCACCCCGAGGGCGTGATCATCGAACCGGGCGGGCCGTTCTTTGCGCCGGACACGCCGGATCGGCGCCACTATCGGCTGTCCTATTCCTCGATCTCGTCGGCGCGCATCGGGCCTGGGATCGAACTGATCGCGGAGAAAGTGGCGGAATTGGCCCCATGACTGCGCCGCATCTGGCCCTAAACCAAGGGGGGAAGGCTCGCTAGAAGGCAGGCTGGGATCGGTGCGGCCCAAGGGCCCCGAGTGGAGGAGATGTCTGATGAAAATGACGACGGAAGAAGCCTTTGTGAAAGTCCTGCAGCGGCATGGGATCAAGGACGCGTTCGGGATCATCGGGTCGGCCTTCATGCCGATCTCCGACCTTTTCCCGCGCGCCGGGATACAGTTCTGGGACTGCGCGCATGAGGGGTCGGGCGGGATGATGGCCGACGGCTACACCCGTGCCTCGGGCCGGATGTCGATGATGATCGCACAGAACGGCCCTGGCATCACCAACTTCGTGACGGCGGTGAAGACGGCCTACTGGAACCACACGCCGCTCCTCCTTGTCACGCCTCAGGCGGCCAACAAGACGATCGGGCAGGGCGGCTTCCAGGAAGTCGAGCAGATGAAGCTCTTTGAGGATATGGTCGCCTACCAGGAGGAAGTGCGCGATCCAGCCCGCGTGGCTGAGGTTCTGAACCGCGTGATCCTGAAGGCGCTCCGCGCCTCGGCGCCGGCGCAGATCAACATGCCGCGGGATTTCTGGACCCAGGTCATCGACATTGAGCTGCCGCCGATCGTCGATTTCGAGCGTCCCTCGGGGGGGACCGAGGCGATGGACCGCGCCGCGGCACTCCTGAGCGATGCCAAATTCCCGGTCATCCTGAATGGCGCGGGCGTTGTTCTCGCGGACGGGATCCCTGCGTCTGCAGCGCTCGCCGAGCGGCTCGATGCGCCGGTCTGCTGCGGCTACCAGCACAACGATGCCTTCCCGGGATCGCACCCGCTCCATGCCGGGCCGCTGGGATACAACGGCTCGAAGGCCGGCATGGAGTTGATCGCGAAGGCCGATGTGGTGCTCGCCCTCGGCACGCGGCTCAACCCGTTCTCGACCTTGCCGGGCTATGGGATCGACTACTGGCCAAAGGACGCGGCGATCATCCAGGTTGACATCAATCCCGACCGGATCGGGCTCACAAAACCCGTGACAGTGGGCATCGTCGGCGATGCACGCCAAGTGGCCGAGGGGCTGCTCGCGCGGCTTTCGGACAGTGCGGGCGATGCGGGTCGGGCGGAGCGGACGGCCGAGATCGCGCTCGCCAAATCGCGCTGGGCGCAGGCGCTGTCCTCGATGGATCACGAACAGGACGATCCGGGCACGACCTGGAATGAGCGGGCCCGTGCCGCGAAGCCAGACTGGATGAGCCCGCGGATGGCCTGGCGTGCGATCCAGGCGGGGCTGCCCAAGGAGGCCATCATCTCCTCCGACATTGGCAACAACTGCGCGATCGGCAACGCCTATCCGACCTTCGAGACTGCGCGCAAATACCTTGCACCGGGTCTCTTCGGGCCGTGCGGATACGGGCTTCCGGCGATTGTGGGAGCCAAGATCGCCTGCCCGGACACCCCTGTTGTGGGCTTTGCGGGCGATGGCGCGTTCGGCATCGCGGTCACGGAGCTGACCGCAATCGGCCGGAAGGAGTGGCCGCCGATCACAATGGTCGTCTTCCGAAACTACCAGTGGGGGGCGGAGAAGCGGAACTCAACGCTTTGGTACGATGACAACTTTGTCGGGACAGAGCTCGATGAAGGGGTGTCCTTCGCGGCCATCGCCGAGGCCTGCGGGCTCAAGGGTGTCCAGGCCCGCACCATGGACGAGCTGACCGAGGTCCTCCGGCGCGCGATCACCGACCAGATGGAGAACGGGCGCACCACTCTGATCGAGGCGATGCTCAATCAGGAGCTCGGCGATCCGTTCCGCCGCGACGCCATGAAGACCCCGGTCGAAGTCGCCGGGATCGACGCCGCCGACATGGCCTTGACCTGAGCTGCCTGAGGGGCGCGGGTCTCGCCACGCGCCCCTGACAAAGCTGAGATCTGACCGGTGCCGCCCCGGTGTCGGCCCGGCCAGGGTCTCCGTCGGCCTGCGGGCGCCCGCGCTTGAACGGGGTCTCCTCAGGGACCTCGTCGTCGTTGGTGAGGTCGCCCGCCGCTCTGGCCTCGGCCCTGCAGTGGAAGGCGTTGATCCGCATCCGCATCAAGTGCTCGCCCGCCTTCATGGCTGGTTTCTCTCAAGGGTCTCTGGTGTCCGAGACCCTTCCAGCGGCTGAACGATGGCAAGGTCGACGAGGCCGAAGACCGGCACACAGCTCCGGTGGTTGATCGTGAAACCCGACCACCATGTCATCTTGAAGCTCCACGGCTTTCCGTGGAACGCCTTCGAGGCCGCAAGGTCGGTGGATGAAGGACATGGGCTGGTTCGAGGTCTTTCGGGAATGGGGGCTCCCGCGGAACGTTAAGTTGAAAACCTCCGACGCCGCGACCATCCTGACGCTCAGCACTCTCGTCTGGCCCTACGCTGTGATCCTCCTCTCCCCTGCGCCATCGCGCATGGATCCGGCGTTGAGCGAGACGGCATGACCATGGGTGCAGGAAACTGGACCGTGATCCTGCCCTCGGTCCGGCTGCCACTCTTCGGGACAACGCTCCTCCTCTCTGTGGTTCTGCTCGGCGCCTGTGTCGCCATCACCGTCTTTGCCGCCCCGTCGAGACACACGACAGCCGTTGCGCTGTACCAGAACGTTCGGAGCGCCACCCTGAATGCGCCCTTCGGCGCGACGCGGGCCGTGATCGCGCTGGTGGCGGCTGGGATCTGCTTCACGCTGGACCATCTTCTCAACCGCTGGGTGAGGGCGCTCGGCCCCCTCTGCATGGCACTCGCTCTCGCGATGCCCGTCACCGTGGTCTGCCGCTCCGCGCTCAATGGCGTGCGGACGATGCTCGTTCCGCCCGACGACCGACGCTCACGCGCTGTGCGGAGGTCTTCGTGACCGAGCCTGCCTGGACCACCGCGCTCGGGGCGGCCAGTCCCGCCGGGCGTATCGCTTCCCTCCTCCGGTCGACCAACTCGCGCCTCTCGCGCGTGCTGGCGGGGCTCGGCTCCTTGCCCTTGGCGGTGCCGCCGATCGGTCTTGGGGTCGGGTTCTGATTGTGTTGTCGGTAGTCTCGGCGCCATTTGGTCGGTGATCATAAGCCACGCGGTCCTTCCGCTGCCGCACGTCACGATCTCAATCGGGCTCCAGGCGACGGATCGTGCAAACCTCGACGCCGCCGCAACCATGGGTGTTGCCTTCCGTATGGTTGTCTTTTCGCAGACGAAACCCTACGCCCTTTTAGGGATTTTCTTTGCCCTTATCCTCTCCTTCAACGCGTTCATTGTGATGGTCTTCGTGTCTGCCTCCGCCTACTCGACGGTGGCGCTCCAAAACTTCAACTTGCTTTGAAACGGCCACACACTCACACTGGCCATCGCGCTTGCGCGCTGGGGCGATCCGCTGCGCCTGATGGGCGCCGAGCAGTCCCGCAACCGAGGACCATGCCCATGCCCCGCCAGACCCAGATTGTCGGCCGGGCCGCCCTTATGGTGACCGACATCCGGAAGCGCGTTTTCATGGATGTGACGGCAGGCATCCCCGTCATGCCCGGCTATCGCGACACCATAGAGCTGGCGCGCGGCATCGCCGATACCGCCCACGCATGCGACATCCCTGGCATTTTCTTCCAGGAGATCCACCGGCGGACGCTGATCGACTATGGGCCGGGGCTCGGCGGGTCGGAGGACATCCACTGCCTCGAGGGTGGGCCCGGCACGCCCGTCGCCTCCGAGGAGATGGGCCGCGCGCCCGGAGACTATGTCGTCCACAAGCGCCGGTATTCTTGCTTCTTTGGGACCGAGACGGAGATCTTGCGGAAGGGTCTCAAGGCAGAGACGATGATCTTGGACGCCGGCATGACGGATGTCTGCGTCCACTCCGCGTTCGTCGAGGGAGATCAGCACGATTGCCGCTGCTGTGTGGTGATTGATTGTGTCGGCAGCACGTCGCCTGAAGCACATCAGGCCGAGCTCACCGCGAGGGAGTGTCTTCAGGCCGGCGCTGAAACACTGATCGCCGCGATGTCGGCCGAGAAGATCGCGGCGGAGTGAACACCGCCGATCTTCAGGGCCACTGGCGGCGGGATTGGCTGCGCCATCACGGGGGCGAGGATCAAACGACCCGGGTGCACTGGCTGCAGGCGGGTAAGATCTACGCCGACATTAGGGTTCCCGCGGACCGTGGCGAGGTTCCGCGCGACCTCACGACGCTCACCGAGCCGCCGCAGAGCCTCGTTGCGGCCGAGGGGTATGCCGGGCGCATCGATGTCGAGGGCGGGGTCTGCACCTGGACGCGCGCCATCGCTTGGCACGGGGCGTCCCCCCGCCCCGACGCGGGCCATGTGGCCTTTGCGCCCGATGGCGCCCTCCTCGAGACCGGTGTCCACGCCGACTACACCGAACGCTGGGTGCGGGAGGACGTGGGGCCAACGGAGGCCCAAGTGCTCAGATGTGGATCGCTCACCGCGTATGTCGTCTCGGTCGGGTCGTCCTTTGTCTTTGGGTGCGGGGTGGCGGAGGCCCCGCCGCTCCGCACCGAGGAGAGCGGTCTCGACACGGCAGCGCTCGAGGCGCTGTTCCTCAATGTCTACATCCTGGGCCGTTGGGAGAGGGCGGATGGCCTTGCGCTCCTCGCCACCGACCCGCGGCTCGAGGGACGGGCGGTGGTGGAGCGTCGTGAGACCGGCCTGACCCTCCGTGCCCTAGATCTGCAAGGTGCGCCCCGGTCGGTGATTTTCACGCCGGCCGATCAGACCCCCCAAAGCTCCAGATAGTGGGCGACCATCTGGTTGAGACGCGCGGGCCCGAACGCACCGTCATGCCCGCCATACACTGTCTGGACGGGCAGGGCCGCGAGACGGCGGAGGGTCTCGGCATAAGCCTCGACATCGGGGGCCGCCCAGAGGAGCGGGCCGTCATAAACCGCGTCGGCCCCGAAGAGTGTCCCGCTCTCGCTGTGCCACAGGCCGACTTGGCCGGGGGAGTGGCCTGGGAGGTGCAGGATCTGACCGGTCCAGCCGCCAAGCTCGACATCATCGCCATCCTCCACCAGTCGCGTGGCGGGCGCGGGGGTGAGGCGGTACGCCTCCGGCCGGTAGCCCACGTGTGGCACGGCGTCGATCAACAGATCCCAAAGCGGCGGGAAGCCGACCTCCTCAAAGAGCGCGACGAGATGCGGGCCGATATCGGCGGCGTTGAGGGTCCACGGATCGGGCGCCCTCAGCCCCTCAGCCTCGATCGGGTGAACCCACCGTTCCTCGAACTCATGAGCGGCGCCAATGTGGTCGACATGCGTGTGAGTGCTGAAAAGGACCAGCGGCTTTGACGGATCGCGGAGCCCGTCGATCACCGGGCGCAAGGGCGCGACCCCCATACCGCTGTCGATCACGAGGTCCCGGTCCTCACCTGTGACAAGGAAGATGTTGGCGGCGAAGATCGGGTGCACATGCGGCTCGGTTACGCACCAGATCCGGGGGGCGAGCTGCTGGGTCTCGTACCAAGGGTCAGCGACGGGGAGCATCGCAGAAGCCTGGGCCGCGGACGGGAGTGCCTCAAGCCCAACGGCGCGGTTTGCGCCACCACTGCCCATTGATTGGGCAGTGGTTGCGCTGGGCCCGCGGCAAGGCGGTGCGACGCTCGCGCCATCCGCGCCTCTGGCCTAAGCTGACCGGGCAGGGCGTCTAGGGTTCCGCCTCTCTGCGGGGGTCTGGTCCGAGAGACGCCACCGGCGCGGCCAATTCCGCGCGGGCACACGGCGGGACAAAATCCCGGGAGAGGACTGCGCCTCGGGGCCGACGCCAATCCCATGCGTTCCGCCTCCGTTTGCCCGGGGCTCTCGACGTCGGCGGAACCAGACCGAAGGGAGTTGCTGAGTGTCTGCAATCCGTCTGAGCGCCGCCGCGGCGGCCGCCCTTGCCATCGGCCTTGCCGCACCGGCCCTGGCCCAGGAAAAAACCGACTTCCGCGTGGCATGGTCGATCTATGTCGGCTGGATGCCCTGGGGGTATCTCGAAGAGAGCGGGATCATGGACAAGTGGGCCGACAAGTACGGCATCAGTGTCGAGATCGTGCAAATCAACGACTATGTGGAATCGATCAACCAATACACTGCCGGCGCCTTCGACGGTGTGTCGGCCACCAATATGGACACGCTCTCGATCCCGTCGGGGAGCGGGGTGGACACGACGGCGCTGATTGTTGGCGACTTTTCGAACGGCAATGACGCCGTGATCGTGAAGGGCGACACGACGCTCGAAGGGTTGGCCGACAAGCCGGTCAATCTCGTGGAGCTCTCGGTGTCGCACTACCTTCTTGCCCGCGCGCTCGACAGCGTGGGGCTCCGGGAGGCCGATCTCGCGGGCGTGATCAACACGTCCGACGCTGACATGATCGCGGCGTTTGCGACCGATGATGTCGAGGCTGTGGTGACCTGGAACCCGCTCGTGTCGACCATCCTTGAGGATCCCTCTGCGACAAAGCTCTTTGACAGCTCAGACATCCCTGGCGAGATCATCGATCTGATGGTGGTCAACACCGAGACACTCGCCGCAAACCCCGATTTCGGCAAAGCGATGGCCGGTGCGTGGTATGAGGTGATGGGCCTTATGGCGGCAGGGGACGAGGATGTGCTGACCTCGATGGCGCTTGCCTCGGGGACGGATCTTGCGGGCTTTCAGGCGCAGCTCGCCTCGACCGAGATGTTCTACGAACCGGCGGATGCGGTCGCTTTCACCGAAGGGGACGCGTTGCCGGCGACCATGGTCAGCGTGGCAGAGTTCCTGTTTGAGAAGGGCATTCTCGGCGTCGGTGCTCCCTCCGCCGATTTCGTCGGCATCGCCTACCCGGACGGCGCGGTCAGTGGCGACCCGAACAACGTGATGTTCCGCTTCGACACGACCTACATGCAGATGGCCGCCGACGGCGCGCTCTGAGCGCTGCATGCGGCTCATCAACCGGGAGCCGGGGCGGGTCGTTCGGGCAGCGCTGATTGCGCTGCCCTTTGTGGCGGTGGTCCTTGCCTACACCATCGGGTCCGAGATCCGGCTGGCGGCCAACCCGGCCGACCGCCTTCTCCCTGCGCCGTCGACGATCGGGGAGACGGCTCTCCGCCTCTTCACTGAGCCCGACCCGCGCTCCGACAGGATCCTCCTCTGGCATGACACGCGCGCAAGCCTCCTGCGCCTCGCTGCGGGTGTCGGGATCGCGGCCCTCCTCGCCACGCTCTTCGGGCTTTTGATCGGGCTCCTGCCGGTGATGCGGGCGACCTTTGCGGGGTTCGTCGCGGTGATCTCGATGGTCCCACCGCTTGCCGTTTTGCCGATCCTCTTCATCGTCTTCGGTCTGGGTGAGACCTCCAAGGTGGTCCTGATCGTCATCGGCATTCTGCCCTTTATGATCCGCGATCTCAGCCAACGCGTCCTCGAGATCCCGCGCGAGACCATCGTCAAGGCGGAGACGCTCGGCGCATCGTCGCTTGTCATCGCGCTCCACGTGGCGCTGCCGCAGCTTTTGCCGCGGCTGATCCAGTCGGTGCGCCTGTCGCTCGGGCCCGCCTGGCTCTTTCTAATCGCGTCCGAGGCGATCTCGGCCGAGACGGGGCTTGGCTACCGGATTTTCCTCGTGCGCCGCTTCCTCGCGATGGACATCATCCTCACCTACGTTCTCTGGATCACGCTCTTGGCTTTTCTCACCGACATCGCGCTCCGCTGGCTCGGACGTCGGCTGTTCCCTTGGGCGGGGGCGGGGTTGTGAGCTTCGTCGTTGCCGAGAACATCTTTCAGTCCTACGGGCCGCGCCCGATCCTGGAGCGCGTGAACCTTGAGGTGGAGGAGGGGGCGTTCATCTCGATCGTTGGAGCGTCGGGCTGCGGAAAGTCCACCTTCCTCCGGCTTCTGCTCGCACAGGAGCAACCCACCCGTGGCGAGATCCGGATTGCTGGCTCCGCCCCGGCGAGCGAGCCCGGCCTTGATCGCGGGGTCGTCTTCCAGCGCTATTCTGTCTTCCCCCATTTGACCGTCCGCCAGAACATCGTGGCCGGGGAGAGCCTTCGGACCAGCGCGGGCCGCTTTTGGGGCGCCGCACGTGCTGCTGCGCGGGCGCGCGCGGACGAGACCTTGGCGCGGATCGGGCTTGAACATGTGGCCGATCAGTACCCAGCAACGCTGTCGGGCGGGATGCAACAGCGCCTTGCCATCGGGCAGGCGCTTGCGGCGCGCCCGCGGATCCTCCTCCTCGACGAACCCTTCGGTGCCCTCGACCCAGGCACCCGCCTCTCAATGCACGATTTCCTGATCGAGCTTCGCCGCGACATCGGAATGACGGTCTTCATGGTGACGCACGATCTGGAGGAGGGGTTCAAGCTCGGCGACCGGGTCATCGTCTTCGACAAGCTCCGCTGGGATCCGACCGACCCCGACGCCTACGGTGCGACGATCACCTATGACCTCGACACCCGGACGGAGCCCGGCGTGTCGGTGGCATCGGCCTGAGTCATGGTGGGCACGCAAAGAGCTTGCCGGATGCCGCCCCCAGCGGTCCGAAACCCCGGGGTGCCGACCTCCGCTGAGGGAGGGCAGCGGCCCCCTCAGCGATGGCCCTGCGCGGCAGGTGCCTCTTGCTCGCTCGCGTCCACTCTTGGCCATGGTTGGGGCCGCGATGTCGAAGACAGGTGCCCTGCGCTAGCCGGCGTCGCGTGTGAGCATTTGGGCAAAACGCTGACGGCCTCGGAGACGGTCGACTGTGCCCGCAGTGCGGCCTCCTGTGACGCACACGTCTTGCGCCCTGAACCCCTCGCCCACGACCACTTGGGCGGTGGGCAAGAGCGCCAGTTTCGGCACACCGGGACCACCGCTGCGGCGGGCGATCCGCCGCGTCGCGGGCGTTTTGACGACGGTTCCGAGGACAGATCGCACCGGGCCGCACGGGCGACCGTGGGCCGCTGGCTGGTCGGCGAGGATCGACGGCGTGCGCGGCATCGTGCCGAGCCCGTCAGGGTCCGTCACGACGCACACGAAACCGCGCCAAGGGAGAACCGGCGGCGATGCGGCAGGACTGGAACGGCCCCCGTGCGCCGCATGCCATCGCTCGACCCGGACCGGTGCCGGAGCCTGCCACCTGACATGAGAAACGGAGACAGCCATGCCCCATGATCGGACCCGCTCCCACCATCCGGCCGACCGGCCGATGCGGGATCGGCGCTTCCACCACCCGGATCTCACGAGCCTCCAGGGCTGGCGCTC
>JBCDHQ010000173.1:0-9732 GCA_038749815.1 Pseudomonadota bacterium | reverse complement strand
CTCGACCCCCGAACGGGGACAGAACGCACGCTGACGCTCGACTGCCGCCGGATCGACGATGAGCGCGGGCTTCGGGCGGAACGGCCGTTCTTTCGCGCGATGACCGATCAGGCGCACCGCCATTGGGGCGGGTTCCTGCGCGACATTGATCCAGGTGCGCCCCTCGCCGGGGTCGTGGTGACCGGTGGAGGCACCGTGCGGGTGACCGATGTTGCCCTGCTGTCTGGCGCGTTCGGGGCGACGCCGACCGGCGCCACCCACAGACGCGTCAACGCCACCATCTGGTCTCACCACCAAACTCCCTGGCGGGAGGCCTATGACCCGGTCGTCTGGGACCGGCTGACCATGCGCGGCACGGGGCAGCTTTTCCCGCGCGTGTTTCCGGCAGAGTGAAGGAGCGTTCGATGCGGTTTGAAATTGGGATCATGCATGCCCTCGGCGCCGCCATCGCGCTGTTCTTCGCGTGGCAATACTATGAGGGGATCAAGCCCGAGACTTGGATTACGGTCGAGAAGTGGCAGGTTGACCCAGCGCTCGAGACACCGCTCGAGCGGGGCACCGCCCTTGAGGCAGAGCATTTGGTGGCCATCGAGATCGCGTTCCCAGAGGACCGCCGCAGCGAGTTTGTCTGGGCGCTCGACGCCGAGGACAGCATCCGCACGGCCCTCGTCGGGCAACGCCTGACCCAAACGCTGCAGCCCGGCACGTTTCTCGAACGCCGCTACTTCTTCGCCGACACGCTTCGCGATTTCGCGGCACGTGTGTCGCCCGGAAACCGAGCGTTCTCGATTGCGGTGGACGGTGCGGGCTCGCTGCTCAACTTTGTTGGCCCCGGCAGTCGGGTCGATGTGATCGGGTTGATGCCGGGGGGGCCGGACGACTCGCCGCCGGTCCCGGTGGTGATCCTTGAGGACATCGAAGTGATGGCGGTCGGTCCCTATGACGAAGTTGATGAGTTTGATCTGGAGGACGCCGGCACGTTTCGCTCGGTGACCTTCCAGGCGCCGCCCGAGAGGATCGCCCACTACCTTGCGCGGGCGGCCGAGATCGAGGGCGACCCGGTCCTCGTCCTCAGGGGCAGCCCTCAGGGAGGGACGGAATGACTGTCGCCCAAGACGTGCTCTGCATTTCCGACAGCCGCGGGCGCGCAGTCGGTCAGCCCGTCGCGCTGGAGGCGGAGTTCTACGAGATCGGCAATGACGGGATGCGCCATGCGGGCGCCAGCCCCTTTGTCAGCCTTCCGGGCAGTGGCGTCTCGCCCCTCCATGCCCGGATCCGCCGTCAGCGCGACAGCGGTCTCTGGGAACTCGAGGTGGTGAGCCACGCCTTCACCCAGCTCGGCGAGGAAGCGCTCGGCGAGGGCACGCGGCGGGTGCTGGAGCATGGGCGAGATCTTTGGATCGGCAACAGCCATCTCCAACTGATCTACGCCGATCTCAATGCGCAGGTGGACAGCGGCAGCGGCCGGCTCAGCGATCTGGAACTGCGCCTCAGCCTCGGCCTTCTTGAATATGAGGAGCGCAACAGGCGGCTCTTTGAAGGCAAGGATGCAGCGGAGCGCGAGGGCATCCTCAGCACGGAGATCGACCGCCTGATCGCCGTTGAGCTCGAGGCGCTCTCGGCCCGGACCATACGGGTTTACTGCCATGAGGCGTTGCGACGCCTTCTGATCTCGCGCTGTCTGACCTCAGGCGTGCCAGGGGACGTCCCGCTTCAGTACTCGCGTCTCAACTCCGACCAGCAGCGCCGCTCGCAATCGATCCGGCAGAGCTACATCGCCGCGCTCGGCCTCCGGATCGTTCCCGGCGAGACTGAGGCCGATATCGCACGGATCAAGGCAGGGATGGCGGCGGCGCATGAGACGCTCGGCGCCGGGATCGAGGAGTACATGCAGCGCCTTCTGATCCGGGACGCGCTGCGGGAGAGCGTGCTCGGCCTCATATTCCGCCTCGGCCCGATCCAGTTCCTGCTCGACATCCCCAACATCAACGAGATCATGGTGAGCGGACACCGGCGGATCTTTGTCGAGAAGGCCGGGCGGATGTTTGACACAGGGCTCCCCCTCGCCTCCGAGCGGGAGCTCGTGCGGATCGCGGAGGTCATCGCGTCGCGCGACGGCAAAAGCCTGACCCAGCGCGACACGATGGTCGACGCACGTCTGCCCGATGGCAGCCGCGCCAACATCGTTCTTGCGCCCACAGCCCGGCAGGGCACGGCGCTGACGATCCGAAAGTTCGCGGCATCGCCCTACGCTCTGACGGACTTGGCCGCGCGGGACATGCTGACCGATCCGATGAGCCAGTTCCTCCGGGCCTGCGTTCTCGGGCGGCGCAACATTCTAATCTCGGGCGGCACCGGCTCGGGCAAGACCACGATGCTGAACGCGCTCGCGCAGTTCGTGCCCGACCATGAGCGCGTGGTCACGATCGAGGACACGGCTGAGCTTGACCTGCCGATCGCCAACCTCGTCAGCCTTGAGGGGCGGCCCGCGAACGCCGAGGGGATCGGCGAGATCTCGATCCAGGCGCTGATGCGCAACGCCCTTCGGATGCGCCCCGACCGGATCATCGTGGGGGAGTGCCGGGGCCCCGAGACGCTCGACATGCTGCAGGCGATGAACACGGGCCATGACGGCTCGATGACGACAGCGCACGCCAACAGCCCCGCCGACCTCCTCCTTCGCCTCGAGACGATGGTGGCGCAGGGCCGCACCTCGCTGCCGGTCTACGCAATCCGCCAGCAAATCGCGGCGGCGATCGATGTGATCGTGCAGGTCCGGCGCACCAAGCCGATCAGCGTTGATCCCGCCGCCGGGGCCGTCCAGTTCCAGCGCACTGTGACCGAGATCGCCGAACTCGGCGCGTTCGACCCCGACACGGGCGAAATCCCGACATTCCCGATTTTTGAGTTCGTGGAGGAGGCCGAGCCGCCCCGCTTTGTCGTCTCGGGCTACATCCCGAGCTTCTTCGAAGCGCTCGTCTCGCGAAACCTGATCGACATCGACCGCCTGTTCGGCGCGGAGGCGCGCCATGTTTGAGCGGGAGATCCTCGATCTTGGTGCGGCCGCGGGTCTCGCCATCGGCGTCTTCCTGGCCTACCGCGCGGCCTATCTCCTCCTCGGTGGGCTTTTCGGCAGTGATGCGCGGCGCGCGGAGCTTGCGGACCTTCTGAAGCTTGATCAGGCGCGAACGGCCTCGCCGGACCGGCTGGCGGCCGCTGTCGCGCTGATCCTTCTGGCCACGGTGGCGCTCGGCGTGCAGTTCGACGCCCTGCCGGCGGCGGCGATTGCGCTCGTGATGCTGGTTCTGAGCGGGCAGGCGGTTGCCAACCGGATCGAGGGCGAGCGGGCGCGCCAGCTTGAGCTGACGCTGCCGACCGCGCTCCAACAGATTGCCAACGAAATGGCCTCGACCGGGTCGCTCGACCAGGCGCTCGAGGCCGTCAGCACCACGACGCCCTCGCCTGCACGCGAGGAACTTGCCCTCCTCCGTGCGCGGCTCGCAACGCTGGGGCTCGAGCAGGCGCTTGAGCGGACTGTGCGGCAGCTCGATTCGAAGAGCTTTGCGCTGATGGCCTCCGTCATCCGCGTCGGCACCAGCCGGGGCGGTAACCTGATCCAGGCGCTTAAGGACTTGAGCGCGACACTCATTGAGATTGAGCGGCTCCGCCGGAAGATCCGGACAGCGAGTTCGAGCTCCCGGCGCGCGATGACGCTGATGCTCGGCGCCGCGCTTGTGATGCCTGTGGTCTCCCTCACGATGATGCCGATGGGGGATCAGGTGCTGTCCGACCCGCGGGGGCAACTCGTGATGTTCTTCTCGCTCGCGCTGACGGTTCTGTCGCTGATCCTGTTCAGCCGCATGACCCGGATCAAAGTCTGATGGTGGATCTCGGACCCCTTGAGCCCCTCGGATGGGCGGCCACCGCTGCGATGGCGCTCGGCGTCTATTTCTGCGCGATGCTCGTGCTGCAGTCCGGGTTTGGCGCGCTGTTGGCAACCCGCGATGTCCTTGCCGCGCCCGACCCGACGGTCGGCGTGCGTCTCGGCCGCGCGGCGCGTGCGCTGCGCGCGCTCGGCGTGCGATACGCCGTGCTGGGTGATTTTGCGCCGCGTTACGCGGCTGGGCTCGACCGGATGCTGGTGTTCGCGGGCCGCCCGCTGGGCGGCATCTCCGGGCGGGCGCTCGCCGCCGGTCTCACGGTCGTGGGTCTCGGCGTTGGCATCGCCTTGGCGCTCGTCCCCGTCGTCCTCCGAGGTGCAGACGGGGATCTCCAGACGGGCCTCCTCCAAGGCGTGGCCCTCCTCGTCGTGGCGCCGGTGCTGGCGCATCTCTACGGTGCGGCGAAGGTCTCGGCGATGGCGCGGGCCGCGAGTGAGGAGATCACGATCGAGTTTCCGTTCTTCCTCGATCTCGCAGTGTTGGTCGTCCAGGCAGGCGGGCTGCCGCAGGACACGTTCAAGCAGTACATCGAGGCCGCACCGGGCACAGCGCTCGCGCGGGAGTTCGAGGTGACCATCCGCGAGGTCGAGGCGACGTCCGTCGAGACCGCACTCACGCGCCTTGCGGAGCGCATCGAGTCGCCCCCGATCAAGCTGGTGCTCGGCAATCTGGCGCAAGCGCAGCGCACGAGCGGCGACCTCTCGTCCTTCTACGCCGAGCAGGCGATCGAGCTTCGGAGCCTTCGGAGCGAGCTCGCCGAGAGCGCTATCGAGAAGTTGAAGGTCAACCTCAAAGTGCCGGAGTTTATGTTGATGTTCGCGGTCGCTCTCGCCGTCATCGCGCCCGCATTGATCCAGATGGGACTCTTTTGATGCTGCGCACGGCGTTTCAACCGAAGGGGCCGCGGCTCCGCGTGATCGAGGGGGCCGATATCGACCGCAAGATCTGGCTTGCCGGCGAGCGGATCGTGATCGGCAGTGCGCCGACGGCGGATCTGGCGCTGACGGCGCCCGGCGTCGCGCCCGAGCATGCCGTCTTGACCCCGGGCGTGGGGCGCGATCCGCGTGGGAGGCCCTGGCTCTTCAGCCTTGCCGACGATGCGTGGAACCAGCTCGATGGGCGGCCGAGCCCACGCGCCGGCCAGATCGCGCCCGGGCAGCGGCTGCGGCTTGGGCCGCACACCGAAGTGCTCTTCGAGACTGTGCCGCTGACCGATGATGCGCCCGTCGCACTAACCGCGGATTTGCCGGGGGCGGTCCTCCCGGCGTCCACGCTCTGGGCCGTGCGGCTGGCTTTGGTGGTGGCGGTGGCGATGGTTCTTTTCGTCGTGCTCCGACCGGTTTGGGAAGAAAATACGCCAACTGCCGCGCCCGAGGCCGAGCGGGATAGGCTGGAGGTCGAAGCGATGTTCTGCGACCCGGCCATCAGCGGGTCGGAAGCACCGCGCGAGACACCGCTCCTCCGCGCTGTTGCGGAATGTATGGGATACGACACGGCGGATGAGCTGCCGTCGGCCGTTTTTGGGGATGTGAAGGACATGACGCTAGAGGCCTATTTCGACATCCGAGCCGGCGACACCGTCGCGGGGGCGCGTTCGATCGACCGTCTGACCCGGCTCCTCGGCCCCGGATCCTGCCCCCTGGCCATCGCCGTTGCACGCGATCTGGAGCTGCTGAACCAGGGCGTGCGCGCGGCGAGTTGCCCGGGAGATCTGCCATGACGCAGCCGGTTCGCGTCGACACGCGCCTCTACGAAGCGCTCGAGCAGCAATTCAACGGACTGAGCGTGCGCGCCGAACTCGGCGCCGCGATCCTCTACTCGGGTGAGCGGAAAGTCGATGGCAGGCTCTACGACCTCTACCTGCCATCGAGCGCGCTTCTGGCCGACAAGGCACGGCTGAAGACCCTCGCGGACACGTTCCGCCGGCTGACCCAAACCGGCTCCGCCCATCTTCAGGGCCATCTGCCGCTCTCTGAGACGGTGTTTGCGACGAGCGCGGGGCGGGCGACCGTTCTCGGCCTTGTCGGCTGTCCGGATCGCGCGATCGACGACCATGTCGACCAGCTCTCCTTCGATCAGAAGCGGGCGATGTTCCTCGATCTGCTCCGCGGGCTTTCGGCGCTCCACGAGGCGGGTCTTGTGCATGGCAACCTCGCGCCCCCCGCCGTGCGGCGCGAGACACCTGCGGGTGGCCTGAAGCTCTGCGACCTGGCCTTTGCGCTCGATGACCCGATCGCAATCACAGAGCAGCCGCTTCTCTACCAAGCGCCCGCTGTCATGGCGGATGGAAAACCGAGCGTCGTTGCCGACCTGCATGCCGCGGGTCTGATCGGCTACCGCCTGTTCTTGGGGCCGAACGGCCCGGTTCGGGCGCTGACAGGGCAGGATGGACCTGTCGATGACACCCTCCTCCGACAGCGGATCAGTGCTGCAGACGCGCCGGCCCTCCGCGCAGAGGATCTCGCGCCCGCCGCAGGCCCTCTGGCGGCTTGGCAGCTGATGGCGCCGGTTTTGGCACGAATGATCGGGCGCGGCACGACCGAGCCCTTCCTCCGCGCCGGTGCAGCGCTCAAAGCGTTTGAGGGCGGAGGGTACACCTCAGGGGGCACCGAGGCCGCCGCGCCATCGCCACCCCCGACCCCGGCACCTGAGCCGACTGGCGGTGGCCGGCCGCGTTGGGTTGTTCCGGCCGCGGCTGCTGCGGTTCTTCTGGCAGCCGGTGGGGGATACTACTTCTATAAAGATCGCGCGGCCCGGATGGCAGCGCTCGACGCCGCATTCGACCGCTGCACCGTGTCTCTCCCGGTGCCTGATGGACGTCTGAGCGATCTGCAGGACACGCTCCGCGATGCGCTTCTCGCGGCCTATCGCGGTGGCGATGTGGCGCGCCTTGAGGCGCTGTGTGCGCTTCGCTCGGATCTTGCGGCGCTGGTGGCGCCCTGGGACGAGGCGCTGCGCCTCGGACCGGCGGCGGACGCGCTCCTTGCTCTGCCGGAGACGAACGGGCTGTCGCTTCCCGCCGCCGCGGCGACCGCGCTCGACCGTGCCAAGGAGAGCCTTGAGCGCGCCATGGCGGAGGTGACGCCGGAGACGCCTGCGCTCCTGACGGAGGCGGTGGACGGGATGAGCGGTGCGGTCGACGATCTCGTCCTCGCGCTCCGAACCGATCTTGGCGAGGGGCTGGCCGCTCTGTCTGAGGAGCGGGAGATCCTCGGCATCGATCTCGAGCCAGAGCGCCTTGATGCGTTGGCCGAAGGTGTCAGCACAGCCGCCACCGCCGACGCGTTGGCCGCCGTCGCGGATGAGACGGTCGCCTTGTCGCAAGACGGTCGCGCGGCGCTTGGGACCGCCTGGCTGGCCGAGGCGGGGGAGCGGGCCAAAGCCGTGCAAGCCCGCCTCGACGCACTGCCGCTGCCCGTCCCGGCAGCGGAGGCGGCCCGCGATGGCCGGCGCCTGCTCCTCGCGGCAACGGAAGATCTGGTCGCGGCCATGCCGGCGGCCCCCCGCGACGTTTTGGAGGCTTGGACGGAGATCGAGGAGAAGTTCGATGCCGTTCTTGCCCAGGGCGAAGGCGCGGCCCACCGCGCCGCCGAGGCCGGGCTGACGGCGCGGCTTCAAGAAGCGGAGGCGGCCTTCGCGCCCGAGACCGGGCCGATCGATCTTGTCCGCGACGCGATTGCCAAATTGCCTGGCGAGCCCAGGGGCGCAAACCTCGACGGTGCGCTTCAGGTCTTCGCCGAAGCGGAGGCGACGCTCGACGCGGCGATCCAGGAGGTGCGGGAGGTTGCGACCCGCGCACGCCGGAATGCCGATGCCGCCCGGACCGCGGCCGATGCGGCCGAGCCAGATCCCGACGGCGCCCGCGCGTCCGCGGACGCCGCGGCCGGGACGGCAAGCGCCGCTGCGGCCGCCGGCGCATGGCG
This sequence comes from Pseudomonadota bacterium, assembly GCA_038749815.1. Classification (GTDB taxonomy): domain Bacteria; phylum Pseudomonadota; class Alphaproteobacteria; order Rhodobacterales; family Rhodobacteraceae; genus Algicella. The sequence goes on along the minus strand of JBCDHQ010000173.1, from coordinate 1,868 downwards.
TCGGGCCGGCACTGAATGGGCCACGGCCGAGCGCCAGTATCTCGCGGCCGTCGCCGAGATCGAGGCGGTCGCGGCCGAGGCGCGACTTGAGTCCGTGACAGCGGCCGCCGCGGCGGCCCAGGCCGACCCTGAACCCGGCCCAACTGTCAGCCGCGCCGAAGAGGCCACCGCCACCGCAGAGGCCGCGGCCGACGCGGGCGCGTGGCGCCAGGCCGGCGACGCCTGGCGCGCCTCCACTGAGGCTTGGACCGCGGCGACGGCGGAAATCGAAGCCGAGGCCGACGCCGCCCGCGCGGCGGCCGAGGCTGCAGCCGCGGCCGCGACCCTGGCGGAACCGTCCGAGAGTCCCTCACTTGTAGCCGCCAAAGACGCCGAACAGGCCGCCGCCTCTGCGGAGGAGGCCGGCGCATGGCGGGGCGCGCGCGACGCGTGGACGGCCGCCGACGAGGCGTGGACTGCGGCTCTCGCAGAAATCGAAGCGGAGGCCAACGCCGCGCGCGCCGCGGCCGAAGCCGCCGCCGCAGATGCCAATCGGGCTGAGCCCGGCGCGCGCCCGGCCGTCGCACAGGCGGAGGACGCGACGACAGGTGCCGGATCGGCGGAAGAGGCCGGTGCGTGGCGGCGGGCGCGCGACGCCTGGATGGCAGCAGAGGAGGCCTGGCGCGTCGCAGTGGCTGAGATCGAAGCCGAAGCGCTCGCCGCGCGGGAGGCCGCTCTGGCCGAGAAGGCCACACTCGGCGACGCTGTCGACACGAGCGTTGCCGATCAGGCCTTCGATGCCGGCCAGGAGGGCCTGACGGATGGCCGCTTCGGTGCGGCAAAGGCAAGCTTCACGGACGCGCTCAACGGCTACTTGGAAGCGGAGACGGGTGTGACGACACGCGACTTCACCGTCGGCGCGTCCGCCGAGGATGTTGCGGCCCTGGCAGAGGTCTGCCGGACGCGCAGCCTTGTCCAGGCGGCCTGTTCGCCGACCCCGGATGCCGGGCGCCGGCAAGTGGCGCTCGCCCCGTTCACCCTTGCCCTGACCGAGGTCAGCGTCGGTGCGTTCGCCGATTTCGTGCAACAAACGGGATATGTCACGGATGCCGAGCGGCTCGGCTACGCCGTTGCCGTCTTCACGGGAACGGTGGAGCGGCTGCCGGGTCACACGTGGCGCGCGCCGCAGGGTGCGGGCAGCACCGCCGTGGCGAACGAGCCGGTGACCGCGCTCTCCGTCGGCGATGCACGCGCCTATTGTGCCCATATCGGCGGCCGCATTCCGCGGGCGGCGGAGTGGGAGGTTGTCGCGCGCGGCGAGGCTCTGCTGCGCTTTCCTTGGGGCGATGCATGGCGCGATGGAATGGCGGTCTGGCAAGGCGAGGGGCGGACGCGCCGCCCGGTCGATGCCGGTCCGACTGGCCCGGCCGGGCACATCGGCCTCGCCGGCAATGTGCGGGAGTGGGTCGATGCCACGGACGGCTCCGCGCTCAAAGGGGGCTCGTGGCTGAGCGTCAATCCGGCCGACCTGGCAGGCTCGGCGCTTTTGACAATGACTGATGGCGCGCCGGGAGTGGATTTCGGCGTGCGCTGCGCAAAGGATCTGGAAACATGGCCGGAATGATGTTCCGAACGGGCGCCCAGGCGTCACTTATCGCGCTCGCTGTCGCGGCGGGCACACCGCTCACGGCGACAGCTGGGGATCGCGCAGTTTTGGTCGGGGCCGGCATCTATCCCCATCTCGAGGATGCCGACCTCCCCGGACCGCCCCAAGATGTCTCGCGCATGCGGGCGATGCTGATCGAGGACATGGGTTTTGCCCCTGACGAAATCACGACGCTCGTCAACGAGGAGGCCACAAGGGACAACGTCCTCGCGGCCATCCGCCG
>JBCDHQ010000172.1:0-9756 GCA_038749815.1 Pseudomonadota bacterium | reverse complement strand
GCGCGAGACCATGGGCGTCGACGTGTCGAAAAAGGCTTTCAGCACGGTCACGCACGCACCTGCCACGGTCGCATGCCCCGCACCATAGGCCGGGTGCATGGGGGATCCCTCCTGGAACGCCATCGGCAAGAGGCGCGTGCCTGTCACGGCACGCACAGCCTCGACGGTCGGATGGATCTCCTCCTCGAGCGCGCGGAAGGCCGCTGCGGCCGCTGGGAAACTCGCATCGAGCGAGCCGTCCATCGCATAGTCGATCCGCCCGGCGAGCGCCTCGGGCCGAAGGCGGATGTGGACGTTGAACTTCTGGTGCCGCACCGCCTTCAGCGCCCGGGTCGCCACTTCGGTCACCAGCGTCAGGATGTGCGGCCCGCCATAAAGTGCGAAGCCCGTTGCCTGAAGGGGCACCGCTCCGCCGGGACGGTAGGGATCGCGCTGACCGGAGAGCTGAGCGAAGCCGCGATCGAACGGGGCGCCCATCGACAGCAGGATCAGGCAGGCGTTCAGATACGCTTGGTAAAGAGCGTCGTCATGAACATAGGTCGCAAGATCCCGTGGCGTGGTGATGAACCGCCGTGGCACCGTCTGGTCAAAGAGCGTCGCGTTGTTGCGCACATCTGCGCCTTGCTGGACCGACAGCCAGGTTGACCTCGTTGTCATCCAGTCGGTGGGCGCTGCAACGGGCACGCGCTGATCTATGAGGTTTGCCCCAAACTGGATGCGCCCGCTCTCCACTGCGACTGCGTCGGGTGCGGTGTCCGTGCCGCGGAGGTCGTCATTCCCGATCAGCATGAACTGCGACAGGTAGGGCCCCACTTCGACGCCGGGCGAGGAGCCACGGAAGACGGTTTGCGCCGTCACGCCGCCGCCTCCATCCGTCTTTCGGGGCCGGCCCTGACCGGCAGCGGGCTTGTAGCTGAGATCGTTCAACCGCTCGACCGCATCGCGAACGCTGTCGGGCGCCTCCTCTGTCAGCCCGCGCAAGTCGGTGAGTGGGGCATCCCGGAGGAGCGCGAGCTCATACACCTCGGCCATCTCGTAGGCGAGTTCGGCAGAGCCCAACGGGGGCGCCGGGGGCATCGTCACTGCCTGCGCATCCGGCCCCTCGAGATCGTAGACGATCCCAGCGGTCGGAGCCTCCCATTTGCGCTCAGGCGTGCAGTGCGGACCCGGACCCCCCGTCGGCACGTTCAGCGTGAACGCGTCGATGAGGCCCTCGTCGATCGCCCGGCGAAACGCCTCGAAATCGGTGCCGTCCTCGATCAAGCCTGTGGCGGCGCTGTGGGGCAGCCCTTTGGTGAAGCACATCGCGTAGTTGGAGGAGGACCACCGCTGCTCATCGCCGTTGGCGAGGTGAGGCGGATGCACGCGGTCGCGGGCAAGCTGTGCGGCATCGACGCGACGACGATAGGCTTCGGATCTGCGATTGACGGCCATGGCGACCTCCGAGTGACATGAAAAGAGTGACTTTTGTGCCTGTGGTCAGAAGGATGCGGGGTGTGGCATGGACTGTCAGTGCGCATCCCCACGCTTAGAGATCGGAGGCGTCCGGTGGCACGACTGACAAGCGGGTTTTGGGTCCAGGCCTATCTGGCGCGCCTCTCGGCGGCCGCGATCCCGGCCTATGTGCAGCGCCGCGGCGATGGAACGGCCGGGGCGGTTGTGGTCAAACTCGCGACGCTCGACGGGCAGGCGCAGGCCTTCCAGCGGACCTTGGGTGTCGATGGAGCGCGGCACTGGACGGTCTTCTCCGAAGGCGGCGAGACCGAGGTGGATGCCGCGATTGCGCGCCAGCACCGGGTGGACCCCGATCTCTGGGTGATCGAAGTCGAGGACCGCGCGGGCCGTCACTTGCTGGCCGAGGAGGGGCTCTCGGAGTGAGCCGTTAACCGTTCCTCAAACCTTCTCTCCGATAGCTGCGTGCGGGGGAAGGCTGTGGGCATGAACGAAACACACTACGTAAGCTTGCCGATCGGGTTGATCGACGCCGTGTCCGACGCCCACGATCAGGGTGACGTGCTGGACATCGCGGCGCGGTGGATGCCCCGTATTCTAGACGTCACGCGCGGCAGCATCGCCGTGTTCGAGGACGATCTCCTGCGAATTGTCAGCTTCGGGAAGGAAGACCTGGAGGAGGGCTTCGCCTTTGAAGCCCAGGGCAAACTGGCCGAGCGTGCGGTCGAGGAGCGTCGCGCCCAGATCTCGCACAATCTCTCCGCGGATCCCTGCCCCGTCCATATTCGACTGGCCGGCATGGGGCTCAGCAGTCTCCTGATCTCGCCGCTGCTGACGGGCGCTGACTGCCTCGGCACGCTCCATGCGATGCACAGCGAGCCAAATCACTTCACCTCCAAAGACGCACGCATGCTGAACGCCATTGCGCGCTGGATCGCCTCTCATCTGCGCATGCAAAGCCAGGTTGAGCGGTTGAGAGTGCAAGGGCTCACGGACCCGCTGACATCCATCCCGAACCGGCGCGCGTTCATCGAGGCCGCTCAGGCGGAGCTGAAGGGACTGAGCCAGGGGCTGCGGAAGCCGGGCGCGCTGCTCCTCCTCGATTTCGATCACTTCAAGTCGGTGAACGACCGGTTTGGCCATGCCGCGGGGGATGCCGTCCTGACCACGATGGCGGACCGGATGGCGGCGGAGCTGGCGCCGGGCGACACTCTGGCGCGCGTGGGCGGGGAGGAGTTTGCGCTTCTCGCGGCCGGACTTGGCCCCAACAAGGCGATGGCGCTGGCCGAGGCGATCCGCGCCCGCGTCGCCTCCTATCCGATCATCCATGAGAAAAACGAAATCCCCTGCACGGTCAGCATCGGCATGACCTGCCTCAGCCCGTCGGATCGAACCATAGACGCGGCCCTCGCGCGGGCAGACCGGGCACTCTATGCGGCAAAGGCCGCCGGGCGGAACCGCGTTGTCGCCGAACTCGATGGCTGTCAGGAAGCGACCGCCTGTATTGCCTCGACTGAGGCGGACTCCGCTCGGAGACGGACGTTCCGCGCATCATAGGGGCTGTCCACGGTGACCTCCGCCGGCCAGAGCTTGCCTTGCATCCGCACCTCGAGCCGGGTGCCGGGCACTGCCACCTCCGGCTTGACGTAGCCCATCCCAATCGAGCGCGAAAACGCCACTGAATATCCGCCTGAGGTGAGGCGGCCGACCCGCTCCCCCTGGGCATAGAGAGCCTCGCGCCCCCAGGGGTCCGCGTCCGCCGGGCCGTCCACCATCACTGTCACGCAGCGGGAGCGGATGCCGATCTTTTCCATCGCCGCCTTGCCGTTGAAGTCCTTGGTGAGGTCGACGAAGCGGTCGAGCCCGGCTTCGAGTGGGGTTGCGTCGCGCCCGAGCTCCGTGCCGAAGGCGCGGTAGCTTTTCTCCTGGCGGAGCCAGTTTTGAGCCCGGGCGCCGACGAGCTTCAGGCCATGGGCTTCGCCCGCCTCCATCAGCCGGTCGAACAGGTAGGTCTGCATCTCCATCGGGTGGTGCAACTCCCATCCGAGCTCACCCGTGTAAGCCACTCGCACCGCCTTCACGGGGCACATGCCAAGCTCGATGTCGCGCACAGAGAGCCAAGGGAAGCGCTTGTTGGAGAGCGCCGTCTCGGGATCCGGGTCGCGGATCAGGGCGGCCAGCACATCGCGCGAGCGGGGTCCGGCGAGCGCGAACACCCCCCATTGGGTCGTCACGTCCTGCTCATTGATCCGCCCGGTCTCAGCCTCTGCGTCGGCGATGGCCTTGTAGAGAAAGTCCTCGTCATAGGCGTGCCAGGCGCCGGCGGACACGAGGTAATAGTCGTTCTCGCCCTCGCGCACGATTGTGTACTCGGTGCGCACCGTGCCGGCGTCGGTCAGCGCGTAGGTCAGGTTGATCCGGCCCGGCCGGGGCAGTTTGTTGCAGGTGAAGCGATCGAGGAAAGCCGTGGCCCCCGGCCCCGTGATCCGGTGCTTGGCAAAGGCTGTGGCGTCGATCAACCCGACGCCGTCGCGGATCGCGCTGGCCTCGTCGACCGCGTAGGCCCACCAGTCGCCGCGACGGAAGCTGCGGGCGTCATGGTCGAAGCTCTCGGCCGCGTTCTTCGGCCCGAAATAGGTCGGCCGCTCCCACCCGTTGACCTGGCCGAACTGGGCGCCGGCGGCCTTCATTCGGTCGTAGCAGGGTGCCGTGCGGAGGGGGCGGCAGGCCTCCCGCTCCTCGTCCGGGTGGTGGAGGACGTAGACGTGGGCGTAGCACTCCTCGTTCTTTCGCGCCGCGTACTCCGTCGTCATCCACGGGCCGTAGCGCTTGGGGTCGAGCGAGGCCATGTCGATCTCCGCCTCGCCCTCGACCATCATCTGCGCGAGGTAGTGCCCCGTGCCGCCCGCGGCCGTGATCCCGAACGAAAACCCCTCGGCGAGCCACATGTTGCGCAGCCCCGGCGCCGGTCCCACCAGCGGATTGCCGTCGGGCGTGTAGCAGATCGGGCCGTTGTAGTCGTCCTTGAGACCGACCGACTCCGAGGACGGGATGCGGTGGATGAAGGACATGTACTCCTCCTCGATCCGCTCGAGGTCGAGGGGGAAGAGGTCCGCGCGGAAGCCCGCCGGCACCTCGTGGAGGAAGCGCGCGGGCGCCCCCTGCTCATAAGGGCCGAGGATCCAGCCGCCCCGCTCTTCCCGCACATACCACTTGGCGTCTGCATCCCGGAGAACCGGGTGCTCGGGATTGTCGCCCCGCCAGGCGGTGAGTGCGGGATCGGGCTCGGTCACGATGTACTGATGCTCGACCGGGACCGCCGGGATCTTGAGGCCGAGGAGGCGCGCGGTCCGCTGTGCATGGTTGCCGGTCGCAGTGACGACATGTTCGGCCTCGATCTCGAAGACCTCGTCGGACGCCACCAGATTGCCGCCCCGCTCCACCATCCGCCGGCCGGTGATCGCCCAGGCCTCGCCGGTCCAGCGGTAGCCGTCGACCTGCGTCTTCCGGTGGATCTCCACGCCCCGCTGGCGGGCGCCTTTGGCCATCGCCTGAGTGACATCGGCCGGATTGATGTAGCCGTCGGTCGGATGGTAGATCGCGCCCTTCAGATCCTCGGTCCGGACGAGCGGCCAGCGGTCCTTGATCTCGGCGGGGGTCATCCACTCGAACGGGATCCCCACCGTCTCCGCTGTCGAGGCGTAGAGCGCATACTCGTCCATCCGCTCCTGGGTCTGTGCCATCCGGAGGTTGCCGACGACGAAGAACCCGGGGTTGAGGCCGGTCTCCTCCTCGAGCGTCTTGTAGAATTTGACGGAGTAGTCGTGGATGTGGCTCGTCGCATAGCTCATGTTGAAGAGCGGCAGGAGGCCCGCGGCATGCCAGGTGGAGCCCGAGGTCAGCTCGTCCCGCTCCAGAAGGATCACGTCCTCCCAGCCGGCTTTTGCGAGGTGATAGGCGATGGCGGTGCCGACGGCCCCGCCGCCCACGACAGCGGCTTTGACATGCTTCTTCATCGTCTGTCCTCCTCCTGGCCCTTCCGCAATACCGCTCGAACCGGGCGCTCCGGCCTACCGCGCCGACGGATTGGGGCGCATTTCCGACAGTGCGCGCGGGCGTCACATGACGGAGAGATGACTTGAAGTCGCGGCACAATCGTTAGACGGTCCTGACCTTGCCCCCCGGAGGATTCGATGACTGACACGCTGCTCGCGACTTGGACCACGCCGTTTGAGCTGCCGCCCTTTGCCGAAATTGCGGATGAGGACTTCGAGCCTGCCATCGAAACTGCCATGGCGGAGGCGAAGTCCCGCATCGCCGAGATTGCAGACAGCAACGAGGCCGCGAGTTTCGAGAACACGATTGCCGCGCTTGAGCGCGCGGACCGGACGCTCGGCCGGGTGGGCGCGGTGTTCGGGAACCGCGTCTCGACAGACAGCACAGAGCCCCTTCGCGCGGCGCAGCGCCGCCTTGCACCGAAATTCGCCGCCTACCGGACCGAAATCACGATGAACACCGCGCTCTTCGCGCGGATCGATGCGGTTCATGCCGCCCGCGAGACCCTCGGCGCGGAGGAACGCCGCGTCACCGAGCTCTATCACCGGGACTTTGTGCGGGCCGGTGCCAAGCTGACCGGCGAGGATCGGGCCAAGTACGCCGAAGTCGCGGGGAGGCTGGCGGAGCTCGGCACGCAGTTCGGGCAGAACATCCTCGCCGATGAGCGGGAGTGGGCAATGGATCTCGCACCCGGCGATCTGGAGGGGCTGCCGGATTTTGTCGTCTCATCCGCCGCCGCGGCGGCCAAGGAGCGGGGGCGCGACGGGCATGTCATCACCCTCTCCCGGTCGCTGATCGTGCCGTTCCTGCAGTTCTCGCCCCGCCGCGATCTCCGGCAAAAGGCCTATGAGGCCTGGGTCACCCGCGGTGCAAATGGGGGCGAGACGGACAACATCGCGATTGTGACTGAGACTCTGGCCCTCCGAGAGACGCGTGCGCGCCTTCTCGGGTATGAGGACTTCGCGCATTTCAAGCTTGCGCCCGAAATGGCCAAGACGCCCGAGGCCGTGCGCCGGCTTCTGATGCAAGTGTGGGCCCCCGCCCGCGCCAAAGCGATGGCAGACGCCCAACACTTGCAGCACATGATGGCCGAAGACGGCATCAACGACACCCTCGAGGCCTGGGACTGGCGCTACTACGCCGCGCGCCGCCAGAAGACCGAGCATGCCCTCGATGAGGCGGAGCTGAAGCCCTACCTGCAGCTCGACAACATTCTTGACGCCGCCTTCGATGTGGCCGGACGCCTCTTCGACCTCAGCTTCACGCCGGTCGACGTCCCGCTGCCGCACCCCGAGACCCAAGCCTTTGAGGTCAAGAAGGGCGACCGGCACATGGGTGTCTTCATCGGCGACTATTTCAACCGACCCGGCAAGAACTCGGGCGCCTGGTGTTCGGGCTTCCGCCGTCAGTCGCGCTTCGACGGCGATGTCCGCCCGGTCGTCATCAATGTGTGCAACTTCGCGAAACCTGCACCGGGGGAGCCCGCGCTCCTGACCTTCGACGATGCGCGCACGCTCTTCCACGAGATGGGGCACGCGCTCCACGGCCTCCTGTCCGATGTCGCCTATCCTCGGATCTCCGGCACGGCGGTTGCGCGGGACTTTGTCGAGCTGCCGAGCCAGCTCTACGAGCATTGGCTCTCGGTGCCGGAGATCCTGACGGCCCATGCCCGCCACGCCGTCACCGGAGAGGCCATGCCCGACGACCTGCTGGCCCGGCTGCGATCGGCGGAGAACGCCGATCAGGGGTTTGCCACGGTCGAGTACACCGCCTCCGCCCTTGTCGATCTGGAGCTGCACACCGGACCCGCGACGCCCAACCCAATGGCCCGCCAGACCGAGATCCTGGCTGAGATCGGCATGCCCCACGCCATCCGCATGCGCCACGCGACGCCGCATTTCGCGCATGTCTTCGCAGGGGACGGGTATTCGAGCGGGTACTACTCCTACCTCTGGTCCGAAGTCATGGATGCGGACGCCTTTGCGGCCTTCGAGGAAGCGGGCGATCCGTTCGATGCCTCCTTGGCTGAGCTTCTGGAGACGCATGTCTATTCTGCCGGTGGGCGGGCTGAGGCCGACGCGCTTTACCGCGCGTTCCGCGGTGCGCTGCCCGATGCCGCCGCAATGCTCAAAGGGCGCGGCTTCGAGGCTGCATGACATCCACCCAATAGGTGTGAGGAAATCCAAGCGTTTCAGCACATCTCATGAGAGATCGGGTACACTACTCGCGCAGTGTGGCGAATTGTAACGATCGCTACTGTGATAAATTTAAAACTATTATACGGATGGACTTGTCGATGACAAATCCCATCTGTATATGCGTGATGCAGGTAGGTATTGAATGTCCGGTGAAGTGGGCAAACCCAGCGTGCCGGCTGTTCCATATCTGAGTGTATTCGAACTGGAGAATAAAATGGCTGAGGACGCAGCTGTCGAAAAGAGCGAGTTGCTTGCGTTGGCATCGGACATCGTTGCCTCCTACGTCGGCAACAACACTGTTCAGCCGGATCAGGTCTCGGACATGCTGCGGTCTGTCTACGGGACGATGACAACGCTGACCGAAGAGAAAGAAGAGGAGCAGACGGAGCTTATCCCGGCTGTTCCGATCAAGAAGTCGGTGACGAACGACTACATCATCTGTCTCGAGGACGGCAAACAGCTCAAGATGCTGAAGCGGCATCTGAAGACCGCATACAACATGACGCCCGAGGACTATCGCGAGAAGTGGGGTCTCAAGCCCGACTACCCGATGGTTGCGCCCTCCTACGCTCAAAAGCGTCAGGAGCTCGCGAAGAAGATCGGCCTGGGGCGCAAGCCGCGCACGACCACCACGTCGAGCCGGTCGAAGTCCAAGTAAACGCGTTGCAGTAAGGGCGCACCGCGCCTAAAACGGCACGACCGGGGCCAGGGTGGCCCCGGTGTCGTTTGGAGGCGGCGGATGGCGGACGACACCCCCAAAAAGCTCTTCATCAAGACCTATGGCTGTCAGATGAACGTCTATGACAGCGAGCGGATGATGGGCGCTTTGAGCGCGAGCGGGTATCGGGAGGTGGCGCGCCCCGAGGATGCGGACCTCATCCTCCTCAACACCTGCCACATCCGGGAGCGCGCGGCAGAGAAGGTCTACTCTGAACTCGGCCGACTGAAGCCCCTCAAGGCGGACAAGCCTGATCTCAAGATTGGAGTGACCGGCTGTGTCGCCCAGGCCGAAGGCGCTGAAATCGTGCGCCGCCAACCGTTGGTCGACCTCGTTGTCGGCCCGCAGGCCTACCATCGGCTCCCCGAGATGACGGCTCGAATTGCCGATGGCGGACGGGCGATCGACACCGATTTTCCGGATGAGGACAAGTTCGACCACCTGCCTCAGACCCCGAAGGCGCGCCGCGGGCCAACGGCCTTTCTGACGGTGCAGGAGGGCTGCGACAAGTTCTGTGCCTTCTGCGTCGTGCCCTACACGCGAGGGGCCGAGGTGTCGCGTCCGCCCGCACGCATTCTCGCGGAGGCACGAGATCTCGTGGCGCGCGGCGTGGTTGAGATCACGCTTCTCGGGCAGAACGTGAATGCCTATGCGGCGGAGGGATGGAGCCTCGCGCGCCTGATCCGTGCATTGGCTGAGATCGACGGGCTGGCGCGGATCCGGTTCACAACCTCGCACCCCCGCGACATGACCGACGATCTGATCGCCGCCCATGGCGAGGTCGAGAAGCTGATGCCCTACCTCCACTTGCCGGTGCAGTCGGGCTCCGATCGCGTGCTGAGGGCGATGAACCGGGGGCACAGTGCGGCGGAGTATCTTCGGATCCTGGAGAGGATGCGCGCCGCGCGCCCGGACATCGCGCTCTCAGGGGACTTCATTGTGGGCTTCCCCGGCGAGACGGAGGAGGATTTCGAGGCAACGCTCGCCCTTTGCGAGGAGGTGCGCTATGCGCAGGCCTTTTCGTTTAAGTACTCCGCCCGCCCGGGGACACCGGCGGCGCGGCGAGAGGACGTTGCAGAGGCGGTGAAGGCCGAGCGTCTCGCGCGGCTCCAGGATGTGCTCACTCGTCACCAGCGGGCGTTCCAAGCGTCGCAGGTCGGGCGAACCTTGCCCGTGCTCTTCGAGAAGCCGGGGCGGGAGCAGGGCCAGCTCACGGGCCGGTCCCCCTATCTGATGGCGGTGCATTGCGAGGTGGATCCGGCGGCGATGGGGCAGATCCTGCCGGTTGAGATCGTCTCCAAAGGCTCAAACTCTTTGGCGGGCGTTGTCGCG
>JBCDHQ010000171.1:0-9760 GCA_038749815.1 Pseudomonadota bacterium | reverse complement strand
GCGGGCACATTGATCTCAAAGCCGAGCTCACCGGTGAAGGAGATCCGGAACAGTCGCGCAGGGACGCCGGCGACGGTTGTCTCCGCCACCGACATGTGCGGGAACGCCTCCGGCGACAGGTCGAGCCCCTCGACCAGGGGTGCAATCACCTCCCGCGCCTTTGGGCCATTGACCGCGATCACCGCCCATTGCTCGGTCGTCGATGTCAGCCAGACCTTCAACTCCGGCCACTCCGTCTGGAGGTAGTCCTCCATCGTGTTCATCACACGCGCCGCCCCGCCGGTCGTCGTCGTCACATGGAAGAGGTCCGGGGCGAGCCGTCCGATCACGCCATCATCGCGGATATAGCCGTCCTCGCCGAGGAGGAGGCCATAGCGACAGCGCCCGACCCCGAGCTTTGTCCAAGGGTTGGTGTACATCCGGTTCAAGAACTCGCCCGCGTCGGGGCCCACCACCTCGATCTTGCCGAGGGTTGAGGCATCGAACATGCCGACCGCCTCGCGGACCGCTGCGCATTCGCGCAGGACCGCGGTCTCCATATCCTCGCCCGCGCGCGGCACGTACCAGGCGCGACGCCACTGGCCGACCGGCTCAAAGACAGCGCCGCTTGCCTCCGCCCAGCCATCGATGGGCGTCTTCCGGGTCACCTCAAAATGCCCGTCGCGGTGATGACCCGCGATCGCACCGAATGTAACGGGCGTGTAGGGCGGGCGGAATGTCGTGAGGCCGACCTCCGGCGCGCTCCGCCCGATCGCATCGGCCGCGATCATCAGCGCGTTGATGTTGGAGGACTTGCCCTGGTCCGTTGCCATGCCGGAGGTCGTGTAGCGCTTGACATGCTCGATTGAGCGCATGCCCTCGCGCACGGCCAACCGGATGTCCTTGGCTGTCACATCGTTCTGGAAATCGACAAAGGCGCGCGGGTTTGGCCAGTCGGTCGGCAGTTCCCGGCAGGCTTGGCCCGTCCCTGGCGCATCGCCCGTCACCGCACGCTGGCTGGGCGCACTGGTCCTGCCCAGCGCGGCAACAGCCGCCGCGCCGGCCTCGGCGCCATCGGCGAGCGCGGCGCCGATCCCCCAAAGGCCGCGCGCGCCGCCGACCATTCGACATGCCTCGGGCGAGCGGTCCGGCAAGAACGTCTCTGCCTCTGCATCCCAAAGAAGGGTCCCGCGCGAGTGCGAAAAGAGCGAGAGCGCGGGCGTCCAGCCGCCCGACATCAGAACGCAATCGCAGGGGATACGCACAGCGAAGCTCGGCCTGCCGTCCCGCACAGGCGCGGTGCGCACCGCAGAAACGCGGAGCCGTCCATCCGTGCCGGTCACAGTATGGCCCACGCGCACGGGGATGCCGCGCTCGGCCGCGGCGCTCAGCAGCTCAGCCGGTGGTTCGAGCCGCGTGTCGATGATCGCGGCAATCGCCGTGCCCGCGCCGGCCAGGTCAAACGCGGCCGCGTAAGCGCTGTCATGGCTCGTGATCACGGCAGCGCGATCACCCGGTCGCACGCCGTAGCGGTTGAGATATGTCCGCGCCGCGCCGGCGAGCATCACGCCGGGACGATCATTGCCGTTGAAGACCAACGGCTTTTCGTGTGCGCCCTGCGCCAGGATCACTTGCCCGGCGCGCACCCGCCAGAGACGCTCCCGCGGGAGGTCGGGGTGCGGTGCCTCGAGGTGGTCGGTCACGCGCTCCGCGAGCGCGATCATATTCTCGTGGTAGTAGCCAATCGCCGTGGTCCGGCTCATCAGGCGAACGCCCATCGCCGCGACGGCTGTCAGCTCATCTTCGAGCCAGGCCCACGCCTGCCGACCGTCCACCTCGGTCCCCGGCTCGCTGAGGAGCGCGCCTCCAAACTCGGCTGTCTCATCGACGAGCGTCACGCGAACGCCGGGCAGTGCCGCGGCGCGCGCAGCGGCGAGCCCCGCAGGTCCCCCGCCCACCACCAGCACATCGGTGTGGAGGTAGCGCGACGCATACCGGTCCGGGTCCGGCTCTGCCGGTGCGCGCCCGAGCCCGGCGGCGGCGCGAATTGTGGGCTCGTAGACCCGATCCCAAAACGCCTTCGGCCACATGAACGTCTTGTAGTAGAACCCGGCCGCGAACACCGGTGAGAGCCGGTCGTTGATCGACAGAGCATCGACGCGGAGGGACGGCCAGCGGTTCTGGCTCTCGGTCTTAAGGCCCGGATGGATCTCCTGCACGGTTGCCCGCGTGTTGGGCTCAGCCCGTCCGGGCCCACGGCGGACCTGCAAAAGGGCGTTCGGCTCCTCGGACCCTGCGGTCAAGATGCCGCGCGGACGGTGGTACTTGAAGGACCGGCCCGCCAAATGGATCCCGTTCGCGAGGAGCGCCGAGGAGACGGTATCGCCCGCCCGCCCCTCGATCCGGCGGCCGTCAAAAGTGAATGTGACAGGCCGGTCTGAGACGCGCCCCCTGCCCCCAACCCGGTAGCTCATGGCGCCTCCGGTCGGGGCGCACCGGCGGGATAGGTCGCCTCGAAGCGGTCGCTCACGGTGTCGCGCACGGCGTTGAAGAACCGCCCGCAGCCATGGACATGGCGCCAGCGCTCCGCGTGGGCACCCTTCACGTTGGAGCGGATGAAGAGGAAATCGCGCCATTCTTCGTCGCTCAAGCCCGACGGGTCGGCGGGTCGTGCGATATGCGCCTCGCCCGCATAGGCAAACTCCGCCTCGGGGAGGGTTTCTTTGCAGTAGGGACAGTAAATCAGCAGCATCAGTGGGCCACGGCGGCGGCGGCGGCCTCGTCGATGAGGCGGCCGGTGGTGAAGCGCTCCAGCGTGAAGGGCGCGTTGATCGGGTGGGGCTCGTCCTTGGCGACGGTCCAGGCAAGCGTGTGCGCGGCGCCGGGCGTTGCCTTGAAGCCCCCGGTGCCCCAGCCGCAATTGACATAGAGCCCGGGCACCGGTGCTTTGCCGAGAATGCAGGAGCGGTCGGGCGTCACGTCGACAATCCCCCCCCAAGTCCGTAGCATCCGCATGCGGGAGAAGATCGGGAAGATCTCACAGATCGCCGCCACCGTGTGCTCGATCAGCGGGAGCCCGCCTCGCTGCGAGTAGCTCGTGTACTGATCCGTGCCGGAGCCGATCACCAGCTCGCCCTTGTCGGACTGGCTGATATACGCGTGGACCGTGTTCGACATCACCACACAGGGGAAGCAGGGTTTGACCGGCTCGGAGACCAGCGCCTGGAGCGGGAAGCTCTCGAGCGGCATCCGCACGCCCGCGCTCTCCATCAGGACCGACGTGTGCCCGGCCGCGGAGACGGCGACCTTCTTGGCGCGGATAAAGCCCTTCGCGGTGTCCACCCCCTCGATCGCCCCCGAGGCGTCCCGACGGATCGCAAGGACCGGGCAGTTTTGGATGATATCCACGCCCCGCGCCGCCGCGGCCCGCGCATATCCCCACGCCACGGCATCGTGGCGCGCCGTGCCCGCTCGACGCTGGAGCGCGGCCCCCATGACGGGATAACGGGCCTTCGGCGATATGTTGAGCGGTGGGCAGAAGGCCTTCGCCTCCTCCGGTGTCAGCCAGGCATTGTCGACGCCATTGAGACGGTTCGCATGGATGTGGCGCTTTGAACTTTGGACGTCGTGCACCGTGTGGGCGAGCATCATGACGCCCCGCTTCGAGAACATGACGTTGTAGTTCAGTTCCTGGCTGAGCCCGTCCCAGAGATCGACAGAGTGATCGTAGAGCTTCGCGCTCTCGTCGAAGAGGTAGTTCGAGCGGATGATCGTCGTGTTCCGACCGGTGTTCCCACCGCCGAGCCAGCCCTTGTCGATCACCGCAACATTGGTGATCCCATGCTCTTTGGCGAGGTAGTAGGCCGCGCCAAGGCCATGGCCACCGGCACCGACGATCACGACATCATAGGCGTCGCGCGGCTCGGCCTCGGGCCACTGCTCCTCCCATGCGGTGTTGCCGGAGAGCGCGTTTTTCAGAAGCGACAGCGCAGAGAAACGGGTCATGGGGGCACCTGGTCGTTTGACGCAGTGTTACACGCCCTGCCCCGAGTGCAAGCCGGTTCGTTGCGACGCTTCGCCCGACCAGTTGCGACACCTAAAAGCTGGTCCAGAGCGTCAGCGTCGCCTCAAGACCCGCATCGATCCCCCGTGTGTAGACGTCGCCGCCAAGGCCGAGCAGGACGCTCGGCCCCGCGTCGAACTCCCGCCCCACGGCGGTCTTCAGTTTGATCGCGTCAAAATCCGCCCCGCCAAGCTCTTCATTCCCGAGACCGACGGTTCCGAACATCTGCACAAGGCCCAACCAGCGCTCCGCCGGTCGGAGGCCCAGCGTGAGGTCGGCGGTCACCTGATCCGCCCGCGCGCCCGTATACGTCGCGTAGCCGAGCGCGCTGTCGAGCCAGCCATTGCCCCAGGCCGTGTCCAACCCGCGTCCATACTGGAGTGCGGCGCGCAGCTCCTCGCCGTCATCGATGTCGGAGGCGGGCGTTGAGGCGAGATCGTCGAGCGAGGCCGTCACGCGGCCCCGGATCGAGATGACATCGCCCGCGGACCCCCGCCAGAGGAGTGTCTGAGCAAAGGCCGCGACATCGGTCGCCACCTCACCCGCCTCATCGGCATCCGTTCGCAGTCCCGCGACCGCCTTGCCGCCCACCGTGATCCGCTCGGTCAGACCGTATTCCATGTAGTAGTCGAGCGAGAGCCGCTCAAACGCCTCGCCCTCGGGGGCATCTGCCGCCGTGGATAACGCGCCGAAGGTGATGGACACGAAGGTTTCACCCGGCGGGCGCGGCCAAGCGCTCGCTGCCGCCTCAGCGGTCCCGAGCGCGAGGGCCATCACTGAGATCAGATACCGCACCGCTGCCTCCCTGGTTGTTAGGGCAAGTCTAACCCAACTCAGGCGTGCTAAACAGCATCTGAGTGTGGAAAGCAGAACATCTGGTCAAAATGGCACGCTCGATCGCAAGATCTCGGGCGTGTGCCGGCCGTCTAGGTCTCCCGCTCCGTCGTGAAGGACAGGGGATATCCCTGGCGTTGGCCCATCTCGGTCGCCGCACGGGCCTTCGTCTCAGCGATGTCCTTGGTGTAGACCGCAACGACGCAGGCCCCGCGGCGATGCGCGGTCATCATCACGCCGAAGGCCTCGGCTTCGGTCATCTTAAAGACACCCTTCAGCACTTTGACCACGAACTCCCGCGGGGTGTAGTCGTCGTTGAGGAGGATCACCTTGTAGAGCCGCGGCCGCTCGGTTCGAGTGCGGGTCTTCGGTTTGAGGATGGTGTCGAGGTCTTGGTCGCTCATCCGGACCCTCCGCCGCGCAAATCCCGAGTGTACGCGGTGACACCCGATTCGAGGAGGTCCGCGCTAGTCGACCAGCGCCGTTGCGTCCGCGAAGGCCAGTCTGCCGGAGGGCCCCAGCCCGATCTCACGGGCGGGCGCACGAAGGGCCGCCGCAAGGTTCGGCGACTGCGACAGGGCCGCCGCCCCGCCCGCAACGCGCTCGGGCCTGAGCTGCCCGTCCTCCCAGAGCGCGACACCGTCCACAGTGATCGTCGGGTCGACCACGTTGAGGCAGATCTCGCCGGGTGGCGTGTCACCGCAGGTGTGAAAGTGAAGAAGCCGCGGATTGCCGAACGCAGCCCCCGACCATCGCGCCAGATTGTCGCCGGCAGGCGCTCTGAAGCTGCAGCCCGGGTGGATCCCGGCATGCCAGGAATGGACACTCCAGGGGTCGAGCCCAGCCCGCGCGGCAACGTCGCGGTAATGCGCCTCCGCAGCCGCAACGTCGCGCGCCCGTCCGTCAAACGCCGTGATCCGCCCGGCCTCAATGCGGACCCGGAGAATGTCCTGCAACCCGATCCCGTAGGGCTCGTAATAGGTCGCGCCCGTGCCGACGAGAAACCCCGCCTGGGCGACAACGCCGTGAAGCAAGGATGCCGGAACTGGGCTGTGAATGGCCAGCGGGAACCGACGGACCGTCGTGTCCTCCGGCTGAGACGCGGCCCCCGGCGCCCAGAGATCCGTTCCGAGCGGACAGGTGATCCGCACCTCCCGCGCGGCCCAAAGCGCGCGGTCGATGCATGTCTTGAGAGCGCGGAGCCCCCGGAGGTGTCCGAAGGCCGAGCCCATCATCTCAAGATCGATCGCGTAGCAGACAACCGGGGCCACCTCCGCGAGGCTCTCGTCAAACCTCAACTGGTCGCCCAGGCGCGCGAGAAAGAGCGTCGCGTCATGCGAGCGCATCGCCGCGACCAGATCCGGCCACACCGGCCGGGGCGATGGATGAAAGGGCACCGGGCGTTCCATGACGGCGAGGCCAGCCCTCCGCATCCGTGCCGCGATCTCCGCCGCCAAGCCCGGCCCATAGAACCCTTCTCCCGCATCCTCCGCGAGGATCAGCACCCGGCCGCCTGGTCCAACGCGGATGGCCTCGTCAAGCATGGTGCGAACGGCGCGATCCAACTCCATCTCAACCATCCTTAAACGCGATGTCCCCTGCGCCCGATGGGACGTACAGCGCGGGCGTCAGGCTCGACGTTGGCAGAGCACACGCCTCACGTCCCACCAGCGCGCTCTGGCAAGACGCGGCTGCCCGGTCCGGTAAGGTCGCACGCGCGCACTGCGCTGCCCGGGGCGGACCCACCCAGCGCACAAGACGACTGTCGGAGGGGGGGAAGCGAAAGGTCCGAGCGGCTCCTCTCCGGCGCGCCTTGGGTTGGGCGCCGACGGTCTTGGTCGCGGCACTAAAGCTCCTGCGTGCGGCGGTGCGCCGGAGCCGGGACGACATGAGAGGCTCCGGCAGCGCTCCAGGCGGTGCATGAGCCGGGTGCGCGTCTCCCGCTCCGTTCCAGTCGAGCGGAAAGGTTGAAGCGCCCTCCCCGGGACTTTGTCTGCAGAGCGTTGATCGGCTCTCCGCGTTGGTGGCGGCCCGTCTGGCGCGAGCGCCCGCTCCGTCAGTTCTGTTCTCTCCGTTCACGCCAGTGATGGTGACCCTGGCCACCGAGCTCACAGCCATCCTTGAGCGTCGCATGAGCCCTAGCCCCCGGCGCCGAACCGAGCCGGAGCCAGGCTGATCGAACGGCACTTGACCGGCGCCTTTGCGATACCGACTGCGGATCTCTCAGTTTTGGCCGTCAGACAAAAGCCTCGCACGTGGTCCTCGCTGTCTCCGTCGGCGCAGGACGGTCGGCCTCGCCACCAGGGCACTGGGCCACGCAGCCGCCTCGGGCAGATGCCGCCGCAAACCTAGGCTAAGCGGCGAACTCAGCGCTGGGAAGGAAAACCGGCGAACGGGCGTTTCCGTTGCCGCAGAAAGCGGCAGCGCCGCGGTGTGGCCCTCGAGGCAGTGGACCGCACCGCCCATCCGGCGCTGCTTGCTGACTGTGCACCGCTCCTCCGAGCACCGTCTTGCTAAGTGCACCGCTCCGTTTTTGGGGAGACAAGCCCCCCAATGTCGGACAGCCTTGACACGACACTTGTGCCGACCTGGAGACACCCGATGCTGAGACCCTTGCCCCTTGCCGCCCTTCCCCTCGCCTTCGCCACCGCCGTGGCTGCGGAGGACCTTACGATTTCGGTCTATGCCTTCTCTCAGGATGCGTTCGAAGAGATCGTCTACGGCCCGTTCGAGGAGATCTGCGGCTGCGACATCGTGGTCGAGACAGGCAACTCCGTCGAGCGTCTGGCAAAAATCGAAGCCAATGCCGCAGATCCCGTGATCGATATGGCGGTCCTCTCCTCGCATGACGCACTCGGTGCCGCGCGGAAGGGGCTCCTCCAGCCGATCGATGTCTCAAAGCTCGAGAACCACGCGAAGCTCTACGACATCGCCAAGGACCCGATCGGCGACTATCTCGGCATCGGCTACACATTCTATGCCACGTCGATCGTGTACCGCACGGACAAGGTGGAGGTGACGAGCTGGGCCGACCTCCTCTCGGAAGAGCTCGCCGGAAACGTCGCCTTCCCGGACGTGACGACAAACCAGGGTCCGCCGTCGCTTTACATGCTCGGCAAGGCGCTCGGCGACGATGACCTCACGCTGGAAGCGCCGATGACGGCCATCGGCGAGTCCCGCGACGACATCGTCACGTACTATGTGAGGTCCTCCCAGCTTGCGCAGCTGATGGCCCAGGAAGAGATCTGGGCCGCCCCTGTCGGCCGCTTCGCCTGGGGCAGGTTCAAGGACAACGGCCTGCCGATGGCCTGGGCCACGCCAGAGGAGGGGCAGACCGGGGGCCTCAATGTCATGGTCATGACCAAAGACAACGGCAACGAGGAGCTGGCGCTCCAGTTCATGGATTTCTGGCTCTCGACCCCGATCCAAACGGCCCTCGCCGAAGCGCTTGTCGACAGCCCCGCAAACGCGGAGGTCGTGGTGTCGGACGAGATCGCCGAGAACCTGACCTACGGCGCCGACACGGCAGCTCAGCTGTCCCTCGTCCCGGCAGATGCCATCCTCGACCGCCGCGCGACATGGCTCGAGCAGTGGAACAGCCTGGTGCTCGAATAGCGACGGCGCACCGCGCCCTCAATGTTTGAGAGCCGCGCCGAGGCGCTCGCCCTCGCGCTTCCCGCAGCCCTGTTTGCGGCCGCGCTCTTCATAGCGCCGGTCGCCATCCTCCTCTCCGAGGCGTTTCGCGCCGAGGGCGCCTGGTCCGTCGCCGCCTATGTCGACTTCTTCTCCAGCGGACAGAACCGCGCCGTCTTCTGGCGGACCCTCCGCCTCGGCGCCCTCGTCACGCTGATCTCCGCCATCGTCGGCTACGCCGCCGCTTGGTCGATTGTGGCCCTCCCTCCAGGTGCGCGCGGCCGGGTCTTCGGCCTCGTCATTCTGCCCCTGATGATCTCTCCCGTGGCGCGCACCTATGCCTGGCTCGTGATCCTCGGGCGCACCGGGATCGTCAACGAGACCCTGACGGGCCTCGGCCTCATCGAAACGCCGATCCGCTTTCTCTTCACGGAAGCCGCAGTCGCCATCGGCCTCCTGCAGCTCTTCATGCCCCTGATGATCGTCTCGCTGGTCTCGGCGATGGAGAACATGCCCAAGGACGCCGTCCCGGCCGCCCGCATTCTCGGTGCCAACTGGCTGCAGGTGTTCTGGCGCGTGATCCTGCCCCTGACCCGCGAAGGGTTGGTGATCGGCGGTACACTCGTCTTCACCGGCGCCCTCACCGCCTACATCACCCCGGCGATCCTCGGCGGAGCAAAAGTTCTGATGCTCGAGACGCTCCTCTACCAGCGGATCACGGTCGCCGGCGATGTGGCAAGCGCCTCGGTGATTGCAATGATCCTGATTGTGATGTGTTTTTCGGCCAATCTGGTCCTCCGACGGATCGCAACCGCCCGCCAAACCCAATGACGCGAGCCCGCTTCTCTGAGAACATCTGCCACGCCCGCCGGAGGGGGGCGGGGGTGGGTGGGTGGGAGCCCCCCTCCGGCGGGCACCACATCAACACCCCACCACGCCGTCGGGACAGAGCGCCATGACCGGGCCCATCCTCCGGGGACTGATCCTGGCGCTCACGCTCCTCTTCCTGATCGGCCCCTTCTTCGTTATCGTCGCAGCGGCCCTCTCGGCCGGTCAAAGCCTCGCCTTCCCACCTGACGGCCTGTCCCTCCGCTGGTTCATCAAGGTGTTCGAGGTCGAGAGCTTCCGCACCAGCTTTGCCGTCTCGATGAGCCTCGCCATTTTCGGCACGCTCACAGCCCTCCTCCTCGGCATACCGGCCGCGTATGCACTCCACCGCTACCCAATCCCCGGGGCCGAGGCGATCCGCCT
>JBCDHQ010000170.1:0-9770 GCA_038749815.1 Pseudomonadota bacterium | reverse complement strand
GCGCGCCTCTTCCCGGACCTCCCCGACCTCGTCACCCTCCAGGACGAAAGCCATGTGGGCTTTGAGGCGATGATCACCGCCATCCTCACCATGGCCGAGCAGCACTTGACCCGCCTGAACGCCCGCCGGCGCGAGACCTGCCCCGCCTCAGACCTCGTCGTCGGACTGCAATGCGGCGGCAGCGATGCGCTCTCGGGCGTCACGGCGAACCCAGCGCTCGGCATCGCCGCCGACCTCATCGTGCGCGCCGGCGGCACCGTCCTCTTCTCCGAAGTCACCGAAGTCCGCGACGGCATCGACCGCCTCACCGCCCGCGCCGAAACACCCGAGATCGCAGAGGCGCTGATCCGCGAAATGGCTTGGTACGACGGCTACCTCGAGGCCGGACAGTCCGACCGCAGCGCCAACACAACCCCCGGGAACAAAACCGGCGGCCTCTCGAACATCGTCGAAAAGGCGATGGGCTCGATCAGCAAGTCAGGCTCCATGCCGATCTCAGGCGTGGTCCGCCCCGGAGAGCGCGCGCACGCCAAAGGCCTCCTCTTCGCCGCAACGCCCGCCTCCGACTTCATCTGCGGAACCCTGCAACTCGCCGCCGGCATGAACGTGCACGTCTTCACCACCGGGCGCGGCACACCCTACGGCCTCGCCGAAGTGCCGGTCCTGAAGGTCGTGACCCGCTCCGATCTCGCGCGGCGCTGGCACGACCTCGTCGACATCGATGCCGGCCTGATCATCTCCGAGAACCAAACCCTCGAAGCGATGGGCCAGGAGATCTTCCACGCCATCCTCGCCACCGCGAGCGGCCGGAAAACCTGCGCCGAACGGCTCGGCCTCCGCAATCAACTGGCGCTCTTCAACCCGGGCCCGGTCACCTGAGACCCCTTGCACACCAGGCGCCACTCGCGGAAATCTGTGTCCAGCAGCGTGCGGTCGACCGCCGAGCCGGCCGCCGCGCAAGAAGCCGATTGAACATGCGTGGACCAGCCCCTATTGCCGCAAATGATGTGATTGCACCCGAAGATATTGCAGACGTTTTTTCTGTCCTCGACGAGGAAGAGGCGGTGCGCGCACGCAATGCGTTCTTTCGCCAGCACAAGCGCAACTCAACAGGATACGCCAGCCTCGTCAAATGGGCCGATCTCGACCACAACGGACGGTTTGTCCGCGGTGGGGTGTGCGAGATGCTGGAGCACATGGCCACGTTGGTCTCCAAACCCGCGCAGGACCCGGACATCGCCTTGGTCTGCGACCGCCTCGCGGAAGAGAGGCTGACCCCGGGCAGCATCAAGAAACTCGACGGGCGAGACGCCTTCATCTGGCTCCTGCCCTACACCTACTCCGTGGATGGCGGCCTCTCCGACACCAAGCTGCGCGCGCTCTACATCGACTACGACGTCTTTTCGGACGTGCTCGACGGCTTCAATTCAGACAGCGGCCTGACCCCCGCCGAAAAGCGCCTGATCTGCCAACTCGCCATCGGTCAAAGCCTGCGGGACGCCGCCACCGCGGACGCCGTCTCGTTTGAGACCAAGCGCAGCCAGCTCAAATCGATCAGCCTCAAACTGAACTGCACCAGCCAGAACGACGTCATTCGCCTCGCACTGGGACAGCTCGTGCACCTCCTCAGTCTCAGCGGGATCGAAGCCGACCACGCCAAAGTGGCCGAGGATTTTGTCGCCGAGCACGGCCCCCCCGACGCGCAACTCTCGGTTCACAGACTGTCCGATGGCCGTCTCTTTCGCGTCATTGAGTGTGGTCCGAAGGCCGGCACGCCGATCCTCCTGTTCCACAGCATGATGTTTGCCCTCTTTCTCAGAAACGCCGCCCCACATCTGCACACGCACGGCTTCCGCCTGATGATGCCCATCCGCCCGGGCTACCTGGAACTCTCGACGGGCCGCACACAGTCCACCGACCACCACGTCGACCAGTTCGTCCAAGACGTCGCGGACTACCTCGAGATGAAGGGCATCCACCGCATTAAGACCGTCGGGCACTCCTTGGGATGTCTCGTGCTCCTGCGCTTCGCCGCGCGTCACCCGAACCTGACCGAGACCGTCTCGCTGGTGTCCTTCCTCAAGATGAACACCTGGCAGGGCAAAAACGGCATGTACCGCCGCTTTGGCATGTCCCTCTCGCGCCTCGTCGCGACACCCGGCGTCTTTCGCCTTCTCGCCCGCGAGTTCCGGCGCCGCTACCATTCGATCGACGCCGCCAAAACCGTCATACGAAAGCTCTTCAAGGAGTCCCCACCGGACGTCATCGCCTTTGAGGGCGACGGTCAGAGGCCCTCCTCCTACGCGGCATTCCACGAAAGCTACAAGTTCTCCTATGTGGGCGTCGCCGAGGACTTCACCATCTTCTACATGAGGTGGCTCGACAACGTCGCCTCCGAGACATCGCTCCCGCTCCAGTTCATCCAAGGCACAGACGACAACGCGACACCGGTCGAGGTCGTCCGGGAGACGCTGAACCCCGCGCGCGGCGACCGGCTCGACGAGATCCCGGGCGCCGGCCAGTTTTGCTTCGGCTCGCATCCCGAAACCGTTTGGCACCACGTCGCCCATTGGTGTCCGGCCTAGCTCAAAACCGCCGGGTCAGCGCCAGCGCGCATTCCTCGACGTCCAAATCATCGTAGAACACGATGTTCGACCGCGTCCTCGAGATCTCGCAGCTCACCTCCGGCGCCGCCCCCCAGAGCGTCAGGCGATTGGTGCGCACCGCCGCCCGCACACCCCAGATCTGGTCGCTCCGCGCCTCGGGAAAGGCACCGCCGAACACCTCGTCATACCAGTTTTGCTCGAAATAGACGTCGCCCGACACCGTCCATCCGGTCGCCCAGCTCCGCGTGAGACCAACTTCGCCCCGAAGTCCGACGAAGCTGAACCGGTCGTCGACGGCGTCCCGCGTGCGCCCTCTCAGTTGCGCACGCACCGCCAAATCGGGGCGCACCGCACGGGCGACGCTCCCAAAGGCGTCAATCTCGGAATAGTTGAACACAGACGCCGTGACGCCGTCATCATAGGCCCGCTCCGCGTAGCGCAGACCAACCCGTGTGCGCAGCCGGTCAAAGGGCGCCCGCGCGGCCAGCGTCACCGCGCCGAGCGTGCTGTTGTCGGACGCCTCCCGAAAGAGCGCGCGCGCCAGGTCGAAGCGCAGGTCGACATCGACCCTCTCAAACCCGCGTGTCAGCGTGAGACCGCTGCCAAAGACCTTCCGATTGCTGTCGGGATCGGTGAAGGCCGTCACGACCCCGTAGCCATCGACCCGCACCTCCCACTGGTCGCTCAACTCCGCACGCCAGAACGTGCCGAGCCTGACCCTGACGCCAAGGCCCGTGCGGCCGGTCTCGTCGATCGTACCGCTGTCGATGCCGCCGAGGCCGGGCACAGTCGTGTTCTCGGTCGCGCGATTGAAGTTGCTGCTCGGCACCGCGGCGACGCCGAAGCTAAAGCCAAACGGCCGCCGCGCGCGGAGCGCGTCGGCAACGCGCCGAAACCCCGCCTGGGTCTCCGCATCTTCGGCAAGCGTGGCGCCGAGCTCGGCTTGAAAGATCGCGGTGTCAATCGCGTCGGTTCGCGCAAGGGCCTCAATCAGCGCCCGCCGAATGGTGGCGGTCTCGGGTGAGAGGTCGACGGCGCGCCGCAAAAACAGGACGGCACGCTCCGGCGCGTCGCGTCTGAGCGCGATCAGACCCTCGACATAGAGGCGGTCGACCAGCGACGCATCGGCGGCATCGAGGATCGCGCGAGCCTCGTCATACGCGCCGGCACGCAACGCCGCCGCAAGCTGGTCCTGGGGGCTCGACTGCGCGACAACCGGCCCGGCGAGGCCGATGCCAAGCAGAACCGCCGCCACCCAGCCTCGCGCGCGCGCGCCGCTCAGGCCAAACATAAAGCTCTGGTCAGAGGAGGGCCGGGCCGACGGATCGGCCCGCGCCCACGGGACTTATTGGGTGGCAACAAAGATCCCGGACAGATCCTCGGGGCCGTTGCCGGCCGTGTTGGCCGTGCCGTCGATGGTGCCGAAGGTCTCGGTCGCGCCGGGGTTGAACGCGCCATCGACGACAGTGTCCAAGACGATGTTCGCACCAAGGCTGACGATCGAGCCGTCGGCATCCGCCGTGTACCCATCGCCGGCAATCACACCATTGGTGATGTCGACGCCCTGGTCGGACGCCAGAATATTCGTAAAGCCATCGGAGTCCGTGATCGTCAGATCGTCGATCCGCCCGGTGACCGTACCCCCTGCGAAGTCCACGTTCAGCTCAATGTCACCCTCCGCCGACGAGAGGAAGTTCGTGTCGAACTCGTTGACGCCGAACACCGCATCCCCACTGTAGGTGGCCGTCCCCGAGGTCGGCGCCGTCCCGGCCGCCGCTTCGTTCAGCGCCACGAACTCGTTGATCGTCTCCTGCTGGTCCAAGGGCAGATCGGTGAAATCCGAGCCGGCCGGCAGAACCACCACAAACGTCCCGTTCGTGGTCTGCGAGGCCGAGTAGTCCAGCGTTTCGCCCACAGTCCCGGCGACGCTTGACCCTCCGCCGCCGCCGCCTCCGCCTCCGCCACCACCATTGTCATCGTCACCACCGCCGCAGGCGGCCAGGGCCAGAACAAGGATCAGGGACGACCCAACTGAGATGCTGCGCATTTCAATCTCCGAATGCTTGAAGTTCCTGGGATCCAATTCGATGTGGCGCCGACGGCCCCGTCTCGCGATCGTCCAACGCAGCGCCCCCGCCTGCGCTCTGAACCGATGTCAAGACCTCGCACATGCACCCGGTACGTCTCTGTTCCCGGCCGCCGTCCACCCGAACGATCAATGTTCGGCTGACCGCCGACACATTTAAAATTGGAAATGAGATCAGGTTCTTGGCGCGGATCGATGTCGACCGTTTGCCTGTTGAAACCGATCACACCCTACCCCGCGCCGATGCTACGCCAGGGCGCCGCCGCCCGCGTCACCCAGATGGGTGATGTGGCGAAACTTCCGCAAACGTCACCCTGCCGCGAGGCTGGCATCGAGCGCGCGCAACAGCGCCTCGCCAGCGGCCGGATCAACGTCGAGATGGGTCACGGCACGGATCCGACGCTCGCCAAACGCACCGACGAGGACCCCCTGCGCTTCAAGGCGCTAGACCACCGTCGCGGCCGGCGGCGCCGTCTCCGCCAGATCGAAGATCACGATGTTGGTCTCCACCGGCAGGACCGAGGCCACCTCCGCCCGGGCGCCGATCTCCGACCCGAGATGGGCGGCCAGCGCATGATCCTCCGCCAAGCGCTCCACATGATTGTCGAGCGCATAGAGGCACATAGACGCGACAATCCCGGATTGGCGCAGGGCGCCGCCAATCCGCTGCTTCACCCGCCACGCCTCCGCGATCACCTCGCTCGGGCCGGCCAGAACCGCCCCGACCGGCGCGCCGAGCCCCTTGGTGAAGTCGATCCAGACCGTGTCATACCCCGCAGCAAAGCGTGCCGCGGGCACACCCGCCTTCACGGCCGCGTTCATCAGCCGCGCTCCGTCCATATGCGTGGCGAGGCCGGCGCCCCGCGCGGCCTCCGCCACCGCGTCCAGATCGTCGACCGTCCACACCGCGCCGCCGCCCATATTGGCGGTCTGTTCCACGCACAAAAGCGCGCTCCGCGGCGCGTAACGCGATGCCGGGCGCAGGCAGGCGCGCACCTGATCGGCGGTAAATCGCCCATGATCTCCCTCGATCGCGCGGATCATCACGCCGCTCAACGCCGCCGGACCCCCGGTCTCGAAATTGATGACATGACAGGACTGCTCACAGATGATTTCGTCGCCGGGGCGCGCGTGCAGATTGACGGCGATCTCGTTGCACATCGTGCCGGAGGGCAGAAACAGCGCCGCCTCCTTGCCCAAAAGCTCCGCCACCCGCGCGCAGAGCTCCCGGGTCGTCGGATCTTCATCCTTTTGCTCGTCGCCAACGACGCAGGACAGAACCACCTCGCGCATCGCAGTCGTGGGCTGTGTCTTGGTGTCGGAGTAAAAGTCGTAAACAGTCATTGGACCCGCTTCCCTGATGGCCGAGCGCCGGCGCTCAGCCCAGCGTACAGACGGCTTGCAGCTTATTGCCATCGGGATCGCGGACATAAGCCGCATAATATGTGGGCCCGTAGGCCGGCCGAACGCCCGGCGGCCCCGCACAGGCGCCCCCGAGCCGCAGCGCTGCCGCATGGAACCGGTCCACCGCCGCGCGCGTGGGCGCGGTCAGCGCCACATGCGTGCCGTTGCCCCAGGTCGCGGGCCGCCCGTCCTCCGGCGGATAGAGGTAGATCGTCGGCGGACCGCCCTTCTCATAGGCGGGCGGTTTGCCGGGCGGTTTCGCCAAACGCTGAAACCCAACCGCCCCGAGCACCGCGTCGTAGAACCGCGCGGCGCGCTCCGTGTCGTTTGTCCCAAGGGTGATGTGGCTGATGACGGACATGGGCCAAAACTGGCCCGCCACTCCCACGCCGTAAACCCCCGTCCGACGCGTGCAGACGCCGCCCAACACGGCAGACCGCTCCGCTGCCACCCGCCACCCCGTGGCACGCCCTCAAGCGAGGCTCACGCAACGATGCCCCGCCAAAAATCAGCAGGCCACAGTGCTCCGACGACCACCAGCCCCCCCCCGAGACGTCTCCCAGGAAAAAACGAAGGGCGCTCGACGCTGGCGAAGGGTTTTTGTCCGCGCCTCCCAGACACCAAAGCCAACACCCCCGGCTCAAAACCCGAAGGCCCCTGCGGCCGTCACAGCATCTCAGTGCTGGTGCGCAGCGTGAAACCCGCCGCGCGCAACGTGCCCACGATCTCGCGGACATGCGCGATGTCGCGGGCCTCGATCACGACCTCGAGCTCGGCCTGCTTCAGCGCCACGGTCTGCAACATCCGCTGGTGGATCACCTCGATCACATTCGCCCCGGCCGCGCCGATCAGATGCGAAATCTGCGAGAGCTGCCCGGGCTTGTCATCGATCTCGAAGGTCAGTCGCGTGATCCGCCCGTCGCGCACCAGACCGCGCAGGATCAAGGTCGACAGGATCCGGCTGTCGATATTGCCCCCGCAGACCACCAGCCCGACCCGCTTGCCTGCCATCCGCGCCGCGCATTTCTTGACCACGGCAAGCCCGGCGCCCGCCGCCCCCTCGGCCACGATCTTCTCGTTCGACAGAAGATCGAAGACCGCATCCTCGATCTCGCTCTCGCTTGCCGTCTCGATCAGATCGACATGCCGCCCGATGATCTCCAGATTGCGCGCGCTCGGATCCTTGACCGCAATCCCCTCGGCGAGGCTCGCTCGCGTGAAGACCGGCGCCCGCCCGTCGAGATGCGCCTTCGCCGCCGCGAAAAGC
This sequence comes from Pseudomonadota bacterium, assembly GCA_038749815.1. GTDB lineage: Bacteria > Pseudomonadota > Alphaproteobacteria > Rhodobacterales > Rhodobacteraceae > Algicella. Next base: position 2,407 of record JBCDHQ010000170.1, on the reverse strand, counting down.
TCCGCCTGCGCGCCGATCACCTCGATCTCGGGCTTGAGCGCTTTGGCGGCGACCGCCATCCCCGCAATCAGACCGCCACCGCCCACCGGCACCACCAGCACGTCGAGCTCCGGCACGTCCTCCAGCATCTCGAGCGCCACGCTTCCCTGCCCCGCCGCCACCACCGGGTCGTCATATGGATGAATGACGACAAGACCCTCCGCCTTGGCGCGCGCGGCCATCGAGGCCATGCTCTCGTCGAGCGCCGCCCCCTCCAGCACAACCTCCGCGCCGAAATCCTCGGTCCGCTTGATCTTGTTGAAGGGCGTCTCCTCCGGCATCACGATCACCGCCCGGATGCCGAGCCGCGTCGCGTTGTAGGCGACCCCCTGGGCATGGTTCCCGGCGCTGCACGCAATCACCCCGCGCCGCCGCTCGTCCTCCGACAGGGTCAGCAGCTTCGCAAGCGCCCCCCGCGCTTTGAACGAGTTCGTGTGCTGCACATTCTCGAGCTTGAGATAGAGGTCGAAGCCAAGCTGCAGCGACAGCCGCGTGGCCCGCACAGTCGGTGTCTGGATCGTCGCCCCGCGGATCTCACCGTGGATCCGCCTGATCTCGTCCAACGTCAGCATGCACGCCCCCTGATCTGCGCCCATCGCTCTAGTGCGCGCCATCACCGGGGGAAAGCGCTAACCGAGCGCAACCTCCCGCCAGATCCCCGGCCGAAGCTCAAAGAGAGCCGGGCGCGGCATCGCCCGCCATAGAGGGATCGACATCTCCCGTCCGAACGCCCCGAGGATCAGCGTGAGCAAAAGCCCATGTGTGGCAAAGAGCGTACCGTCCGCCGCTCCCTCAATCGCGGCCGCCCCGCGCGCCGCGGCCGCGGCAAGGCTCTCCCCGCCCCAGGGCTCCGCCTCCCAATCGCCGAAGAGGATCTCCGCTTCCTCGGCCCAACGCCCCTCGGGAACAGCGCCATGCTCCCGCTCGCGCAGCCGCGCATCCTCCGCGATCGCCAACCCGGCCGCCGCCGCAAAGGGCGCCACCGTCTGGATCGCCCGGAGATAGGGGGAGGAGACAACGCGCCGGATCTCACGCTGCGCCAGCACCGGAACCAGCGCCTCAGCCGCACGCCGCCCCGCCGCGCTCAGCGCGGCGCCGGGCGCCTGTCCCACCGCATCGGCATGCCGCACCACATAGATCACCCCGCCCACCAAAGCGCCAAGACCGCACCACCACGCCGCACCCCAAACCCCCTGCTCAAGACCACCCAACCGCCCCGCACCCTGCCACCATGCCAAACGAACGCCCTGGCACTCCCACCTCCGTCAGTCCCCCGACCGCTGCACTCGCCACACCCAGGGCCAGAGACACACTGAACTCCCCCAGCCGCCCCAGCCCTGCGCCCAAGCGCAACCCGCCTCCGCGCCTAGCCCTCCACAGGACCCCAACAGCCCGCCCCGCTCAGCTGGAGCCGCCAACCACCAGCCGCGCGCCCGTGTCGACCCGGATGGCACCGCCATCGCCACTCTCAAGACCCGCCCCAAAGCGCAACAATGCGCAACCCACAACCGCGCCCAGCCCTCCACAGGACCCCAACAGCCCGCACCGCTCAGCTGGAGCCGCCAACCACCAGCCGTGCGCCCGTGTCGACCCGGACGGCGCCGGCATCGCCCCGCTCAAGACCCGCGCCAAAGCGCAACCCGCAACCACGCCCAGCCTTCCACAGGACCCCAACAGCCCGCCCCGCTCAGCTGGAGCCGCCAACCACCAGCCGCGCGCCCGTGTCGACCCGGACGGCGCCGGCATCGTCACTCTCAAGACCCCGGAGGAGCCGCCCCGTCTCCATCCCGATGCGCAGCGCACCGACATCAACGGTGGTGATCCGCGGCCGGCTCATCTCGCCGATCTCAAACGCCCCGAACCCCGTCACCGCCAAATCCCCCGGCACGTCGATCCCGAGCCGGACGCAGGCCGTGATGGCCCCGAACGCCACCGGATCCGACACACAGACCAGCGCATCGAACGCACCGAGGCAGTCCCGCGCCCCATCGATCGCCCACGCCCCCTCCCGCATCGAGGCGGGCGCCGGTCCCGCGTCGAGCCGCACGACCTCCGGCAGCCCCAGCGCCCGCGCCGCCGCAACGACACCCGCCCAGCGCTCCGCACCCCGCGCGTCGGTCACGCCGGTCGCGCCGAGATAGGCCAACCGCCGCCGCCCCGCCGCCGCCAGATGCTCCACGATCGGCCACATCGCGCGCTGGTTGCTGAACCCAACGACATGCCCGAGCGCTGCCTCCGGCACGTCCCAGATCTCGATCACCGGAATGTCGACGGAGCTCAAGAGACCCCGCGTCGCCTCCGTGTGGGTCCCGCCCGTCAGCACAATCGCCTCCGGCCGCCGGGCCAGGAGCTGTCGGACCAGGCGCTC
>JBCDHQ010000169.1:0-9776 GCA_038749815.1 Pseudomonadota bacterium | reverse complement strand
TCCCCCTTCGGCGCCTCCACGGCGGCGTAGATCTCCCCCTCGGGCACGTGAAAGCCCTCGGTATAGAGCTTGAAATGGTGGATCAACGCCTCCATCGAGGTCTTCATGTCGCCCCGCGACGGCGGCGCGATCTTGCCCCGAGAGAGCACGTCCTGCCCTTTGACGTCCTCAAGTTTCTCAATGGCCTGGCGGATGATCTTGAGGCTCTCGCGCATTTCCCAGACGCGGCAGAGATAGCGGTCGTAGCAATCGCCGTTCTTGCCCACGGGGATCAGGAAGTCGAACTCATTGTAGCACTCATAGGGTTGCGCGCGGCGGAGATCCCAGGCCATGCCTGAGCCCCGCACCATCACACCGGAGAACCCCCAGGTGAGGGCCTCTTCCCGGCTGACGACCCCGATGTCGACATTGCGCTGCTTGAAAATCCGGTTCTCGGACAGCAGTCCCTCAATGTCGTCGAGAACCGCGGGAAACGTCTCCGTCCAGGCCATAATGTCCGAAATCAGGTCCTCGGGCAGATCCTGGTGAACGCCCCCCGGGCGGAAATAGGCCGCGTGAAGCCGGGCGCCGCAGGCCCGCTCATAGAAGATCATCAGCTTCTCGCGCTCTTCAAACCCCCAGAGCGGCGGGGTCAGCGCGCCGACATCCATCGCCTGCGTGGTGATGTTGAGGAGGTGGTTCAGGATCCGACCGATCTCGCAATAGAGCACCCGGATCAGGGAGGCCCGGCGCGGCACATCCGTCCCGGTCAGACGCTCGATCGCGAGACACCAGGCATGCTCCTGGTTCATCGGGCTGACATAGTCGAGGCGGTCGAAATAGGGCAGGTTCTGGAGATACGTCCGGCTCTCCATCAGCTTTTCGGTGCCTCGGTGGAGGAGACCGATATGCGGATCGCAGCGCTCCACAATCTCCCCATCGAGCTCAAGCACCATGCGCAGAACGCCATGCGCGGCCGGGTGCTGCGGACCGAAATTGATGTTGAAGTTTCGGATCCGCTGTTCGCCGGTCAGAACGTCTTTGGTGCCGTCCATGGGTGCCGTCCTCTTTCCGCCGTCCGCCTCTGTGCGAGCGTGCTAGCTCGCGCCGAAGAGCTTCAAATCGCGCTGCCACGCCTCAGGGATCCGCCCAAACTGCGCTTCCATCGCCGAATACTGGTCGCGCAACATCTCGATCCCCCGCAGCCGCAGTTTGGCGGGCAGCTTGTAGGACACCGTTCCGCCATGGACGACGCGCTCGAACTCCGGCGTGAACCGCGCGATGCCGAGGAAATCGGCGAGGCGGTCTGCGCCCTCCTGAGTGAAAAGATCTTCGTAGTAGAGAACCATGCGCTGCGGCTCGGGCACCCCCTCCACCAATTGGGAGAGGTTGCCGGCGTAGTCGCAATCGGCGTGGACTTTGGGAAAGCCGCCCTTGAGAAACCGGCCAAAGCGGCGCCGGGCCCGGATTTCGGTCGGCTCCTGCTCCGTGTCGCGCGAGAGCGCCATACGCACATGGCTCCACGCCCGGTCGACCGGATTGCGCAAGATGTAGAGAAACCGCACGCCTGGCCCGAGAGCGGCCATCTCCGCCAAGGTTGTCGCCCGGAGCCGGGCGTAGGAGGGCGTCACATCTGCGGTCAGCTTGCCGGCAAAGCGGCCATCATCCGTCACGAAATCGAGGTAGTCCTGGTGGCGCGTGCCCGGCAGATACTTGAGCGACAGCGCCCGGGAGAGCCGGGCCTGGCGCCCGGCAACCGCGTCGCGCTTGGCAGCGCTAAAGCCAAGCGACTTCCAGCTCGCGAGGCTTGCCTCGCACTCCGCAACCTCCTCCTTAAACTTTGTCCGCCACTGGAGGAGAATGCCGGAGCCCTCATCCTCGAAATACGTCACTTCCTTCCGCCAGCCGAGCCCGCATTCCGGATGCTCTCTGAGTTGATTGTAGAGCCAACTCGTGCCGGCCTTGGTGGCACCAACGCAAAAGAGGTGACGATGGCCGTCTTGAAACGCTTGAACGGCATCGAACGGGGCCAGTTCGGTCGCGGGGCTGTCGGAGGTCATGCGTGTTCCTTCTCTCTCAGCCAGCTTTGAGGCAGCTGGCCCAGATGGGCTTCCACCGCGTCGTACTGATCGCAGAGGCGGGCGCGCGCATGCGCGCGCCGCTCCGGATCGAGTGTGAGGGGAAGGCCTTTGTGGACGACCCGGCCGGTCGCCGCGGGGTGGCGTGAGATGCCGAGGAAATCGGTGATGCGATCGAGCGCGGTCTGCGCGAAGAGCTCCTCAAAAAACTCAACATGAAGACGCTCGGCCGGCACGGCCTCGGTCAGAGCCTCAAGGGTCGCCGCGTAGTTGGAGCGGTCGCCGATCTGCTCCTCCGTGCCGTCGAGGAAGCGGTCGAAGACCTCGATCGCCCGGGTTTGCGCGGCAGCGCCCTCAAACCCGGCACGGCGCACTTTCATGCGCGTGTTCGACCACGCCCGCTCCACCGGATCGCGGAGCAGATAGAGAAACCGGGGCGCGGGCGCGAGGTCCGCCATCTCTCTCAACCGGGCGACCGGCAAGAGCCCGTAGGCCGGCGTCATGTCGCCCGTGAGCCGCCGACTCGCAGCATGGTGGCGCAGATAGTGTCGATAGGGCGCGTGCGTCTTCGGATCCTGATCGATCGCGAGCCACGCGTCGATGTCGGCCGCGCGCCGGACCAGCATGTCCCGCCGTCCTTTCGGGGCCGTCTCGCTGAGGGTCAGCGCCTGGTTGCGCTTCCGCCGCAGCTGGCGGGCGAACCAGTTCTTCGGGCCATCCTCCAGCGTGTCGAAGTAATGGAGTTCCTTCAGCGGCGGCAGACCACAGTCCGGATGATCGCGGAGAAAGGCGTGCAGAAAGGTCGTGCCAGCCTTGGTCGCACCCACGCAAAAAAAGAGCTCAGGCTCCATCACTGCCGATCAGCCCTTCTTTTCATCTCCGGGCAGAATGTAGTCGGCGCCCTCCCAGGGCGACATAAAGTCGAACTGCCGATACCCCTGCACAAGCTCGACCGGCTCATAGATCACGCGCTTCTCGACTTCATCGTAGCGCACCTCGACATAGCCTGTGGTCGGAAAATCCTTGCGAAGCGGATGCCCTCGAAAGCCGTAATCGGTCAGGATCCGGCGGAGGTCTGGGTGACCGGAAAAGAGGATGCCGTACATGTCGAACACCTCCCTCTCATACCAGTCGGCGCAGGCGTAAACGCCTGTAACAGAGGGCACAATCTCACCATCGCGGACGGGCACGTGGATCCGGATGCGTTGATTCTGCGTCATCGCCAGGAGGTGGTAGACGACCGTAAACCGCTTGTCCCGGCCGGGATGGTCGATCGCTGTGATGTCGATCAGGGTCGTGAACTGGCACGCCGTGTCGGACTGCAGAAACGAGATGAACTCCACGATCTCGCCGGCGACGACGGTTGCCACCAACTCCCCCCGGACCACGGCGGCCTCGATCAGGGCGTCGTCCTGGGCGTGCCCGATGGCCTGCCCCAATTCGATGAGCGCGTCGGACACCCTCTACCTCGTGATCGTGCCGGTGCGGCGGATCTTCCGCTGCAACTGCAAAATGCCATACAGCAGCGCTTCGGCCGTCGGCGGGCAGCCGGGAACGTAGATGTCGACCGGAACAATCCGGTCGCAGCCCCGCACGACCGAGTAGCTGTAATGGTAGTACCCGCCGCCATTGGCGCAGGAGCCCATGGAGATCACGTAGCGCGGCTCCGGCATCTGGTCGTAGACCTTGCGGAGCGCGGGCGCCATTTTGTTGGTCAGCGTGCCGGCGACGATCATCAGATCCGACTGCCGGGGCGAGGCGCGTGGCGCGGTCCCGAACCGCTCCAGATCGTAGCGCGGCATTGAGGTGTGCATCATCTCGACAGCGCAGCACGCCAATCCAAACGTCATCCAGTGGAGGGAGCCTGTCCGCGCCCAATTGATCACGTCCTCGGTCGATGTCAGCAGGAACCCCTTGTCTTGGAGTTCGTGGTTCAGTGCCTCGGTTGTGGCTAAGTGGCCATCGACCACCGGCTTCGAGATCACTCCCATTCCAACGCACCTTTCCGCCATTCATAGGCAAATCCGATTGTCAGGACCGCGAGGAAGACGATCATCGACCAGAACCCGAACACACCGATGTCACTGAAGCTGACCGCCCAGGGAAAGAGGAAGGCCACCTCGAGGTCGAAGATGATGAAAAGTATGGAGACAAGGTAAAAGCGGACGTCGAATTTCATCCGTGCATCGTCAAACGCGTTGAAGCCACACTCGTAGGCCGACACCTTCTCGGCGTCCGGGTTGCGGACCGCGACGACGAGAGCCGCGATGATCAGGATCAGACCGAGCGCCACCGCGAGGCCGAGGAAAATCAGGATCGGCAGGTACTGCCGCAGCATTTCATCCATGCGCAGCCTTCTCTCGTTGCTCGGACCCGTGACTATAAGCGCGGCTCTCTCCCGTCAACCGACGCCACGCCGCAGGAGCCGTTGCCGAACGGCATCAGAGCCGCGGAATGACCGAGGCCCGGACATCAATCCGCCCAATTCAGTGTGCTTTATTATACGACTGTTAACTCTTGCCTGGGAACGTTGCGGTGACTTTGAGACAGTTGCGTTGCATATAGAACCGTCGGTGAACCTGCGTATGTTTAACCTCATCAGATTGTCATGGAAGTATATTGAGACCGTGGCGGTTGTGCGCGCGGTCATCCGCCAATCGCGGTGCGAGGCTGGCGCCTCAACGGCGGAATTGTCTATTGCCGGTGCAGCACTGTCTCTTTTTGCCATTCCAATCATCGTTTTGCTCAGCACCGGCAATGGCGGGAATGAGCCTGAGGTGGTCGAGCCCCCGCGCCAGATCGTGGGGGAGGAGCGGGGCCCCTCCCGCACATTGGCCAGCAGCTACGAGCCCACAGGGACGGTCATGCCGACGCGCGACCCGAGGGAGCGTCCGGGCGCGGAGCTCGGGGTCGGGTATGATGAGGATGAACTGGCACGGATCGAAGCGAGCCGGAGTGTCAGCCGTCACGGCTTCCTGGTGCGCAGGGATCCGGCGGATCAACTGCAGCGGCCGGGCATCGAAGCCGTGCGCGAGGCCGTTGGACCCGTCCGTCCGTTGACGGTGGCCGTGGCGCCCAAAGCGACGCGCGAAGCGACCAGCCCGGACTGCGTTATCTCGCTTCCGACACTCCGCATCGCAGGTCACATCTCCGTCCCGCAGACCGACGCCTCGTCGACCGATGTTGCCGCTTCGGACGCGCGTCCGGACTGCCAACCGGAGACGACGCGGTACATCGTCACCGCCGCGCCGGACCAGTTGGGCGACGGCACGATCTTTGCCCCGGTGGCCATCACCGCGGTGCGGGATGCTCTGCCGGATCAGCGCGCGATGGCCCAAGTGCAGCAGGTGCGGACCTACGGGCATGTCGGGCTTCTGTCGGAGCGGATCCTCCGCGGCTCGCCGCAGCGCGCGCCGAGGCGGGAGCAGAGCGTCGCGGCAGGCGCCTCAGCGCGCGTCGGTGCGGCGACCTTCGTCACATCAACGCTCAACGCCAAACGCCCGACACAGCAGCGTCCATCCGGATCCGACCTTCGCGATGCGCTGGTTCGGTCTGAGGCAGCGGCGGAGGGTGCACCGCCAACCGTGCTCGTTGCCCGTGTCACCTCCCAGATCTGGGGCAGCGCGGGCGGCGTCGCCGGCGTCCGCGCCATCATCGCCGCAGCCCCCCTCCCGCCCGATGCGGAGCCTGCCCCCGAACCGAAGCGGACCCTGGTCCCAAGCGACGGGGCGTCGACCATCACACGCTCCGGCCGTTGATGCTAGAGGTCGCCTGCGGAACGCCGTGAGATCGCCTCAGATCTTTGCTGGCGCATGGGCCGTTTCCATCCCTAACAGCCGCAGATAAGGTCCGTGCCAACGTGATAAGCCAGGGCGCGCCTTCATGACGGACATCGTACAAGTCGAAAACGTCTCCAAGTCCTACGCAAACGGTCACCAAGCGCTCGACAATGTCTCGCTCTCGATCCGCAAAGGCGAGATCCTGGCCCTGCTCGGCCCGAATGGTGCAGGAAAAACCACCCTAATTTCAGCCATTTGCGGAATTGTGAAGCCGACCAGCGGACGGATCCTCGTGGGCGGCCATGACACGCAGGCCGACTTTCGCGAAGCGCGGAAACTCATCGGCCTCGTCCCGCAAGAGTTGACGGTGGAACCCTTCGAGACGGTGGCCAACACCACGGCGTTTTCGCGCGGTCTCTTCGGCCGACCGCCGGACAAGGGCGTCGTCGAGCAAACCCTTCGCGCCCTCTCCTTGTGGGACCGACGCGACAGTGCCATCCGCACGCTCTCGGGCGGGATGAAGCGGCGCGTGATGATTGCAAAGGCCCTGGCTCACGAGCCCCAGGTCTTGTTCCTCGACGAGCCAAGCGCCGGTGTCGACGTCGAACTGCGCCATGACATGTGGGAGGTTGTGCGACGGCTCTGCGACACCGGCGTCACGATCATCCTGACGACGCACTACATAGAAGAGGCCGAGGCGATCGCTGAGCGCATCGGGATCATTCGCCGCGGTCGGATCCTGCTCGTCGAAGAGAAAGAGCAGCTGATGCGGAAACTCGGCCAAAAGGAGCTTCGCATTGAGCTCCAGCAACAGATCGAGGCAATCCCAAGCAGCGTTGCACGCGACGGTTTGAGCCTCGAAGACGGCCAAACGCTGGTCTATCGCTATGACACCGGCGCGGAGCGCACGGGCATCACCCGTCTCCTGGCAGCGCTCTCGGAAGCGGACCTGACATTGCGCGACATTTCGACCCACCAAAGCTCCCTCGAGGAGATCTTTGTCAACCTGGTGAGGGAAGACGCATGAATTGGCACGCCGTCCGCGCGATCTACGTGTTCGAGATGCACCGCACTTGGCGCACCAAGATGCAGTCCATCATCTCTCCGGTTCTGTCCACGGTGCTCTACTTCGTCGTCTTCGGCGCCGCGATCGGCCAGCGGATCGAGGAGATCGACGGCATCGCGTATGGCGCTTTCATCGTGCCGGGTCTTGTGATGCTCTCGCTCCTCACCCAAGCCGTCCAGAACGCCTCGCTCGGGATCTATTTTCCGAAATTTATCGGGACGATCTATGAGCTCCTCTCGGCACCCGTGTCCTCAGTGGAGATTGTGCTCGGCTATGTAGGCGCCGCAGCGACCAAAGCCCTAATGATCGGCGTGATCATCCTCGCCACGTCAGCCTTCTTCGTCGACTTGCGCATCGCCCACCCGATCCCGATGGTCATTTTCCTCGTCCTGACCTGCGTCACGTTTGCGATGCTTGGCTTTATCGTTGGACTGGTCGCGCAGGGCTTTGAGCAGCTCAACCTGGTGCCCCTTCTCATCATCACGCCGATGGTGTTCCTCGGTGGCACGTTCTACTCGATCAACATGCTGCCGCCGGTCTGGCAGGCGATATCCTACTTCAATCCAGTCGTGTACTTGATCTCAGGGTTTCGCTGGAGCTTTTACGAAGTGGCCGATGTCAACGTCGCCCTCAGCTTCACAATCATACTCCTCTTCCTCGCAGTCTGCATGACCACGATCTGGTGGATCTTCAAAACCGGCTACAAAGTGAGGAGCTGACGCCGGACGACGCGCTGCAGCCTCCCAGAGCCATAGGCATGGTCGCTCTCGGCGTACGCTGCGCGGGGCGCCTCGACTGCAACATCGCCTTGCCTTGATGGGCCCGCCCCGCGCCTCGAAGCGTCGGCCGCCCGCAAGCGGACCGCGCCACGGCTGACGCTGCCCAAACTCGCCGCGGCCTGGCGCCAGCGGCGAGACCACAAGGACCAGCGGACAGAGCTCTCGACATGCCCGACGGCCTCCGCCTCCAGGAGGCCGCCTGATCCGGAGCCCGCGCGACGGGAACCTCAATATGGCCCAATCAGCCCGGCTCACGCACCAGCGCCGTGTAAGCCGTGTTGCGCCGCGGCGCGAAGGCAACGGCAGGGGGAGTGGCTCTGGCCAAGGGCCAAAGACCCACCGGGCGGTCACCGAGCAGTCGTCTGGTAGGCGGATCCATCCAACCGATCGGCTGCGCCGCATCACGGCCCGGCTCAAGTCGCGTCTGCAAAACGCGATCTGTGTCGACAAAGACCCCGCAAGTTCCCCGACCAATTGGAAATCCGGTCAAGCTGCGGACGAAAGCTAAGCGGCGCGCTTCGCGATTGAAGGGGTCTCAAGCACAGGTCGGCGCTGGTCGTCGGGATCACCACAGGCGCGAAGAGCTGACCGTCACCGAAGCGGCGCGACGAAAGCCCTGTGGGCCGCGCTCGTTGGTGTCCGTCGACCCGGCGCCCTAGCAACGGAGTCGTCTTTACCGGTGATGTGCTCCCTAGAAATCGGACCCTAGGGGACGCTCCAATCTGAGGTCATCCTGGTCTTCGAGACGGAACCGGACAATGGGACGAATAGGACGCGGCCGCGATCAAGGTCGCGCGAGAGGCGCTGCGCGGCGCGCTGACGGTGGCGGAGGTGCCGGAGTGAAGCGCTCTCGCGGGACCGGCCCTGCTGGCTTTCGACGCCCTGGAGCAATCAGGATGCGGCTCCGTGTGGTCGAGCTCGCCTGACAGAGGAGAAGGTCGATCCGGGTCTGCAGAGGGTCGCCGCTGACGCAGGAACGAACACCGAAGGGCGAGCTCCAGGGGGCGGGGCCAACGACGCACGCAATCGCCCCTAGCGCATCGCGCCGGCGTGACCTATATCTATGGAGTTCCTCCGGGGACTATGGCGATAAACGCGCACGGAATAAGCGGCTCGGACCCGGGGGCGGTACCCGGCGGCTCCACCAAACTCCCATCATTGGCGGGAGCATGGGGCCGAAACAGGATCGACGGACGTCTAAAGGTGTTAGCTTTCGCTCGGCAGGACGCCACCGTTACCGGCTCAAGCACAATAGTTGCCAATGACAACCGTGCTCCGGTCGCGCTCGCAGCGTAAGCTGTGCGCAAAACCGAAATCTAAGCCCTAGCGCCTTGCAGCGTTAGGCGGGGTCCGCAGGCACCTGGCAACAGAAGCCTGCATCCATCACACCGACCGTGCCTGTTGTGCGCAGGCAGCGCCTCTTTCATCCCCCTTCGATTGATGTATGCTCGCCTCCGGACGGACGGAGCGGGTATGCCAGGTCGATTCCACTACGGTCAGTTGATGCACAAGGCACTCCGTGGATTGATGGCGGAGGTCCTGGCTGAAGTGGCAGAGAACGGTCTGCCCGGGGAGCATCACTTTTTCATCGGGTTCGACACGGGCCATCCTGGTGTCGACATGGCCGACCATCTGAGGGAGCGGTTCCCCGAAGAGATGACCATCGTGATCCAGGAGTGGTTCGAAGATCTCACCGTGCTCTCGGATCGCTTCTCAATCACGCTCAATTTCTCGAACCAGCGCGAGCGGCTGGTGATCCCGTTCGGCGCCATCCGAACATTTGTGGATCCATCGGCCGAGTTTGGGCTCCGCTTCGACGAGCAGTCCGACGATGCGGAGCATCGCGAGGTGCAGCTCGAGGACCTTCAGTCCGACGACCCTGAGGACGACCCACCGACAGGCGGCGGTGTCGTGCGCCTCGACCAGTTCCGCAAGACCTGACCCGCAGCGCCGTTTGGCAACCCCCTCGCGCATCGGTATACGGAGGTCGACCGATGACCAGTCAAGGATCCCGCGCCATGTCCGCAACCCGCACCGAGACCGACAGCTTCGGCCCGCTTGAGGTTCCCACTGAGAAGTATTGGGGCGCGCAGAC
>JBCDHQ010000168.1:0-9961 GCA_038749815.1 Pseudomonadota bacterium | reverse complement strand
TCATGCGAAACCAGCGGCAGGTGGGGTGCCCTTCGGGAGGAGGGCCAGAACTTTGAAGAGCGTCCCCATCTCCGCAGGTGCCGTCAAGCGCTCGAGCGCGTGGGCGAGTGCCGTCGCCTCCGATGGGGTGTGTCGGGCGAGTGCGGCGGCCCGCTCCCCGATGCCGAGGGCGGTGAGAAACGCGCCTTGCGGTGCGAACTGGGCGGCCAAAGGCTCTGCAGCCTCAGCCAACCAGCGAAACCCCACATGCGCTGTCAGATCGGCGTCGCCCGGATGGGCCAGCACAGGCTCGGGCGCGTGCGCACGCACAGCTTGGAGCGTGTCTCCGGTCCCATCCCATGCGCCGTAGTCGAGGATCAAGATGGCGCCCCCGGTCCCTGCAACTGTGGTCGCGAGGCCGGCTGCGATGAGCTGAGCGGCGCGGCCGATTTCGACCAGCGCGCCGTCCGGGGCGCCTCTGCGATCGAGTTCTGGATTGGGCTCCGCCGGCCCGAGGCCCCAGCTCAGGGCTCCGTCCGAGAGACCGAGGCGGCGCTCGCGCCAGTGCTGTCCGTCCCGCACAAACTGGCGGATCGGCAGGGCGTCGAAGAACTCGTTGGCGACGACGAAGAGCGGGCGATCGCTCGGCAGGGTCTCAATCGTCTCGTGCCACGTTGGCGTTGGGCCGAGGCGGGCGGCCTGTGCCCGCCGGAGCGTTGGGCTCGTCTCGACGAGATGCAGTCCGGCGCCGTGGTGAAAGCCCGGGACACGCGCTGTCGCCCGGAGGATGTCGGCCATCAGTGTGCCGCGCCCGGGTCCGAGCTCCACGAGCGCAAAGGGCGAGGGACGGCCGGCGCCCTCCCAGACCGTGGCGAGCCAGAGCCCGACCATCTCGCCGAACATCTGGCTGATTTCGGGCGCCGTGGTGAAGTCCCCCGCGGCTCCCAAAGGGTCGCGCGTGGGGTAGTATCCGTGCTCGGGATCGTTGAGCGCGCGGGCCATGAACCGTGCAACGTCGATCGGACCGCTGAGACGGATCTCCTCGGCCAGGGCGCGCGCGAGTGGGGTCACGCCGGCGCGCGCGCGCGCACCAGCGCCAGCACCAGAAGCCCCACGGCAACCATCGGCAGCGACAGGACCTGGCCCATCGTCAGCCCCCAGGCGTCCGCAGTGTCGCCCAGCCGCAGGACATGGCCCCAGGGGTTTGCCTCGCTCACGTACTGGAGGTCGCCCTGCCGAACGCCCTCGACCAAGGTCCGCGCGAGGCCGTAGCCGATCAAAAAAACCGCGATCGAGAGCCCAGGGTGGCGGAGCCACCCCCCCCGCCAGACGCCCCAAGCGAGCACAAGGAAGAGCACCAATCCCTCGAGCCCCGCCTCATAGAGCTGCGATGGGTGGCGGGCGCAGGGATCCTCCCACCCAGCGGGGCAGATCTGTGCCTGCGGGTCCGGGAAGATCACGCCCCAGGACAGGTCCGTTGGCCTGCCCCAGAGCTCCCCGTTGATGAAGTTGGCGATCCGCCCGAAGAGAAGGCCGATGGGCGTTGCCACGGCCACTGCGTCGCCCACCCGCACCATCGGTGCGCCATTCCTGAGGCTGTAGCCGATGATCCCGACCACAACGCCAATGAACCCGCCATGAAAGGACATGCCGCCGGTCCAGACCGCCAGGATCTCGGCCGGGTTCTCGATGTAATAGGCCGGTCTGTAGAACAGAACAAAGCCAAGCCGTCCGCCGAGCACCACGCCGAGGACCATCCAGGTCAGCAGATCCTCCACGGCCTTGGGCGACATCGGCACTTTACCGCCCCAGAGTGCCGGGCGGCGCATCAGCTGCGCGACGTACAGCCAACCGAGCACGAGGCCCGCGATGTAGGCCAGCGCGTACCACCGGATTGGAAAGCCGGCCTCGGTGAAGGGGAGCGGGATCGTGACGAGAGCCGGGTCGAAATCCGGGAACGGAATGGCGAATGGCATCGCGCGTCCTCAGCTGTTGCGCCAGGGTTCTCCGGGCCAGCCACGCCAGAGTCAAGCGCCGGGCGTGGGGTGCGTCCAACGGAAATCCGTCCGGCGGATCGATCCGGGTCGGCCGCGCGGGCCACGCCCCCTCCGCGCCAACGTCGCGTCCTGCCGGTCAGGCCGGTGGAAAGGGGCAGCGGGCCCAAGGGGCCTGATCGGGTCGAGCTCCGTCTTCAAGCGAAAACGGGGTCCGGGAGCCCTGCCTCCCCGCAACGTGCTCGCGTTGGACCTGGCCACATGGCGCACGCGTGCCAGCGGCGATGCAGGCGATCTGGGTCGGCATTGGGTGGATGGCGCCGGGCCACGCGCAGGTGAGCCGCCGGCACAGATCGCGCCCAGGGGCGCGGCTGCGAGGATCAGCCGCGGCCACGCTCTCGGGCATTTTCCGCGTGGCTTGGCTCGTCCCAGCCGTCGCCTGTAAGAGGCGTGGCACGTGGATGGAGCGGTCCATCGACCGGATGAGCGGAACGAACGACCATGGAGGGATCTTAGGTGTTGCAGGGGATCCGAACGCGACGTCTCCTGATCCGCCCGGTCCTCCAACGCGACGGGCGCGCGTTGGAGCGCGTCCTGTCCGATGTCGACGTGATGCGCTTCAGTGAAGCCGGTCCGCTCTCCCGCGCGGAGGTGCGCGACTGGATGGCGGCGGCGCGCCGACCGGCACCCCCGGGCTGCGGTCGCCTGGTGCTCTCTCTCGGAGGTGAGGTGATCGGCTATGCCGGGGTGCGCGCCGTCGGACCGGGCACTGGCGAGTTCGGCATCCGCCTGGCCCTCCGCGGATGGGGCCGCGGTCTCGCTAGGGAGGCGGGCGCCGCGCTCATTGCGCGGGCCGAGTGTGCGAGGATCGCCACACTCCGAGCAGAGGTCGATCCGGGCAACGCCGCCTCGCGACGGCTTCTCGCCCGGCTTGGCTTTGTCGAGGTGGGCGAAGTGCTCCACCCGGGCTACGACCACCCCGATCTGGTGTTTATCCGTAGGCGGCGTCCGTCCGGAGTTTGATCAAGGCCGCAGATCATCGCTGACTGTGTCGCCGGGATCTGCCCCTGGACACCGATCGAGTACTGCACACCGGCAAGCCGGCAACCCCGTCCAATCAGCATCCCCAAACTGCGGCGCAAAGCTCTCGGTCCTGCGGATGAACTTACGCATCGAGGGCCTTGGACCTCGCGGCTGCGGACGATCATGGACGCTCTTGGTCCATGCAGGCACGCCCGATCTGGCGGTCACACCCTGGCACCAAGTGTTGCCTCCGGTGTCGAGCAACACTTGATCGGCCGGGCAGAGCACTTGTGCCTCAGGATTTGGGGGCACCGCACGCGCATGGCCCTGTCGCGGGCCTTCAAATGGACCTCGCTCAGTGGCTTACCCTCTGCGAAGATCAGCAGGGCGATGCCCCGGAATGCGAACAGCTTTGGTATGAGGCCAAGCCGCTCTTGCGCGTCGCTGGGAAGGCGCAAGCCCAACGCCCTCATCGCGGGGGAGGGCGAGCGGACCCACAGGCTGCGAGAGGCCGCCTCCAGCGCTAGCCCTCGGCAGGTGCCGCCGTGTCGCGAACGTGGCGGAGGAGTTCGATGAAGCCTGCCACTTGGTGCGCGGCCGTTGCGCGACCCTTCTCGGCTGTGGCAGCGGCGGCATTGCCGACAGTGCCGGCCGGTGACAGGTCCGTAGCGATCCAGCCGTAGCTGACAGGACCGATGGGTGCGATGGCGGAGGTCTCGGCGCTTGAGCCGAAGTTCTCGGCCGCGGACATGTCGACCGTGTCCGGGCGGAACGCGAGCATCAGCGAGGTCTCGACGTCGCCGCCATGGATCCCGAAGCTCAGCTCATGGGCGGAGTACATCCCCTCAGGATGGCCGAACGCCCCCCACTGGCACTTGATGGCGAGCATAGAAGCCCCGACCCGCAGCTCTCGTGACAGGATTGAGATCAGGTCCAAATTGCCACCGTGGGAGTTCACGATCACGATCTTTCGAAGACCGGCGCGCGCAACCGAGAGGCCGATTTCAGTCCAGGCGGCAAGCGCGGTCGCAGCTGAAAGGGTGAGGGTCCCGGTGGCCCAAAGATGCTCGTTTGACTTGCCGACCGCCTGGACGGGCAGGATCCGAATGTCGAGATCGGGGGGACACGCGCGGCGGAGCGTCTCGAGCATGCCATTCATGATCATCGTGTCCGTGCCGACCGGAAGATGCGGCCCGTGCTGCTCGATCGCCGCCGTCGGAAGGATGGCGATTGTGGTCGCCGGATCCGCATCCGCGATCTCGCCTGCACGGTAGTCTGCCCAATCGAGGCGTCTCATGTGGGAGCCTGGACGAGAAGATGGTTTGGCGCGGGGGCCTCTGTCGAGCCGTCTGGAAGTCTTCCATCGGCCGACTTCAGGGCTGGGTCCAGCGGGCTGCGGGTCGACCGGTGCGGATCGGCGGTGTGGGTGTCGTGCGATCCGGGCATCACGCCGCCGTCGCGTGGCAACCGACAGGGCGCCCCGGGTGAGGTGCCGGGTCCTCTGGCAACAGGGCCGCGATCGACCCGAAGCAGCCCCCGAGAGGCGTTGCGCACCCATCCGGTCCGCAATGCCCGGTCGCACTGGACACGCGCCAATGTGCAACGACCCGGTGGGACATCCACACGACAACCAGACGACCTACGTGCGGCCTGGTCGATGGGGGACCCATCGCGGCCGGTGTCTTCCAACCTGTGGGCGTCGGTTCGTCCGGGATCCCTCACGTCGTCGGCGCAAGCGACGGTGTTGGTGCAGCGCCTAGCGGAGGGTGCTGCCCCGGGCGGACAAGCGGTTGGCCGCGCTAGCGCGGCCTTCCGCAGACCCAGTGTCGTGGTTGGCGGCGCCGGTGCCGGGGGCGAGCCGGTTCGGCGCCCGCTCGTCTCGGCAGTTGGGATCATGCCTCAAGCGCTGCGGGCGTCTCCACGGCGCGTGCGGGGCGCTGGCCGATGAGGCGGTCCATGGCGCGGGAGACGCGGGCAAGATGGGCGGCGCGGCTCTCGGGCGTTGAGCTGTCCATGAGGTAGTGCGCCGCAAATGACGTCCGACATCGCGGCGCGCAGAGAAGCCGGACACCCCGCAGGAGGGTCCGGCGCCCGGGCGCCCCGATCCAGCGCGTGACCCACCAGCTTGCCCCGCAGGTCGTGAAGACGCCCAGTCGCGTGATGTGGTGGAGCGCGGGGCGGATCTGCGCATTCTCCTCATCGGGCATCAGAAACGCCTTGCCCGGCAGGAACACCCTGTCGAGCCAGCCCTTCAGGATCGCCGGCAAGCCGTACCACCAGGTCGGGTAGACAAACATCAACGTGTCGCACCAACGGATGTCGTCGACATCCGGGCGGACGTTGCGGCAGTTGGTCTCAGGATCCTCGTAACAGGCAAATTCCTCGGCTGTCAGACGCGGATCGAAATTGCGGGCGTAGAGATCGATGACACGGATCTCCGCGTTGGCGTCGCGGAGCTTCTCTTCCACGGTGGCGCGGACGGCGGACGTAAAGCTCCGCGGGCTCGGATGGGCAAAAACGATGAGGGCGCGCATTCTCAGAGTGCCTCCAGTTCGCGGCCGACCCGCGCGAGGAATGCCGCACGTGCCGATGGACCTGCCCGGTTCATGTCATACATAGCGAGGTACCGCGATTTCTCGGGCCGTGTAACATGCCAGACAGCCCGCGTTACTATCTTGCGCGGTGGATCGCCGGCCATCAAGGCCCTGAGCCGCGTTCCCCCGTAGGTCGTTACCGCGCAAAGAACACGTATCTGCGTCAAATTGGGCACGACTTTTCCGTTCTCGAGCCGAAACGAGACACCGGGCAAGAAGACACGATCGAAGAAGCCCTTGAGAATGGCGGGAAATCCGAAGTTCCAGACCGGGAAGACGAGGACAAGGGCCTCGGCTTTCAAAAGGCGGTCGACATATGGTCGCACTGCCTCTTTGTTGGTCTCGACATCGTGGTAGCCCCGTCGCTCCGCCGTTGTCAGAACGGGTTGGAACCCCTCGGCGTTGAGGTCGCAGTCATCGACCTCCCAGGATTTGGAGAGGGCGCGCACAGTCTCGGTGTGTAGGGCCGCCGAAAAGCTCTCCTCACAAGGATGCGCAAAGAGGACGAGGGCGCGGCGCATCTAACGCGGTGCTTCGACCATGAGGCGATTGCTCTCGCGGGTCGGATTGATCGCTGTGACCGTGGACACGAGCCCCGTCGCGGCCCCGAGACCCAAAAACAGCTCCGCAATGAGGCGGCTCATCCGAGACTACTCCGCTGCTTTCATGCCCTGATAGGCGTACATCCGATCGTATCCCCAGGCCGGGTCATCCCAGGCGATCATCTTGCCGGGGTTGAGGAGGCCCTTGGGGTCCGACTCGCGCTTGAACGCGAGTTGGCGGTCATCGACGGTTTGCCGCCCGCCCTCCTCGAGGGTGTAGCGGTGCGGGTTGAAGATGAGGGCGCCCGCGTCCTCGTGCGCGCGAATGATCTCATCCAGGCGCTCCTCCGTCGTGAACTTGACGAGCGAGAGACCGGCGAACCCCACTTTCCCCTCCATCCGGATGGCCTCGAGATGTTGGAGGACCTCTGGGCTGAACCGCGCCCGAATCTCCTCCACCAGCTTTCGGTGATCCGGGAAGCCGTAGCGGACCTGGAGATAGGTGATCGACGGGTCAACCTTGAGCGCGCGGAGCGTCGTGTGGTTCCAGGTGTACTCGAAAATCGAGCCGGGATCGCGCGGCCAGGTCGTGGTGTCGTTGCGGTAGAGAAGCTGCGCGGTCGAGCGGCGACCGAGGAACGTCAGAAACCCGTCCATCGAGTGGGGCGCGATCATCAGCGCCAGCACTTGAGTGCCGGGTGCGACATGGGGTTTGACCCGCTGAAAGTAGTCATGCGCGATGGGCGCCTCGAAGACAGTGACGAGCTTTTTGAGGATCCCGTCTTCATTGGCGAGGTCGTCGGCAAAGGCCATCGCGGCGCTGAAATCCTCCATCCCGACGAACATCTCGACCCAGTCGTAGCTCGGCGCGAGCGGCATCTCGAGCTCGGTGATGATCCCATTGGTGCCGTAGGCGTGGGAGACGCGCGCGAGCTCTTCTCCCCGGAACTCGAGGACGCGCGGCTCGGCCTCCATCGTGACCACGCGAAGGCGGATGATGTTGCCGAGGTCGCGGAGGCTCCCCCAGGTGACGGAGCCGACCCCGCCCGAGCCGCCGGCAATGAACCCTCCGATTGTCGCGGTGGCCCAGGTCGAGGAGAACATCCGGATCTCCTGCCCCGTCTCGCGGCAGGCGGCGTCGAGGTCTTTCAGGAGGATGCCGGGCTCGCAAATGACGCGGCCCGGGTGGATCTCCCGCACCTTGTCCATGTTCTTGAGGTGCATGACGCAGCCGCCCGCCAGCGGCATCGCCTGACCGTAATTGCCGGTGCCCGCCCCGCGGGTCGTCACCGGGACGTCGTTGGCGTGGCAGACTTTCAGGACTTCGATCACCTCGGCCTCGGATTTCGGCGAGACCACGAAATCGGCCACGAGGTGGTCGAGCCGGTCCTTCAGAACCGGGGAGTACCAGAAGAAGTCGCGGGATTTGGCGCGGATGGCGCTCTCGCTCTCTTCGATCTCGAGATGGGCGAGGGCTGCGCGTGCGGCGTCGAGGTTCATGAGGCCTCCATCAGGTCGTCGAGTTCGGCGTAGTCGGGCAGGCGGCGATCGATGGTACGGCCCGCGCGGAGCACGATGCGATCCGCCTGTGGGCGGGCAAAGAACTCTGTCCAACTCCGCGCGTTAAAGAGGATCAGATCGGCCGGTGCGCCGGCGGTCAGCGCCGGCGCGGCAAAGCCGCAGGCGGCGGCCGGGGTGGCGCTGAAGGCGCGGGGCCAGTCGGTGGCGCTGTGGTCCAGATGCCCGATCCGGGTCGCCTCGCGCATGACCTCAACCATGTCCATATCGCCGTAGGCGTAGAACGGATCGCGGGTGTTGTCCGAGGCGAAGGAGACCGAGATCCCCCGCGCCGCCATCTCGTGGACGAGCGTGATGCCGCGTCCGCGCGGCGTCCTCCCTGTGTGGCGGTCTTGGAGGTAGAGGTTGCACATCGGCAGGCTGACGACATGGATGCCGGCGTCGGCCACGAGATCGAGCGTCGAGAGCGCACGCGCCTCTTCCTGCATCGAGAGGGAGCAGCAATGGCCAACGATGACGGGTGCCGAGAAGCGCGTCTCAAGAAGGCACTCGGCGAGCACGCGCAGGCACTCCGAGCTCGGGTCCATCGTCTCGTCGACATGGAAGTCAGCGTGGAGGTCGAGATCCTCGGCAAGGCGGAGAAAGGCCAAGATCCTGGGGCGGAGATCGGGGACCGGGTAGAGGACCATGCCGAGGACGCCGCCGCTCTCGGCGACGAGGCGGGCGGTGTGGCCGAAGGGCCCGGTTGGGTCGGCGTGATCGCAGCCGACGAGGCAGACCCCCTGAAGGGCGATGCGGTCCGCCCACTCCTCGCGGATCTCGCGGAAGACGGGCCACGAGATCGCGTCCTGCGGCGGGATCGAATCGAGATGGGTTCGGATCGCGCGGGTGCCGTGCGCATAGGCGCACCGGAGCGAGAAGCTCATCCGCGCGCGCACATCCGCCGCGCGCCAATTGGCGGCGCGGTCGGCCGCGACAGTGGTGAGTGCGCCCATGAACGTCCCGTCGGGGTTCGGCGCGCGCCCCCAGATGTGACCCTTGTCGAGATGCGTGTGCATGTCGACGAACGCCGGCAGCGCGATGCGCCCGCCGAAATCCACCTCCGCCCCCGGCGTCTCGGCAAATCTGCCCTCGGTGATGTGGAGATCGCGGAGCACTAGATCGCCGACCTCGCCCACGAGGCAGGCCGGCACACGGACGTTCTTCAGCGTCAGCGGCCCCTCGGGCAGGGCGCGGAAACCGCTCATCGGTCGCGCTTCAGCGCGCTCTCATGCCATTTGTAGAGCAGGAGATGACTGATGAGGCTCGTCGCCGCAAAGATCAGGACGCCCATGATCGAGATCAGGATCAGCGCTGCGAACATGCGGGGATAGTTCAGCCGATAGCCCGCCTCGAGGATCAACGAGGCGAGGCCGAGACCAGTGCCGTTCCGGCCGATCACGAACTCCGCCACCACAGCTCCGATCAGCGCGAGCCCTCCCGAGATCTTCAGCCCGCCGAGGAAATAGGGCAGCGCCGACGGCATCTTCAGGAGGCGCAACCGCTGCCACCGGTTCGCCCCGTAAATGGTGAAGAGGTCCTCGAGGTTGCGGTCAGTGCTCTTCAGCCCGATTGTCGTGTTCGAGAGCATCGGGAAAAAGGCGACGATCCAAGCGCAGGCAAGCGCTGCGGCAAAGGGGTCTTGGAGGTAGAGCTGGAGGAGCGGCGCGATCGACACCACCGGCGTCACCTGGATGATGACGGCGTAGGGGAAAAACGACATCTCCACGAATTTCGACTGGGTGAACGCAACCGCGAGGCAAAAGCCCGCGACGACCGCGAAGGCCAGTGCAATCATCGCCAGTCGGAACGTCGTCAGCGCCGCGGTTCCAAGCAGTGTCCAGTCCGAGACGATCTGACCGAACACGCGGCCCGGGCCGGGTAGGATGTAGTGTGGCACCTCGCCGATGGTCACGTAGAGATGCCAGGCCAGGATTGTGGCTGCCATGACCAGCGAGGGCAGGGTCCACTTTGCCAAGCGCTCCAACCGCTCGCGCCGGGCGCGGCGCTCCTCCTCCTGGTCGAGGATTGGGGGGGCGGTTTCGGCGACGGTCATGCGGCCTCTCCGATCGCGTCGTGGAGCGCGTCGGAGGCCGCGCGGGTGTGGGCGGCGTATTCGGGAGAGGTCCGAAAGACGTCGTCGCGGGGATAGGGCGCATCGACGGCGAGCTCGTGGATCACCCGGCCCGGACGGGCGGCCATCACGACGATGCGGTCGGAGAGAAACACGCTCTCAAAGACGGAGTGCGTGACGAAGATCACCGTGCAGCCG
>JBCDHQ010000167.1:0-10149 GCA_038749815.1 Pseudomonadota bacterium | reverse complement strand
GCGCGCGCGGTCGAGTTCGGGACCATGTCGGCGCAGTTCCGGTTTCTCTTGATGACGCTCGCCGGCACACTGCCCCTCCTGGCTATCTCGGGCAGCGTCTGGCTCTGGACGCTCGGCGCTGCGTCGACGGGGGACATCGCCCTTGCGGCGATGGTTGCGGTTCGGCTCAGCCAGGTGACCAACCGTGTGAGCTTCGCGGCCGTCGGGATCTTTGCCAATCTCGGCGAGATCGAGGACGGGATCGACACTCTGGCGCCCCCGCACGAGATCACGGACCGGGACGGGGCGGTTGCGGCGCATCGCGCGGTTGGCGCGGTCCAGTTCGATGCGGTCTCGTTCGGCTATGGAAGCGCTGGGCGCGCGCTCGAGAAGTTCTCGCTCGAGGTTCCTGCCGGCCAGAAATTGGCCTTGGTCGGAGCGTCGGGGGCCGGCAAGTCGACGGTCACCTCGCTCCTCCTCCGGCTCTACGAGCTGAGCGACGGTCGGATCACGCTCGACGGGATCGACCTCCGCGACCTGACGCAGGCCGCGCTCCGGCGCCAGATCGCGGTGGTGCGGCAGGAGACGGCAATGTTCAACCGCTCTGCGTTCGACAACATTCGCTACGGCCGCCCCGATGCCACCGAGGACGAGATCTACGAGGCTGCTCGCCGCGCCTCGGCCCACGACTTCATCCTTGAGCTCGAGGATTTCAAAGGACGGCGAGGCTACGAGGCCTATCTCGGAGAGCGGGGCGTGAAGCTCTCGGGTGGGCAGCGCCAGCGGATCGCGCTGGCGCGCGCGATCCTAAAGGACGCGCCGGTGCTGATCCTCGACGAGGCGACCTCCGCCCTCGACAGCGTCGTCGAGGCTGAGATCCAGGAGAGCCTCGCCCATGTCATGGAAGGGAAGACCGTGATCGCCATCGCGCACCGCCTGTCGACCATTGCCCGGATGGATCGGATCGTGGTGATGGAGGGCGGGCGCATCGTCGAAGATGGCAGCCACGACGCGCTTCTGGCGCAGCGTGGGGTCTATGCCGGGTTCTGGCAACGCCAGTCGGGCGGCTTCCTCGCCACCGACCACGCCGCTGAGTAAGGGAGAGGTGCAGTGATCCTTGATGCCATTGGCCGCATGGTCGACCCGGTCCGCCCCGCCGAGGGCGCGATGCCCGACCGTCTGGTGCCGTTTGTGCGCTGGTCGCTCAATGGGGCGTTCCCGACGATCAACCTTGCGCTGGCCGTGTCTGTCGCTGTCGGTCTCTCGGAGGTGCTGACGGCCTTCTTCGTCGGCTGGGTGATCGACAGCGCGCAAGACACCGGCCCGAATTTCTTGGCCGAGGCGTGGCTGCCCCTCGTCCTGATCGCCGTCTTCCTCTTCGCCGTGCGCCCGGCGCTGATGGCGTTCAACGCGGCGCTGACCTCTGTCGCGCTCGGTCCGAACCTCTATCCCCTGATCCTGACGCGGCTGAACCGTCACACGCTGGGCCAGTCGATGCGCTTTTTCGACGACGATTTTGCCGGACGGATCGCGCAAAAGGCTCAGCAATGCTCGAGCGCGTTGACCGATGTCATCGTTGAAACCTGCAACATCGCGGGCTTTGCCATAGCCTCGGCGATCGGCGCGATGCTTCTGATGGGTCTGGTCGATCCCTATTTGACGCTGGTCCTTGTGGGATGGGTGGTGGCCTATGTCCTGCTGATCAAATTCTTTGTTCCCAGGATCCGCGTTCGGTCGCGCGCGCGCGCAGGCGCGCGGGCGATGGTGACCGGGCAGATCGTCGACACGTTGACGAACATCGCGACCGTGAAGCTCTTCAGCCACGGCAAGCATGAGGACCAGGCGGCCATCGAGGCGCTTGGCCGGTTCCGGACTGCCGCGCTCGCCTTTGGAGACCTGGTTGTGGTGTTCCGCCTCGCGCTCTTTGCGCTGGCCGGCGCGCTGCCGGTGCTGCTGATCGGACTGACGCTTTGGCTGTGGCAGGTTGGGATTGCCAGCGCGGGCGACATCGCGATGGCAGGCATGATCGCCACGCGCCTCGCGCAGATGTCGGGTTGGGTCAGTTTCACAGCGCTCGGGATTTTTGCCAATCTCGGCGAGGTCGAGGATGGGATCCGCACGCTCTCGCCCCCGCATGAGGTCAGCGATCCGCCCGCGCCCGCGGCGCTGCCGCGCGACGCGTCCGAGATCCGGTTCGAGCAGGTCTCGTTCAACTATGGCCAGGAGGGGCGACCGGCGCTCCATGACTTGTCGCTCACAGTGCGGCCTGGCGAGAAGGTTGCGCTGGTCGGTCAATCCGGCGCCGGCAAGTCGACGGTCGTCTCGCTCCTCCTGCGCCTCTACGATGTCGAGGGCGGGCGCGTGACACTCGGCGGTGTCGATCTGAGGGATCTGGAGCAGGACGTGCTCCGCCGCCAGATCTCCGTCGTCCGGCAGGAGACGGCGATGTTCAACCGCCCCGCGCGGGAAAACATCCGCTACGGCCAAATGGATGCGACGGACGCGGAGGTCGTGCGCGCGGCGGAGCGGGCCTCGGCCCATGACTTCATCCAGAAGCTCGAGGATCTGAAGGGAGGCAGGGGCTACGATGCCTTCCTCGGCGAGCGGGGTGTGAAGCTCTCGGGCGGGCAGCGCCAGCGGATTGCGCTGGCGCGCGCGATCCTGAAGGACGCGCCTGTCCTGGTTCTCGACGAAGCGACGTCTGCGCTCGATTCTGAAGTGGAGGCAGAAATCCAGGACGCGCTCAGCGAAGTGATGGCGGGCAAGACCGTGGTCGCCATCGCGCACCGTCTGTCGACCATCGCGGCGATGGATCGGATCGTGGTGATGGATGCCGGCCGGATCGCGGAGGAGGGCGATCACGACGCGCTTCTCGCAGCCGGGGGGCTCTACGCGCGGCTCTGGCAACGACAGTCCGGTGGATTTTTGGATCTCCGCGCGGCGGAGTGAGGATCTTCGGCATGGTGCGGCGAACGGGAACGGCATAGGGTGCCGAGAAAAGCGGGGGAGTGAGATGATTTCGGTGGTGGGGCCCAAGCGGCCGGCGCCCGCACCGGGCGATGGCTCTGCGCTATGGTCGCTCTTGCGGCGCAAGCGCGTTCTCGACAGTGGCCTCGTGCGGGAGGCCTGGGCAGCCTATGAGCCGGAGGTCGACGTGGCACGGATCGTGCTCGCCGATGACGGTTTCGCGGCGCTCCTGAAGCTGATGGACGGTGGTCGCGGCGTGGTTTGGAGCGCGGGCGGCCTCATTCGCTGTCGGCGCATCGAGGGCGCGCGGATTGAGGCCCTGGGTCCGGCGCTAACGCTCCGGTTTCCCGGCTGGCTCGGCCTCCGCCTGCGCCTGCCCTTCGCCGATCTCCGGGCACAGGCCGATTGGATCGACCCTGCCTAAAGGGTCTGTCCGGCTTGATCAGGCGCTGGTCGCCAAGGGCCTCGCGCCGAGCCGTGCAAAGGCGCATGCCCTGATCCGCGCCGGCGCCGTGACGCTGAACGGCGACGTCGCGACGCGTCCCGCAGCGCCTGTGGGCGAAGGCGAGATCGCGCTCACCCACGATCCCTGCCCTTGGGTGTCGCGCGGGGCTCTGAAGCTCCTCCACGCTTTGGAGCATTTCGGCCTGCATCCCGCTGGCACGGCGCTCGATGTCGGGGCGTCCACAGGGGGCTTCACAGAGGTTCTGCTGTCGCGCGGCGCAGCGCAGGTCTACGCGCTCGATGTCGGGCGGGATCAGCTCCACCCCAGCTTGCGCAGAGATCCCCGCGTCCGGGTCCTTGAGGGTCTCAATGCGCGCGACCTGGCGGACGAGGTGCCACCTGTCGACTGGATCACCGCGGATGTGTCGTTCATTTCGCTGACCAAAGCGCTGGCCGCGCCCCTCGGTCGGGCACAGCCGGGCGCGTGGCTGATCGCGCTGATCAAGCCTCAGTTTGAGCTCGGGCCGAAGGAGGTCGGGAAGGGGGGCGTTGTCCGAAAACCGGCGGACTGGAGCCGCGCCATCGCACGTGTGCGGGACTTCGTGTCAGTGTCGGGCTGGGAGGTGGCCGGCGTGACGGAGAGCCCGATCACGGGCGCGGACGGCAATCGGGAGTGGCTCCTGGCCGCCCGGCGGTCCCTCCAAAGGGAGTGACGCTGAGCGCGCACGGGGGTCGCATCTCGTCGATCGAGAGACGCGGTCCGCGCAGGTGGACGCTGGCCTGGTTCGAGCGCTGCGCTTGGAACTGGGAGGATCTGAGAAGCCACCCGGATCGAGGCGGCCCCCAACGTGGCCTAAGGGTTCTGAGGCACATCGCTGCGATGCCCAGCCGTCCTACCGTGTGAAGCCGGCGACGAGTTCCACATGATGCGACCAGCGGAATTGATCGATGACGGCAACCGGGCCCATCGTGTAGCCGGCCCCCACCAGGATGGCAGCGTCGCGCGCGAACGTTTGCGGGTTGCAGGACACGGCCGCGATCCGAGTGGGTCCCGCTGCGGCGAGGGCTTCGCATTGAGTGCGGGCCCCCGCACGAGGCGGGTCGATGATGACCGCGTCGAAACGCGCGAGCTCAGCGGCGACGAGGGGACGCCGCGCTAGGTTCCGAACGTCCGTCGTCACCCGGCGGAGCCCGCTCGCGCCGCGCCAGCCGGCGTCAAGGGCGTCGAGCATGGCGGCCTCCGCCTCGACTGCGTGGACCTCCGCAAAGGCCGCAGCGCGCAGCGCAAAGGCTCCACATCCCGCATAGAGGTCCAGCACGTGCGTGGCTCCGACGATATGGGCCAAGACCGCTTCGGCGATGACCACCTCCGCCGCCTCCACTGCCTGGAGAAACGCGCCCGGCGGTGGTGTCACACGGGCCGGCCCAAACGGGATCTCGGCGGCGCCGTCACGGTAGAGCCGTTCGCCATCCACACTCAGCCGTACGAGGCCGGCCTCCGCCACCAAGGGGGCCACACGCTCCCGCATGCGGCTGTCGAGCGGTTTGGCGCCCGTGATTGCAACATCGAGGCCGCCGCGGAGTTCGGTCACAGTCAGTCGCAAGACCGAGCTTCGTGAGGCCAGCACCCGCGTCAGCTCACCCAGGAGGGGCAGTGCTGCGCGGAGTGCGGGCCGGATCACCCGACAGTCGCCGACGCCCACGATGCGGTCGGACCGCCGCATGTGAAATCCGATCTCCACTGTTTTCTTGGTCCGCCGTCCCGAGAAGACAGCGCGCCGGCGGCTCCCCGGCGGAGCTGTGAAGACCGTGCGCGCCTCGCCCCGAACGCCGTGGGCGGCCAGGGCCTGGCGCACGAGATCAGCCTTCCACGACGCCACCAATGCGTCGCTCGCGTGTTGGAGCGTGCAGCCACCACACGATCCGAAGTGGCGGCAGGGCGCTGCCTGACGCTCCGGACTGTCGCTGAGGCGCGAGTGGGGTGGCTCGGGGGACACAGTCTCGCCAGGCAGGGCTCCAGGCACGGCCAGTCCCGAGGCGGTCAGCCCGTCGCCAAGATGCCCGAGATGCGCGATTGTCTCCATCCTGTGTCTCTACCCCGGGGGCGGTGGTCGCGAAACAGGGCGTTTCCGCTTGCCCACTGGTGGGGCCTCTCGCGCATCCCCACCTCGAAGGGCATCGGCAAGGAGCACATTCATGAAACCGCACAAGGTCGCAGAGGGGCCAGCCCTGACCGGTCTCCGCATCGGGCACGTCCATCTCCGCGTGTCTGACCTGGACCGCGCCATTGCGTTCTACCACGGCGTCCTCGGGCTCGATGTCATGCAGCGCTACGGGCGCCGCGCGGCATTCCTGTCGGCGGGCGGATACCACCACCACATCGGGCTCAACACATGGGAGAGCGCGGGCGGCACGCCACCGCCGCCGGGGCACACGGGCCTCTACCACACAGCGTTCCTCTACCCGACGCGCGCGGATCTCGGCGCGGCGCTCCGCCGCGTGCGCTCGGCCGGCATCCCGCTCGACGGCGCGGCCGATCACGGGGCGAGCGAGGCGATCTACCTGCGCGATCCTGACGAGAACGGTGTTGAGCTCTATTGGGACAAGCCGCGGGAGGCATGGCCGGTGGACGCGGAGAACGTCCTCGCGCTCACGAACGCGCCCCTCGATCTGGACGCGCTCGCCGCGGCGTGACGCTCTGCTGGGCGCTCGGGTCTCGCCTCGTGATCCGGGCTCCGCGGCAGGCCAAGCTGGCCGCTTGTCGGCGCGGCGGGCCGGGACATAGAGCGGCTGCAGGTCGGGGCGCGTCAGCCGATGGCGCCGCGCTCACCGGCGGTTTGAGCTCGGTCGAGGAGCAGGTGGTCGAGGAGCGTGGTGGCGAGCATGGCTTCGCCGACCGGGACGGCGCGGATGCCGACACAGGGGTCGTGGCGGCCTTTGGTGACGATCTCGGTGGGTGCACCGGATTTGGTGATCGTGCGGCGGGGCGACAGGATGGAGGAGGTCGGTTTGACGGCAAATCGCGCTATGACGGCCTGGCCCGTGGTGATGCCACCCAAGATCCCGCCGGCATGGTTCGAGGTGAAGTGCGGTAGGTCGACATTGCTCGCTTCGATCTCGTCGGCATTCTCGGTGCCCGTGAGGGTGGCGGAAGCCATGCCGGCTCCGATCTCAACGCCTTTGACCGCATTGATGGACATGAGGGCGCCCGCAAGATCGGCATCGAGCTTTGCGTAGATCGGCGCGCCAAGGCCCGGTGGGACACCGGTCGCGGTGACCTCGATCACCGCGCCAACGCTTTCGCCCGATTTTCGGAGACCGTCGAGGTAGGTGGCCCAGGATGAGGCTGCCTCGGCATCTGGCACCCAAAACGGGTTGCGCTCAATCTCGGCGGCATCGAAGCGGGCCCTGTCGATCTCGTGCGTGCCCATCCGCACCATGTAGCCGAGGATCCGCAGGTCCGGCACCAGGTGGCTGAGGACGGCGCGGGCCACACCCCCCGCGGCAACCCGCGCGGCCGTTTCGCGCGCCGAGGCGCGTCCGCCGCCCCGCGGGTCACGGATGCCGTACTTCTGCCAGTACGTGATGTCGGCGTGGCCGGGCCGAAACATCTCGGCGATCTCCGAGTAATCCTTTGAGCGCTGGTCGGTGTTCCGGATCATCAGCTGGATCGGGGTGCCGGTCGTCTGCCCTTCGTAGACACCCGAGAGGATCTCAACGGCGTCGGGCTCGCGCCGCTGCGTGGTGTAGCGGGACTGGCCGGGTTTCCGGCGGTCGAGCCAGTGTTGCAGGTCCTCCGCCGCGAGTGGCACGCCCGGCGGGCAGCCGTCGACCGTGCAGCCGAGCGCGGGTCCGTGGCTCTCACCCCAGGTGGTGACCCGGAAGACATGTCCATAGGTGTTGTGGCTCATCGGTCCCTCCCGGCCGCGTGGGTACCGGTGCGGCCCTCGCTTGCCAAGAGCCAGCGGTGCGCACCCCGCCCGGCATGGCGCCCCGTGGCGAGGCATGTGGTGAGCAGATAGCCCCCTGTGGGCGCTTCCCAGTCGAGCATTTCGCCGGCGACAAAGACACCAGGCTGGAGCATGAGGTCGGCGTTGAGTCGCGAGAGCGGCACGCCGCCCGCCGTTGAGATCGCACTGTCGAGGGGACACGGCCCCGTCAAGGCGAGGGGCAGGGATTTGAGGTCGGCCGCTGTCGGCAGGCGCGCGCCGAGGAGTTCGCGCACCAGGGCGGCGCGCACGCCGGTGAGGCCGAGAGCCTTCCGAAGACGTGTGGCGCGGCTCGCTTTGCCGCCCGGGCGCGCGAGGCGGGCCTCGAGATCCTCGGCGGAGCGGTCCGGAAAGAGGTCGAGCGTCAGCGCCCCGCCCTCCCTCAGCGCGCGGGAGAGAGTGTAGATCGCGCCGCCCTCAACGCCCCTCGCGGTGATCACGAACTCGCCCCGCGCCTCGACGTCGCCGACTTTGAGGCGCACGGATTTGACCGGGGCGCCGAAATGGCGGGACATGTGGGCCGACCACGGCCGCTCAAATCCCACATTGGCCGGGCGGAGCGGTGTCGACGGCAGATGCGCCGTCCAGGATCCGTCGGAGCCGAGCCGTGCCCAACTGGCGCCGCCGAGTGCCAGGATGATCGCGCGGGCGGGCAGGGTGCGCGGCCCCTCCGGCGTCTCGAACGCCGCGGGGGAGAGCGCACCCGTCCAGCGCCAGCCGCGCCGGGTGTCGACCCCTGCGGCATCAAGCCGCGCCAGCCATGCTCGAAGGAGCGGTGAGGCTTTCATCGCCCGTGGAAAGACGCGGCCCGACGATCCGGTGAACATGGACTGGCCGAGACCCTCCGCCCAGGTTGTCACCGCTGGCGCATCAAACGCCGCGAGCGACGCCTCGATTTGAGATGCGGGCGGAGAGATTGCGCGGATCAATCCAGCGAGATGTGTGGCTTGCGTCAGGTTCAGCCCGGATTTCCCAGCCATCAGGAACTTCCGCCCGAGGCTTGGCATGCGGTCGGCGATGACGACACGGCGTCCGGCATCGGACGCGACTTCTGCTGCGGCGAGGCCCGCGGGGCCGCCGCCGATCACCAGAACATCTGTCGGGATCTCAGCCATAAACAGCGTGATACCAGCCCGTTGCAGTCACACCAGCCCTTGACTGGCGGCGCATCGCATCACCATGAGCGCCATGGCCTCCGACCCCATTTGCGCACTCTGCGGTCGACCGATCCCGCCCGACGTGCGTCAGAGCCTGCACCATCTGACGCCGAAGCTCCGGGGGGGCAAGGGTGGGCCGACGGTCCTCCTCCATCAGATCTGCCACAACGAGATCCACGCGACTTTGACCGAGGCCGAACTGGCGCGGAGTTACGCGACCGTCGAGGCGCTCCGCGCCCAGCCCCGGCTCGCCAAGCTGATCGCGTGGCTTCAGACCAAGGACCCCGGCTTCTACAGACGAACCATCGGCGGGCGACGCAAGCGGCGCTAACCCATTTGACCTGCTGGCGGTATGTCATATTTCCTTGGCAAAGATCGGAGTTGACATGCCAACGACTGAAACGCTCGCAGAGATCGGAGCCGACAACTCTCTCCTGCTTCTCGACGACGACGAACCGTTTCTCAAACGCCTTGGCCGGGCGATGGAGAAACGGGGCTTCGCACCGGTTGAGGCTCAAACGGTCGCGGAGGGGCGGACAATTGCGGTGTCGAACCCGCCTGCCTACGCCGTGGTGGATCTGAGGCTTGAGGATGGCAACGGCCTCGAGGTGGTCGAAGCGCTTCGGGAGCGGCGCCCAGACATCCGCATCGTGGTTCTGACCGGATACGGGGCGATCGCCACGGCGGTTGCGGCGGTCAAGATCGGGGCCACCGACTACATGTCGAAACCGGCGGACGCCAACGACATCACAGCAGCACTTCTCACCCGCGGGGATGACAAGCCGCCGCCGCCCGAAAACCCGATGTCGGCCGACCGTGTGCGGTGGGAGCACATCCAGCGGGTCTACGAGCTCTGCGATCGGAATGTGTCGGAGACGGCGCGCCGGCTCAACATGCATCGCCGGACGTTGCAGCGGATCCTGGCCAAACGCAGCCCGCGTTGATCAGGCCAAGTCCTGGCCGCCATGCTCGAGGATGATCGGCACGACGATCTCCTCTTCATCCGAGAGGTGGCGGTGCAAGAACCTGGCCGTCTTGGTCAGAACGGCGTGGATCGGACCGACTGTGTCCCCTGACGCCGTGCGGAGGGCTGCGTTGGCCGCCTCTGTCAGGGCCGCCAGCTGAGCGTCGAGCGCGTGATGATCGGCGTCGAGGATGTCGAACGCCGCGGCGACCTCTGGGGCTTTGCGGATCAGTTGCGGGAAGTAGTGGTGGTCCTCGACGCCATGATGCATGTGCAGCTCCTGGATCAACGTGCCGCCGTCTGAGGCAAGGCGCGACCGGTACTGCCGCACGTCCCGCTCACCGTCGAGAAACGCCTCCGCGTCCGTCAGCAGGCGGTCCGTCAGGGTGCGAAACATCGCGTGCCGGCTCAGCCAATACCGGGTCATCGAATCGAAGTTGCTGTGCGCCCGCCACCCATCGCGGGTGTAGCGATCGGCGAGAACGCGAAGATGCGGGGGCAGGCCCGCGCGCAGTGCGAGATCGGTCTCGCTCACGAGCCGCCGAGGCTCACCGGGAAGAGCGTCGTTCCCTCGCCGTGGACGCTGTCATCGGCGCGAATGAAGACCATTTCGGTGCCCTCGGGGACATCGACGCCCGAGAGAGAGCGG
>JBCDHQ010000166.1:0-10186 GCA_038749815.1 Pseudomonadota bacterium | reverse complement strand
CGAAGGACTTGCCGCGGGCGGCCAGTGTGTGGCGCGCAGCTCTTCAATGGTGATGTCCGGCGTCTCATGCAGCACCTGATGGATCAGTTCCGCCTCGGCTTCGATCCGTGACGACCGGCGGTCGCCGCCCCGAGGCCTCGCCACCGGCGCGCCGCGCTCTTCTGCGAGGGCGCGCCACCGGCTCACGCTCGCCGCGCTGACGCCAAACAGATCCGCGGCGGCGCGGTGGCTCATGCCGTCGAAAACAGCCGACAGGGCACGAACGCGAAGATCAAGGGAAAGGGGTTGGGGCAAGATGACCGGCCTCCCGCCCGGTCATCAGTATGAACCAGAAATCCCGCACCTTGGGACTCCCCGCGATCCAATCGGATCGGCTACCGCCCTAGGCGGACACCCCAAACTGTGTCGCGGGGTCGCTGCGCATTCCCGGAGAAGCCGACGCGAGAGGATCGTCTTCGAGCTGTGCATCTCTGTTGCCAAAGGTGCGCGAGGCTGGTGCGAAATCGGACAGTCTGGCGCATGCGGCGACGGCGAAGACCGGGAGGTCGAGGGCCAGGCGCATCGGGGTGCGGATCCTGAACACTCGCCGGCTGGGCCCCAGTGGGCGGAGGTCGCGGCCCGCCCTCTGTCGAACACCGGGAGGGTTAGAACGGCGTCACTTCGTGCCGAACATACGGTCTCCGGCGTCGCCGAGACCCGGGCGGATGTAGCCATGATCGTCGAGGCGCGCGTCGACGGCCGCGGTGAAGATCGGCACGTCGGGGTGGTCGCGGGTCAGGGCCTCGATCCCCTCCGGGGCCGCGAGGAGGCAGAGGAACTTGATGTCCGCCGCTCCGACCTCCTTCAGACGCGTGATCGCCGCGGAGGCTGAGTTTGCCGTCGCAAGCATCGGGTCGACCACGATGACCGGACGGTCTTCGATGTCGGAGGGCACTTTGAGGTAGTACTCGACGGCGACCAGCGTTTCAGGATCGCGGTAGAGGCCGATATGGCCGACCCGCGCTTGCGGCACCAGGTCGAGAACACCGTCGAGGAGGCCGTTGCCCGCGCGCAGGATCGAGACGAGGACGAGCTTCTTCCCCTCGATCTGGGGCGCCATCATGGTCTCGAGCGGGGTGTCGATCGAGATCTGCTCGAGCGGCAGGTCCCGGAGCACCTCATAGGCCAGAAGGTGCGCGGTCTCACGGAGGAGACGCCGGAAGTCTGCCGTGGGCGTTTCGGTGCGGCGCATTTCGGTCAGTTTGTGCTGGACGAGCGGGTGATCGACGACGGTCAGGTGCTGGGTCATGATGTCTGGCCTCAGAAGACGGTTCCGGAGGAGAGGATTTCGAGCGGGGGCGCGCCGCCGGGGCGCGCGACCCGGGCAAGGCGGCGGCCCGTGGCCCAAGTGCCGCCTTCGAGAACGGCGGCGAGCGGCAGGGCCTCGGCGCTGAGATTGAGCTTGGCGCGGACAGCCTCGGCCACGCGGTCGAGGAGCGCAACGGTGAGGGCGCGCCACTCCACGATCAACGGGTCCTCCGGCGCATGCGCCCGGCTGGCGGCGGCGGGATCGCGGAGGGCGAGGACGCCGGTGTCGAGGAAGAGCCCGCCATTGCGATACTCGGCAAGACCGGTCAGAGCATCGGGCTCGGTGATGGTGAGGCCGGCGCGGCCGAGCGGTTCAAAGAGGGAATAGGAGAGCCACTGGCTGAGCTTGTGGAACGGCACGAGGCCTCTGCCGGGGGCGTTCGGGTGGGCCCAGGTGTCGCCGAGGGGGCGGCCGGCGAGGGTCGGGCGCCCGTCCCAGATCGGGCCGAGGGCATCGAGGAGGGTGATCAGGATCTGGCGGGCCGGCAGCTCCGGACCCTGCGCGATCAAATGGTCGGCGATGGTGCCGAGGCGGGCGGGCGTGCCGAAAATGTCGGTGCGCGCGGCGATGGTTTTGCCGAGCGCGGAGATCAGCGCGGCGCGGCCCTCGAGGCCCTCGAGCGGGTTGGCCTCGGACACTTGGAAGCCCTGGGCGAGATCCTCGGCCGTGAAGGCGGTGAGCGCCTCGGCGCTGCCGCCGCCAAACGCACCGGCGGTGAACATGTCGAGCGAGGCAAGGGCGAGGCCTTCGGAGCGCGCGGCCTCGGTCCCGTCCGCACTTCGGTAGCGCCAGGCGGCGCCGGCCCCGGCGTCGAGGAGGACGGACAGGATCGCAAGCTCGCACTCGACCCGTGCGCGTTCGGCGCGGTCGACGATCGGCAGGCGCTCCGCCCAGCGGTCGCGACCCGCGATCACGAAGTGACGCCATCGGGCATGAGGCGGGATCGCGAGGGTCGGATAGGCATCGCGAATGGTCGCGACAACTTCGTCGGCACAGGCGTCGAGGCGGTCCAGGTGGAGCGTGAAGTGCTCGAGCCTGCCCGCCTCCGCCTCTCGGAAGAGCGCGCCGCACTGAGTGCGGATCGCTTCGGGTGTCAGGAGCCAGGCGGCGGTCTCGGCCTCGCCCATGTCAGTAGTCGTCAAGTCCGCGGCCTTTGGTGTCCTTGAGATCGGTCGGCGTCGAGACTGTGTCGTCGGTGTAGTAGCCGGCGGCCTTTTTGGCATCCATCTCGACTTGCGCGTCTGCCGGGATCAACTCGTCGGGGATCGGGACCCGGTCACCGATCGTGATCCCGGCGGCCACGAGCGCGTCGTATTTCATGTCGGACATCGACATGAAGCGGTCGATATGGGTCACGCCGAGCCAGTGGAACGGGTCGGGCATCATCGATTGAAACCGCATGTCCTGGACACCCGCGACGCATTCGGTCTTTTCGAAGTAGGCAGCGGCGGTGTCGCCGTCGGGGTTTCGCTTGCGGGCGTTGTAGACCAGGAACTTGGTGACCTCGCCGAGGGCGCGGCCCTCTTTTCGGTTGTAGACGATCAGGCCGGCGCCGCCCTCCTGCGCCTCCTTCACACATTCCTCGATCCCGTGGGTGAGGTATGGGCGACACGTGCAGATGTCCGAGCCGAACACGTCCGACCCGTTGCACTCATCATGGACGCGGCAAGCGACACGTTTGCCCGAGGTCCAGAGGGCCGAAGGCTCCCCGAAAATGTAGAGCGAGATCGAGCCGATCGGCGGCAGGAAGATCTTGAGATCGGAGCGGGTGACGAGCTCCGGGAACATGCCGCCCGTCTGTTCGAACAGGCCACGGCGGAGGGACACTTCCGTGACCTCGAGGCGGCGCGCGACGCCCGGGAGGTACCAGACCGGCTCGATCGCGATTTTGGTGACGTTGGCCTCGCCGCTCGCGGTGAGGACCTCGCCGTCGGGGATGAGGCGGCCGTCCGCCATCGCCTCCTTGAACTCAGGAAGGAGGATGCGGGCCTTGGTGATCGCAATGGTCGGCTGGATTGGCTGGCCCGAGGCGAGCTCCGCTCGGAAGACGTCGGCCACGATGTGGCCGTAGGGGTCGAGCGAGACGATCTTGTCGCCCTCCCATTGCGGGAACGGGCCGATGTCGACCGAGGGACGCGTGTGGGTGAGGTCGGGTTTGTGGAGCGGGCTGAGTTGCCCGCTTGCGACCGCGAGGGCGCGATAGACGCTGTAGCTGCCGGAATGCGCTCCGATTACGTTTCGGGCGCCGCCGGACATGCCTCCGATGACGGGGCCGCGGGACTGCGCGCCCGGAGCGCCCCAGGAAATGTCGCGCGGCTTCCGGCTGCCGCTCGGCGGGTGGGACGCCAGCACGATGTGACGGAGTTGGGCCATTGGCGCCTCCCGGTTCAAATTGGCGCCTGCGCGCGTGCGACAAGCATACTCACCCAGGCCGGAGGCGCCAGAGCCCGTTCGGTCGGCACATGGCGATCAGGGCTTTTGAGCAAGCGATTTGAGCTCGTAGACGAGGTCGAGTGCCGCCCGCGCGGACAGGTCGTCGGGCGAGATCTCGGCAAGGCGAGCGCGGAGGGCATCGGGCGGCGGCGCCTCGACGGTGCGAAAGAGGGGCAGGTCGTCGACGAGGGCTGGGCCGCTCCGCGCGCCCGCGCGCTTTTCGAGATCGGCGAGGACCGTGCGGGCACGGGCGATCACAGCCGCCGGAAGTCCGGCCCGCTTCGCCACCTGGACGCCGTAGGAGCGGTCTGCGGCACCGTCGCGGACTTCGTGGAGGAAGACGATGTCGCCCTCCCATTCGCGCACGGCCATCGTGGCGTTGCGGAGCCGGGGCAGGCGGGCGCCGAGGGCGGTCAGTTCGTGGTAGTGGGTTGCGAAGAGGGCCCGGCAGCGATTGGCCTCGTGGAGATGTTCGAGGACGGCCCAGGCGATGGAAAGGCCGTCATAGGTCGCGGTGCCGCGGCCGATCTCATCGAGGATGACGAGGGCCCGGTCGCTGGCCTCGTTCAGGATCGCGGCGGTCTCGACCATCTCGACCATGAAGGTGGACCGACCGCGGGCGAGGTCGTCCGCCGCACCGACGCGACTGAAGACGCGATCGACAACGCCGATCCGCGCTGCCTCGGCCGGGACGAAGGCGCCCATCTGGGCGAGGATCGCGATCAGCGCGTTCTGGCGGAGGAAGGTGGACTTGCCCGCCATGTTGGGTCCGGTGAGGAGCCAGAGCGAGCGGCCATCCCTGTCGAGATCGCAATCGTTGGGCACGATGTCGGCGCCGGAGGCCTTCAGCGCAGCCGCAACGACCGGGTGGCGGCCCCGCATGATGCGGAAGCTCCTGTCGGGCGTCATATCGGGGCGCGTCCAGTCCTGGGCGACGGCGAGATCGGCGAGGGCGGCCGTCACGTCGAGTTCCGCCAGCGCCCGGGCGAGGGCGGCGAGGGGAGCGACCTCAGCAAGGACCTCGGCGCTCAGGCGCGCAAAGATTGCGCGCTCCAGCGCGCGGGCCCGTTCGCCGGCGTTCAGGATTTGGGACTGGAGCTCGGCGAGCTCGGGCGTGGTGAAGCGGACCTGGTTTGCAGTGGTCTGGCGATGGCGGAACGTCGCGTCGAGGGGGGGCGACATCATCCGCTTGGCGTGTCCGGCGGGGGTTTCCACGAAGTAGCCGAGAACGTTGTTGTGGCGGAGCTTCAGCGCGGCGATGCCCGTGTCCTCGCGATAGCGCGTCTCGAGCGCGGCGATGACGCCTCGCCCCTCGTCGCGAAGGCGCCGTGCGGTGTCGAGCTCCGGCTCGACACCCGCCGCGACCATGCCGCCGTCGCGCAGATGCGGAGGCGGGGCGTCCACGAGCGTGGCGTCGAGACTGGCGAGGAGATCGCCCTGCCCGGTGAGTGCCTCCCTGAGGTCGGCAAGGCGGGCGGGCTGGTCGCCGGAGAGATGCTCAGCGCAGGTGATGGCTGCGGCGAGGGTGTCGCGCACGGCGGCGAGGTCGCGCGGGCTGCCACGATCGAGCCCAAGGCGGGCCAGCGCACGCTCGAGATCGGGGGCGCGGGCGAGGGCCTCGCATGTGTCGGCGCGGGTCTCCTCGTCCGCGACCAGAGCGGCAACGGCGTCGTGGCGGGCGGAGATCTCGGTCAGATCGGCCGATGGCGCGGAGAGGCGCGTGGAAAGAAGGCGAGCGCCTGCCGCTGTGGCGGTTCTGTCGATGACGGAGAGGAGCGCGCCCTTCCGCTCGCCGCTCAGGGTCCGAGTGAGCTCGAGGTTGCGACGGGTCGCCGCGTCGATCTCCATCTGTGCGCCGGGCACTTCGCGCATGGGCGCGGAGAGGGGCGGCAAACGGCCCTTCTGGGTCTCGTCGAGATAGGCGAGGAGGGCGCCGAGGGCTGCGGCCTCCACCCGGTCGAACCCGGCTGCGCCCGTGATCTCGGTCACGAGGGCAGCGCCGGCCTCGCTGTCGAAGGTGGCGCTGGGACGCTCCGTCAAGTGGACGGCGTATTCCGACGCGAGGGCGGAGAGGTCGGTCTCGTCCGGCGCCAAGAGCTCTCGCGGCGCGAGCCGGGCGAGCATCGGCGGCAGACCGGACGTGCTGAGCGGCGCGACGCGGAGCGCGCCGGTCGACATGTCGAGCCAGGCGAGCGCGGCGCCGCTGCGGATTTCGGCATAGGCGGCCAGGTAGTTGTGCTCGCGCGCCGTGAGCAGCGTGTCCTCGGTCAGTGTTCCGGCGGTGACAAGGCGGACCACATCGCGTTTGACGACGGCTTTCGCGCCACGCTTTTTCGCTTCCGCCGGATCTTCGAGTTGCTCGCAGACCGCGACGCGAAACCCCTTGCGAACGAGCGTCAGCAGATAGCCGTCGGCCGCGTGATGAGGCACGCCGCACATCGGGATGGGCGCGCCCTGGTGGGTGCCCCGCTCCGTCAACGCGATGTCGAGGGCCGCCGCAGCGGCTTTCGCGTCGTCGAAGAAGAGCTCGTAGAAATCGCCCATCCGGTAGAACAGGAGCGCATCGGGATGCCGCTCCTTGATCTCCAGATATTGCGCCATCATCGGAGTGACGGCCGTGGTCGCCGTCATGGGGCGGCGCGCGCCCGGGTGAGCGCCGGGCGGGATTGGATCCGCTCGAGGTATTCAGCGGTTGCGCCGTCGGGCAGCGGGATGCCAACGCGTGTGGCCCAGCTGGCGCAATGGCCGATCAGAATGTCGGCGATGGTGAAGCTGTCGCCGGCGGCGAACGGGCGGCCCTCCATCAGGCTCGCAAGCTGGGAGAAGGCGCGCTCGACCTCGGCATCGACGGCAGGTTTGATCGCCGGAACCCGCGCGTTCTCGGGCAGGACGAAGCTGTGTTTCGCGCGGGTCCAGAGCGGCGCCTCGAGTTCGGTCACCGCAAACTGGGTCATGGCGTCCTGGCTCGCGCGGGCAAGGCTGCCGGAGGGCGCCGTCAGCGCGCCGTTGCGGTCCGCCAGATAGGTGATGATGGCGACGGAATCCGCGATCACTGTGTCGCCGTCCTTCAGGATCGGGATCTTGCCGAGCGGGTGAAGCGCCACAACCGCAGGGCTTCGCGGTTGTTCCGGAATGTGAGTGTAGGGCACGCCCATTTCCTCGAGCG
The DNA here is from genome assembly GCA_038749815.1 of Pseudomonadota bacterium. Lineage (GTDB taxonomy): Bacteria > Pseudomonadota > Alphaproteobacteria > Rhodobacterales > Rhodobacteraceae > Algicella. The sequence continues at coordinate 3,239 of JBCDHQ010000166.1, read as the reverse complement.
CCCAGAGAACGCGGACTGCGCGTGTTTTGGCGCTTCCAACAACCGTGACCATGCATCCCTCCGTTGATTGCGCCAGACTATGCGGGGCGCGGTGCAAGGACCAGAGCTGTGCCGGTCTTGACCGTCCGCCACCGGGGATCCGGTCGCTCAAATGTTGGACGCCCGGCCGCAGCCGCTGGGTTTTGGTGGCGTCGTTGGCATCAAAAGATGGGCTGCACGCCCCGCGCGCTCTAGGCTCGGGGGTGTTGGGTTGGGAAGGGCGACGCATTTGGCTTTGATCGGCGACACGCACCGTCGAGGGACCGAGCGTCTGAAGTGAAGACGGTTCGCATCGGTCTCGATGTCGGTGGCACTTTCACCGACGTAGTCGCAGTCTCGGATGACGGCCGCCTCGTCCACCAAAAGCGCCGCTCGCAACCCGATGACCCGGCGCGGTCCGTGCACAGGTGCATCTCGGACGCTTTGGCCGATCTCGGTGCCCCGCCGGACACGGTGCGGTTTCTCGGCCACGGAACGACGATCGTGACGAACCTGATCATCGAAGGCGCGGGCGATCCGGTGGCATTGGTGACCACGGCGGGTTTTCGCGATGTTCTGGACCTCGACCGGCAGGCGCGCCCGCATGTCTATGACTACCGTGTCGCCCGCCCGGCCTCGCCTGCGCATCGTCGCGACCGCTTCGAGGTGTCTGAGCGCGCAGGGCCGGAGGGGCCTTTCACGCCGCTCGATGACGCGGCTCTGGACGCAATCGCCGACACGCTTGCTGAGCGGGGGGCGATCGCGATCGCGGTCTGCTTTCTCCACAGCTACCGGCATCCGGGGCATGAGCGACAGGCGGTTGCGCATCTCCGTGCCAGGCTTCCGGAGGTCTATGTGACGGCCTCCCATGATGTTGCACCCGAATATCGGGAGTTTGAGCGCTTTTCGACCACGGCGCTCAACGCATCGGTCGGCCCGAGGGCCATGGCTTACCTCACGCGTCTTGAGGCGGGGCTGCGGGCGGAGGGTGTGGCCTGCCCCTTTTACACCGTCACGTCCAATGCGGGGCTTGTGGATCCGGCCACGGTGCGACGGATGCCGGTGCGCACGGCGCTGTCGGGGCCAGCCGCGGGTGTTGCCGGGATTGGGCGGATGCTGTCGCAGGAGGGGTTCGGCGATCTCATCACTTTCGACATGGGCGGGACGAGCACCGACATTGCCGTGCTTCGGCAGGGCGCGCCGGGGCAGGCGCGCACCCGCGAAGTGGCAGGTCATCCGATCCTGGCGCCAATGGTCGACATCGATGTGATCGGCGCGGGCGGCGGCAGCCTGGTGCGGGTGGATGCGGGCGGGGCGTTGAGCGTCGGACCCGAGAGTGCCGGCGCAGAGCCTGGGCCCGCCGCCTATGGCCGAGGCGGGACGCGGGCGACAGTCACGGATGCGGCGGCAGCACTCGGATTGGTCGGCGGGGGACGGGCGCTCGGCGGGGTTTTGACGCTCGACCGCGCCGCGGCGGAGGCCGCCCTCGCGCGCGATGTGGCCGTGCCGCTCGACCTGTCGCTTGTCGCGGCGGCGGATGGGGTTATGGCGGTTGCCGGAGCATCGATTGCGCGGGCCGTTCGGTCGGCCGCAGTGCGCCGCGGGATCGATCCGGCCGATGCGACGCTTGTCGCCTTCGGGGGCGCGGGTCCGATGCTGGCGACACGGGTGGCCGACAGTCTCGGGATCGCACGGATCGCAGTGCCGGCGGCGCCCGGCACGCTCTGCGCTCGTGCGATCTTGGTGAGCGATCTGGCGCGGGATTTCTCCGTCACGCACCCCCTGGAGCTGACGGAGGCAGCCGGGCCGGGCCTCGCCGCGGCCTTCGCCACGCTTGAGGCGGAGGGTCGTGCCTGGCTCGCGGGCGAGGGGATCGCGGCGGAGCATCAGCGCCTCGAGCGGGATGTTGAGGCGCGCTATGTCGGCCAGAGCTTTGAAGTCGCAGTCCCCTTCGATCCGTCCGCGCCCCTCAGCGAGGTCTTGGCGTCATTCCACGCGCGCCACGAAGAGAGCCAGGGGTTCCGTTTGAGCGAGCGTGGGGTGGAAGCGGTGACGCTTCGGCTTCGAGCCTCGGCCGCGGCGGCAGAGATGCCGCCACCGACCGGAGGGGACGGGCCGCCTGTCGCCGATGCATGGCGCGCCGTGTCCTTCGGCGAGGCCCCGGTGATGACGCGCATCCTCGACCGAATGGCACTCGCCACGGGGGGCGCCGTCGAGGGGCCGGCGATCATCGAAGAGGACACAGCGACCACGATCGTCGCGCCCGGATGGCAGGCAGTGGCGACGCCGAGCGGCACATTGGTGCTGTCGAGGGTGGGGGGGCCATGATCGACGGGCGGGCGATGTTGCGGATGCGGATCGTGCACGAGCGTCTCTTGGCAATCGCCGAGGATGTGGGGCACGCGCTCATCCGCGGGGCATTTTCATCGAACATAAAGGAGCGGATGGACTGCTCGACCGCAATCTTCGACGCTGAGGGGCGCCTGATCGCACAGGCCGATCACATGCCCATCCACATCGGCTCGCTCCTCTGGGGTGTGCGCACACTTTTGGAGCGGGGTCAGGGCTTTGCGGCCGGCGAGGCCTTTGTGATGAACGATCCCTACCTCGCCGGAGGGACGCATCTGCCTGACATCTCGGTCATATCACCGGTCTTCGCGGAAGGGCGGTTGAGCCACTTTGTCGGCAACATCGCTCATCATGCCGATGTTGGCGGGCCGACACCGGGGTCGGTCTCGGGGCGATCTCCGGACATCTATTCGGAGGGGCTTCGGCTGCCACCGATCCGCATCGCGCGAGGCGGGGTGCCGGATGACGATCTGATCGAACTGATTGCAGCGAACACGCGCGCGCCGCTTGAGCGCCGGCTCGATTTGCGGACGCAGATCGGGTCGAATGCGCGGGGAGCGGCGCTGTTGGGTGCGCTGATTGCGGATCTCGGGCTGTCGGCGGTGGAGCGTGCCGGGGCGGAGATTTGCGACTACACCGCGCGCCGGCTCGCAGCCGCGGTCCGGGCGCTGCCGGACGGGCAGTGGACGGCGACGCGATATCTCGACGACGATGGCGCGACGTCGGACCCGGTGCCGCTGGTCGCGACGGTGCGCGTTGCGGGCGATCGGCTGAGCTTCGACTTCACGGGCTCGGGCGCGGAGGCGGCGGGCGCCGTGAACTTGAGCGCGTCGTCGCTCGAGGCCACGGTCGCCTATGCCGTGAAGGCACTG
>JBCDHQ010000165.1:0-10201 GCA_038749815.1 Pseudomonadota bacterium | reverse complement strand
CGCCGTCGATGAGAATCCGGTCGCCGGCGCGCGCCTCCCGCGTGATCCGCGACGCTTGGATCACCAATGGGATCGCCAGCGCCCGCGCAACGATTGCGGCGTGGCTGCCGACGGAACCCTCTTCCAGCACCACACCACGAAGCGCGCGCCCATAATCGAGCAGTTCGCCCGGACCGATGTTTCGCGCCACGAGCACCGGATCCTCCGGCATCTCCGGCCGGGCATGGCCTGAGAGCTGGCGGAGAAGGCGGTTCGCGAGATCGTCGAGATCGTGCAGCCGCTCTCGGATGTAGGGGTCAGTGATGCGGGCCATGCGGGCGCGGGTTTCCGACTGCTCGCGCTCAACCGCCACTTCGGCCGCGAGGCCCGCGGTGATCGACGCCTCCATCCGGCGGATCCAGCCCTTGTCATCGGCGAACATGCGCCAGGCGCGGAGGACCTCGTGGTGATCTCCCGCCTCGCCGAGGTAGTCCGCCTCGAGCATCCCATCGATCTCGCCCCGGAGTGCGCTCAAGGCCGCATGAAGGCGCCCGCGCTCGGCCGAGGGATCATCGGCAACGGGGTTCGCAATGATCACTTGCGGGTCGTGGAGAACGACGTAGCCCTCCGCGACGCCCTCCTGCCCGATGAGGCCGCGGCTGTGATGGGGCATCGCACGCGGCTCGGGCGGAAGGGCGGGGTCGGAGGGGCTTGCAAAGGCGCCGGTCTCCGCCATTTCGGCGATCACCATCGCCACGACCTCAAGGCCGTGGAGTTCGTCCTCGGTGTAGTCCCGGGCAAGTCGGTTCTGCACAACCAGAACGCCCAGAACCTCGCCGAGGCGCTGGATCGGCACACCGAGGAAGGACTTGTAGATCTCTTCCCCCGTCTCCGGGAAGTACTGGAAGCCCGGTGCAGAGGGCGCGTCTTTGGTGTTGACGGGCTCAGCCGTATAGGCGATCCGCCCCACAAGACCCTCGCGCACCCGCATGCGGGTCTGGTGGACGGCCTCGGGGTTGAGCCCTGTGGTCGCTGAGAGCTCCAACTCCGCCCCGCGGCGCAGGTAGATCGAGCAGACCTCAGCCACCAGTGCGGCCGAGACGATCTGGGTGATGACGTCGAGGCGCGCCTGCCCCCGCTCCGCCTTTTGGAGCGCATCGCGCAGCCGCTGCAGCAGGATCCGACTTTCGACGGCCTGGCTGAACGGCACGGGCTCAACCCGGGTCATGCAACTCAAAGGCGTCGTGCAGGGACTGCACGGCCAGCTCCATGTACCGACGGTCGAGAAGCACCGAGACCTTGATCTCAGAGGTTGTGATGACCTTTATGTTGATTCGCTCATCGGCGAGCGCCTGGAACATCCGGTTCGCAACGCCCGCGTGGCTCCGCATGCCGATCCCAACAATCGAGACTTTCGCGACCTCCGTGTCCTGCTCGAGCGTCTGATAGGCGATCTGATCGCGCGCCTTGGCGCTTTGGATCGCGGCCGCGGCGCGGTCCACCTCATCGATCGGGCAAGAGAAGGTCATGTTGGTCCGACCATCCTCCGAGACGTCCTGGACAATCATGTCGACATTGACGCCCGCCTCGGCGAGCGGACCGAAGAGCGCCGCGGCGACGCCTGGCCGATCCTCGACGCCGAGCACGGTAACCTTGGCTTCCTCGCGCGAGAAGGCGACACCCGAGACGATGTTTCGTTCCATGATCTCATCCTCGTCGCAGACGAGCGTGCCGGGCACGTCGTCGAAACTAGACAGCACCTGAAGCCGCACTCGATTTCGCATTGCAAGCTCAACCGAGCGGGTTTGCAACACTTTCGCACCAAGTGACGCGAGCTCAAGCATTTCCTCGTACGCGATTCGCGACAGCTTGCGGGCTTTGGTCGTGATTCGCGGATCCGTTGTGTAAATGCCGTCGACGTCAGTGTAAATGTCGCAGCGCTCGGCGGCGAAGGCCGCCGCGAAGGCGACGGCCGTGGTGTCGGAGCCGCCACGGCCGAGCGTTGTGATCCGGTTTTCTGCAGAAAGGCCTTGGAAGCCCGCGATCACAGCAACGCGCTGACCGTCTGCGAACTTCGCCGCGATGTTGACGACCGGGATCTCCTCGATCCGCGCGATGCCATGGGCGGAGGTTGTGCGCACGGGCACCTGCCAGCCCTGCCAGGAGCGGGCATCGATGCCGAGGCTCTGGAGCCGCAGCGCCATCAGGCCCGCGGTCACGTTCTCGCCCGACGAGACAACGGCGTCGTATTCGCGCGCATCGTAGAGCGTCTGCGTTTCGCGCACCCAACCAACGAGCTCGTTCGTCTTGCCGGCCATGGCCGAGACGATCACGATCACATCGTAGCCGCGCTCAACCTCCCGCGCGATTTTGAGAGCGGCGTTCTCGATTTTGGCAAGGTCGGCGACGGAGGTGCCGCCGAACTTCATCACCAGACGGGGCATTGGACCTTCCAGGGCGCGCGTTCATCGCGCGGCCCAATAGCGCAAAGCAGAGCCGACCTGCAACCCGCCCGTCAGAACCGTCGGATGAAGGCGAGACGCATCCCCATGTCTTCGGCGCCCGCTACATCGGCATTTTCCAGCCGACTTTGCGCGACTTCAGCCCGGAGCCAAAACTCCTCGCCAATGCTGTAGTCGGCGCCAAACGCATAGCGCATGCCTTCAGTCCGGTAGCTCCCCGCGCCCATGCCGATCCCCTGTGCGATCCGGGCGCGCTCGAACCCGACCCGCCCGAAGAGGAGGACATTGGGGCTCGCGTGAACGCCAGCGACGATACTGAGTGTCGAGGACCGGTCGATCCGTTGCGCCGTGCCGACGGGCCACGCCTGCACTTGTGCGCTCCGCCGCTCAGCCTCGAGTGCACCGAACACCACGCCGTCGCTCCAGGACAGGCCGATCACCTGGCTGCGCGGCATGCCCGGGCGGTGTTTCGCGTCGAAGTCGACCGTGTCCATTTCCATGCCGTCCACGTTGCTATGGAAGCGCAGAAAGTCACCATCCATTGCGACACTTGCCGTCGCTGCACCGAACACTGCCGCGGCAGACGTCAACAATACCCTAAGTACTCGCTTCATCTTCTTTCTCTCCCCTTCGCCCACAGGGAAAAGAAAGCCTGAATATCCTTGAGAGCAGATTAAGTGCAGTCCCCTCACCTTAATCCGTTCTGTATTTCGGTTAACAAAATGCGTTGTTCAGTTATTGGTTTCCTGCGGTGTTGGAAGAGGGAGGATCGCAATCCCGTCTTCCAGCAGTGAGCGTGCCTCATCTGGTCGGGCTTCGCCGAAAATACTGCGGCGTGGCGCTTCTCCGGCATCAATCCGCCGCGCCTCCTGCGCGAAGTCGCGGCCCACATTGTCGGCCGTGCGCTCCACATGCGCGCGCAGCGCCCGCAGCATCTCCTCGGGCGGCCGCTTCGGTTCCGGATGAGGGACGACATCCCCTGTGGTGACCCGGGGCGCCATGATCGCCTTTTCGACCGAAGGATCACCGCACACAGCGCAGGTCAGCAGGCCGCCGGACTTGAGGCGGTCGTAGTCGTCGCTTGAGCCAAACCAACTGTCATAGGTGTGGCCGCGCGTGCATTTGAGGGCGTACTTGATCATCGCGTGCCTGTGCTCGCCGCCAACTGGATGCAATTTTGTTTCAAAATTATGAAGCGAAATGTCCTTCTGTCGACCCCAGGCGAGTGATAGGGCAAGCGAGATCGACACAAGAGGGGACAGCGACGTGGCGGCCTATGCTCCGTGGCATGTGGCGTTCAGCGCGGGGTGTGGCGGGGCCGTTGCCCTTGGGGCTGCCGGGCTCGGCGCGCCGTGGCCCGTGGCCCTCTTCGCCGCCGCCTGCGCCGTTTGGGCCTTGGTGGCAGTCTGGCCGTCGCGGACCTCGCCAGAACCCGTGCCTCACACTCAAGCAGCCGATGCGGAGATCTACCCGACCGGCTTCGGGCGGGCGCTCCTCTACCAGTTGCCCGCGCCCCTCCTCGTTATCGCGGAGACAGAGCGGATCACCTATGCCAATCCGGCGGCGCAAGCGGTTCTTCCCCGCGTCTCTCCCGGCGCTCACTATTCTGACATGATCCGGGCGCCGGCTTTCGTCGAGGCGATCGAGCAGATCCTGGGCGATCGCCAGGACGTCGCCTGCACGTTCAGCCTGATGATGGAGCGAGAGCGGTTCTTCGAAGCGCGTGCCTCCATGCTGCCGGCCGGCGCGGGCGATTTCGGGGACGCCGATCAGATCATTGTCCAGATTGAGGACCGGACGCGGGACAAGATCCTCTTGAAGGCCCGCACCGATTTTGTCGCAAACGCCAGCCATGAGTTGCGCACGCCACTCGCCTCCATCCTCGGATATATCGAGACGCTTCAGGGACATGCCCGGGACGATCCCGAGGCACGCGAGCGCTTCCTTGAGATCATGATGCAACAGGCCACGCGGATGCAGCGCCTGGTCGATGATTTGATGAACCTCTCCCGGATCGAGATGGATTCGCACATCCGCCCAGATCAGAGGCTGGAGCTGCACCAAGTGGCGTCTGAGGCGGCGCATGCGCTCTTCCCAGTTGCCACGCAGAACGACGTGATGCTCCAGATCGAGATCGGCGGCGCGCGCGGCGGGCCCGAGGTGATCGGCGACCGGGACCAGCTTGCCCAGGTCGTGGTCAACCTTGTCGACAACGCGATCAGATACGGTGGGTCGGGGACCAAGATCCGGGTCGCAGCGGCCGAGCCGAACCCAAAGTACCCCGGCCATGTCGGGGTCAGCGTGATCGATGACGGGCCAGGCATTGCGCGGGAGAACCTGCATCGCCTCACGGAGCGTTTCTTCAGGGTCTCGTCAACCGCCGGGCGCGACCGCGACGGAACGGGCCTCGGGCTCGCGATCACAAAGCACATTCTCAACCGCCATTCGGGCCTCCTCGCGGTCGAATCAACCCCGGGGGAGGGCAGCACGTTCACGCTCTGGCTGCCGCAAACCGAGACGGCGCAGGGACTTATGGCTGCCAACTCCTAGATCCGAAAAAAGATCTGTATGAGTCATATAAACGTCATCGAAATCCAATAATTCGTCGCGCAGGCGGACCTCTATAATTGCGCATAGTGGTTGTAGAGCCGTTGAGACCCAAGAACTTTAGAGATAGCGGAGATCTCCCTTGAAACTCACCACGTCCATCGCGCTCGCTGCTGCGGCGTCTGTTGCTGCGGGTGCAGCTCTGGCTCAATCGCGCGATCAGGTGCAGGTCGCAGGTTCCTCGACCGTCCTGCCCTACGCCTCCATCGTTGCCGAAGCGTTCGGCGAGAACTTTGAGTTCCCGACACCCGTCGTCGAGTCGGGCGGTTCGTCCGCTGGCCTCAAGCGGTTCTGCGAAGGCGTCGGAACCAACACGATCGACATCGCGAACGCATCGCGCGCCATCCGCTCCGGCGAAGTCGAGACCTGTGCCGCGAACGGCGTGGACGAGATCATCGAGGTCCGCATCGGCTACGACGGCATCGTGTTCGCGTCCGACATCAACGGCCCGGACTTTGTGTTCACGCCAGTTGACTGGTTCAACGCGCTCGCCCCGAAAGTGCTGGTCGATGGCGCGCTCGTCGACAACCCGTACACCACGTGGAACGAGGTCAACCCCGACTTCCCCGAGCAGCCGATCGCGGCCTACATCCCAGGCACGAAGCACGGCACGCGTGAGGTCTTCGAAGAGAAGGTGATCGCGGCGGGCTGTGAAGAGACCGGCGCCTTTGAGGCGATGATGGAAGCCGGCATGTCCGAGGACGACGCGGAGGACGCGTGCATCGCTGTCCGCACCGACGGCCTTTCGATCGACATCGACGGCGACTACACCGAGACGCTCGCGTCGATCGACTCGAACAAAGACGGCATCGGCGTCTTCGGCCTCGCATTCTACGAGCAGAACACCGACAAGCTCAAAGTCGCCACCATGTCCGGCATCAGCCCGTCGACCGAGACGATTGCAAGTGGTGAGTATCCTGTGTCTCGCCCGCTCTTCTTCTACATCAAGAAGGCGCATATCGGCGTGATCCCGGGCCTCAAGGAGTTTGCTGAGTTCTTCATCTCCGACGACATCGCCGGCCCGTCCGGCCCGCTCGCTCTCTACGGCCTTGTGTCCGATCCAGAGCTTGCTGGCACGCAGTCCATGGTCGCCGCCGAAGAGACCATGTAATCGCCTGCGCGAGGCCCCGGGGCGACGTGTCGCCACGGGGCCTTCGTGCCTGAGCAGACGCTCGTTTCGGGTTTTCCGAAGAAAATTCACAGTTTATCCGTTGGTGCATCGGTCGCGCGGCGGATCCGTTTGGAGGCGCCATGGATCTGTCCTGGCTCATCGTTGCGGTGCTGGTCCTCGGTGTGGTGGGGTTCATTGCGGCGCGGCAGCGCGCAATCGCCTCTGCGGACGGAGACATTCGCACGCTCCATTCGCGGCCGAATTACTACGGCTACGCCACCTTTATCTTCACCGCCGTGCCTGGCCTTCTGCTTCTCTGCATCTGGCTGATTGTGCAACCGACCTATGTGAGCAGCGTGGTCATTGGCAGCCTGCCCGAGGAGCTGCAGGCAGATTCCGATGCCGCAGGGCTCGCCATGGCGGACGTGCGCCGTGTGGCCCAAGGGTTCGAGGCCGCTGTAGACCAAGGCGTTATGACGCCAGAGCAAGTCGACGGGCTTAGGGCTGACCTGACCCTCGTGCGCCAACGCTTGGCCGATGCCGGCGTCGCCGTCGGCTCGGAGGTTGAGCAGTTCACGGTCGATGCCGCGCGGGTCATGCGAAGCCTCAACGCCCGCTTCGACCTGATCCGAACGATCACGGTCCTGTTGGTCGCGCTCGGGGGGCTTGCACTCAGCTATCTCAGGATTTCGCCCCAGCTCCGGGCCCGGAACATCACCGAGAAGGCCGTCGAGTACATTTTGATTGCCGCCTCGACCATCGCCATCCTGACCACGGTCGGCATCGTGATGTCGATGCTGATCGAGACCCGCAACTTCTTCGGCATCTACCCGGCCAGCGAGTTTTTCTTCGGTCTCACCTGGGCACCCTCCTTCGGGGGCGGGTCCGAACTTGGTATCCTCCCGCTCCTTTGGGGCACCTTCTACATCTCCGTCATCGCGCTGTCGGTTGCTGTGCCCATCGGCCTTTTTGCGGCGATCTACCTGGCGGAATACGCATCGCCCCGCTTCCGTTCTATTGCGAAGCCGGCGCTCGAGGTTCTCGCGGGGATCCCAACCATCGTCTACGGCCTTTTCGCGCTCGTCACCGTCGGCCCGTTTCTCGTCTCGGTCTTTGGCAATGACGGCCTCGGCTGGATGGGCGGTGGGCGCTCGGTCGTGACTGCGGGGGTCGTGATGGGTGTGATGCTGATCCCGTTCGTCTCGTCCCTGTCCGACGACATCATCAACGCCGTGCCCCAAGCGATGCGCGACGGCTCTCTCGGGCTCGGCGCCACCAAGTCTGAGACCATCCGCCAAGTGGTCATCCCAGCAGCCCTCCCCGGTATCATCGGTGCGATCCTCCTCGCCGCGTCGCGCGCGATCGGCGAGACGATGATCGTCGTGATGGGGGCAGGGGCGGCGGCGCGGCTCTCACTCAATCCTTTCGATGCAATGACGACGGTGACGGCGAAGATCGTCAGCCAGTTGACCGGCGATGCCGATTTTGCGTCGCCGGAGGCGCTTGTCGCCTTTGCGCTCGGAATGACCTTGTTCGTGGTCACTCTCGCGCTGAATGTCTTCGCCCTCTACATCGTCCGCAGATACCGGGAGCAGTACGAATGACCGATGCCACTGCGGAGGGGGGCGCCACGCCCCAACGGTCCTCGCTGCTCGATCTGGATGAGCGGACCAAAAAGCGAAACGCCGCGGAACAGCGGTTCAAGGCCTACGGGATCGGGGCAATCGCGATCGGCGTCATCGCACTCCTGTTCCTCCTGGTCACTATTGTCTTCAATGGCGTCAGCGCCTTTCAGCAAACCTTCGTGACCGTCGAGATCGAGCTTCTCGAGGAGCGTCTGGATCCAGAGGGCAACCGCAACCCCGACGAGATGCGCCGGGTCACCACGTTCGGGTACAACCCACTTCTAGAGGCGGCGGTTGCGAACAAGATCGAAGCCCTGGGCCTCGAGACTGAGCTGTCGGGCGGAGCGCTCCGCGCGCTTCTGTCGGGGGGCTCTGCCAGCCAAATGCGGGACGCCGTTCTCGCAGATCCCGATCTCGTCGGTCAGACGGTTGAGTTCCGGTTCCTCGCCTCGTCGCGGGTGGATGGGTACATGAAGGGCCGCGTGACCGCAGAGACTGTCGAGCGCGACCGGAACTTCACGCCGGCCCACCTTGAGCTTGCGGTGGCGATGGTTGAGCGGGGCACGATCGAGAAGCGCTTCAACATGGCCTTCATCACCGGCGCCGATGCCTCCGACAACCGGCCGGAACAGGCTGGGATCGGGGTGTCGATGATCGGCTCCTTCTTTATGATGCTGGTCGTGCTTGGACTGTCCCTCCCGATCGGTGTGGCGGCCTCGATCTATCTTGAGGAGTTTGCGCCCCAGAACCGGTTTACGGATCTGATCGAGGTGAACATCTCGAACCTCGCGGCAGTGCCGTCGATCGTGTTCGGGATTCTCGGCCTTGCCATCTTCATCCAGTTTGCCCACCTGCCGCAATCGGCCCCGCTGGTGGGCGGGCTTGTTCTGACGCTGATGACGCTGCCGACGATCATCATTTCGACACGCGCCTCGCTGAAATCCGTGCCGCCCTCGATCCGCGCGGCGGCGCTTGGCCTCGGCGCGTCGAAAATGCAGGCCGTCTTTCACCATGTGCTGCCGCTGGCGATGCCCGGCATCCTGACTGGGACCATCATTGGTCTTGCCCAGGCGCTTGGTGAGACCGCGCCGCTCCTCCTCATCGGGATGGTGGGCTTTATTGCCTCCAACTACCCGGACGGTGTGGCCTCGGGTTTTCTCGACCCCAATTCGGGCATGCCGGCGCAGATTTTTGAGTGGGCAAAGCGTGCCGACCCCGCCTTCTATGAGCGGGCCTGGGGCGGGATCATCATTCTACTGGCCTTCATGCTGACAATGAACATCCTAGCGATCATCCTGCGCCGCAGGTTCGAGCGTCGCTGGTAGGGGGAGCCACCATGAACAACATGCGCGCGATGGACCGGTCCGACACCATGCAAGACATAAAGATCGCGTCCAAGGATGTTCGCGTCGCCTATGGCGATGCCGAAGCGATCAAGGGCGTAGATGTCGACATCCTCGACAAGACCGTGACGGCCTTTATCGGCCCCTCGGGCTGCGGCAAGTCCACGTTCCTGCGCTGCCTCAACCGGATGAACGACACGATCGACATCTGCCGGGTGACGGGCGAGATCAAACTGGACGGTGTCGACATCTACGCCAAATCCATCGATCCCGTTCAGCTCCGCGCCAAAGTGGGGATGGTCTTTCAGAAGCCGAACCCGTTCCCGAAGTCGATCTACGACAACATCGCCTATGGCCCACGCATCCATGGCCTGACCAAGAACCGGGCCGAGCTTGATGAGGCCGTGGAGACGAGCCTGCGGAAGGCCGCCATCTGGGACGAGGTCAAGGACCGGCTCGACGCACCGGGAACAGGCCTTTCAGGCGGCCAACAGCAGCGCCTCTGCATTGCGCGGGCCATCGCGACCTCGCCGGAGGTTCTTTTGATGGACGAGCCTTGCTCCGCGCTCGACCCCATTGCGACGGCGCAGGTTGAAGAGCTGATCGACGAGTTGCGGCAGAGCTACTCGGTCGTGATCGTGACCCACTCCATGCAACAGGCGGCGCGGGTCAGCCAGAAGACGGCGTTCTTCCATTTGGGCGAAGTGCTTGAGTACAACGACACTCAGAAGATCTTCACGAACCCTGACAACGAGAAAACGCAAGAGTACATCACCGGCCGTTTCGGCTGAGAGGGGCCGCCCCGTGTGGGCGGAAACAAACATGGGCCGCCACATCGTTTCGTCGTACGACGACGACCTGATCCTCATACAGTCAAAGATCTCCGAAATGGGGGGCCTTTGCGAAGAGCTCTTGAGCCAAGCGCTCGAGGCGGTTGAGCGCAACGACATGACGCTCGCCCAGCGCGTGATCGACCGCGACAAGAAGGTCGACGCGTTGGAGATGGAGATCGAGGAGATGGCGACCACCATCATCGCGCTCCGCCAGCCAATGGCGCAGGATCTCCGCGTGCTG
>JBCDHQ010000164.1:0-10302 GCA_038749815.1 Pseudomonadota bacterium | reverse complement strand
CGCGAAGATCGGCACGGTCGACCCGAACGAGCAATTCACAATCGAGCGCTACAGCCACGTCATGCACATCGTCTCGAATGTCGAGGGCGAGCTCGCGGAGAGCGAGGACGCGCTATCGGCCCTTCTCGCGGGGCTGCCGGCCGGGACTGTCTCAGGCGCGCCGAAAGTGCGTGCGATGGAGATCATCGATGAGCTGGAGGTCGAGAAGCGCGGCGTCTACGGCGGCGGCGTCGGGTATTTCTCCGCCGGCGGCGACATGGACGTGTGCATCGCGCTCCGCACCGGGCTGGTGAAAGACGGCACGCTCTACATCCAGGCAGGTGGCGGCGTGGTCCATGACAGCGACCCGGAGGCCGAGTTCGCTGAGACGGAAGCCAAGGCCCGCGCGCTGACCAGCGCCGCCTGGGAGGCGTCCCGCTTCACGATGTCCGGCAACGAGTGACAGCGGTCGGTCGGCCGCACTGCCCCGCCTCCCGCATGTGGTGACCTGGTCCCCGGGGGCTCATGCAGATGCGCTAGCGACGGCGCGTCGTCATCAGCCACGCAAGGGCCCGAGAGCTCTATCCAGAAAGGCCACTCCGCCTCGCGGCGGCCCGCCCCTTACTGAGCGAGAACGGTCGAAACCGGGGCGATGCTCACCGCGTTGGCTGCAGGTCCGAGCAGCCAGGAGATCAGCGCAGTGACGGTCTCGGGCTGCATCCGCGCCATGACGATCACGCTGCCATTGTCCTGCGCCTCGACCAGCGCCCGCGCGAGTTCGGCCGCCACAGCGCTCGGGATTTCGTCGACCACGCGGTAGATCACACCGCTCGGCACATTGGCCTCGCGCGCGCGGTCCGGGACGTCGTTGAGGCCGATGCCACGATGCGTGAGGAGGCCGTGCCCGGTGACCGTGACGGCGTCGATCGCACGCGCCGCGAGCGCCTGGTCGAGCGGCATCGGACCGTCAATCCGGTCGACGAGCGCAGTGGATCCGGGAACCGCCGCGAGCGTTGCGCTCACGAGATCGGCCAGAAGCGCCGGGTCGCCGCCACGCTCCACAATCTGCTGCTCCGCCGGCATGACCGCGACCACTTCGTAGCCCGCTGTGCGGTACGTCGTCGTGATGTCCGTCGCGTTCTCAAGATCGGCCTCGACACCAAAGGTGAACGGCGCAGAGAGCGACAGCAGACCCTCGCGCAGCGTTTGCGGGGCCCCCTGATCCAGAAGGACGATCGACATCAGCGGCCGCGACCGGTCGACACTGATGGTGACCGAGTTCTCTGCAAGGGCGGATCCGGGCACCAGCGGTTGTGGCACCAGCAACGCGCGCCCCTCGGCGGGCTCGGTCTGAGGGTCGGACGAAATGTCCGTGTCGACAACGGGCACGGCGGCCGATGCCGTGTCGACTGTCGGTGCGCCCGATGTGGGTGTCGTTGCCGCCGCGACTTGTGCGGCGCCATCTGTGCGGGCCGGGCTCTGGTCGCTTGCCTGTCCGAGGCCAACATTCGCGCCCGCAACCTGCGGTGCGGTGAACGAGGGCGACTGGAAGTCGGGCGCCGGGGCACCTTCATCGGAGCTGCCGGGTGTCGGAACGCTCAACGGTGTGGTCTGCGGGGCTTGGGGTGCCGGCGCCGGAACGGCTGGGGCCGTGTCGTCTGTTGTGGCAACGGCCACGCTCTCCGTCTGCGGGGCAGCGATGGGGAAGACAATCGCGGCGGCTGCAAACACGATCGCGCAGAGCACCAAGCCGGAGAGGAACCCTCGAAAGAAACCACCCATCTCCGCTCACCTTCTTCGCTGTTGCCCCGGCCCAGGGCGGCCCGGCGCGTATCGGTTTCGCTTGACCAAACTCGGCCTGCGCGCGCATGTATAACGCCGATGATAAGGCGTGTGCCAGATCAAAGTCCCTTCACCCAAGGAGCACCGGCTTAATGTTGCTGTTGATAGACAATTACGACAGCTTCACCTACAACCTCGTCCACTACTTGGGGGAGCTTGGTGCACCTGCCAAGGTTGTCCGCAACGATGCAATCGACGTGCAGGCGGCGATGGCATTGCAACCAACCGGTATTGTTCTCTCTCCGGGTCCCGGCACACCCGACCAGGCTGGGATCTGTTTGGCGCTTGTCGAGGCTGCGCGGGAGACGCAGACACCGCTTCTCGGGGTGTGTCTCGGGCATCAGACGATTGGACAGGCCTACGGTGGCCGGGTTGAGCGGCACGCGGACATCGTCCACGGCAAGTTGGGTGAGATCCATCACGACGGCCAAGGTCTCTTCGCTGGGTTGCCGGAGCCGCTCCGGGCGACGCGGTATCACTCTCTTGTGATCGCGCGCGACAGCGTGCCGGAGACGCTCGACGTGACGGCGCACCTTGCCGACGGGACGGTGATGGGGATCCGCGACCGGACAGCGCCGCTGTTCGGCGTGCAGTTTCACCCCGAGTCGATCGCCTCCGAGGCCGGCCACGCCCTTCTGAAGAACTTTATCGCGACGCTCCCGGTGCCTGCATGAGTGCGGATCTGCGCCCGCTGATTGCGCGCGCAGCATCCGGCCCGCTCAGTCGGGCCGACGCCGAGGCCGCGTTCGCGATCCTCATGGAAGGCGCCGCGACACCTGCCCAGATTGGCGGGTTTCTGATGGCACTCCGAGTCCGGGGCGAAACGGTGGAAGAGATTGCGGCGGCCGCGGCGGCGATGCGCGCAAGGTGCGTGCCGGTGACCGCCCCCCGAGGGCGCGATCGACATTGTCGGCACCGGCGGCGACGGCAAGGGGACACTCAACATCTCGACTGCGGCGGCGTTCGTGGTCGCCGGCGCCGGGGTCACGGTGGCCAAGCACGGGAACCGCAACCTCTCCTCAAAATCCGGGGCAGCCGACGCACTGGGTGAGCTTGGGATCGAGGTCATGGTGCCAGCGGATGTGGTCGATGAGGCCCTCAAAGAAGTCGGCATCGCGTTCATGATGGCGCCGATGCACCATCCCGCGACGCGCCATGTGATGCCCGCGCGGCAAGAGCTTGGGACACGAACGATCTTCAATGTCCTCGGGCCGCTCACCAACCCGGCCGGGGTCAAACGGCAGCTCACGGGGGCATTCGACCGCGACCTGATCCGCCCGATGGCGGAAACGCTGGGCGCGCTCGGGTCAGAGGCGGCCTGGCTGGTCCATGGGGCGGACGGCACGGACGAGATCTCGGTCTCTGGCGTGACATTCGTTGCGAGCCTCCTCGACGGTGAGGTGACCGAGCAGGAGATCCATCCGGAGATCGCAGGTCTGCCCACTCACCCATTCGAGGCGCTTCTCGGCGGCACACCCGCCGAGAACGCCGCGGCGCTCCGGGCGCTCCTCGCGGGGGCACCGTCGGGCTATCGCGACGCCGTGCTCTTTAACGCCTCCGCGGCGCTCGTGATCGCCGAAAAGGCGTCCGACCTGGCGGAGGGAGTGGAAATTGCCGCGGAGAGCATCGACAGTGGTCGCGCCGGCGCGAAAGTGGCAGCCCTCGCGGCCGCGACCGCGGGCCGGGCAAAGCGGGCCTGATCGGGGGAAGAGATGAGTGTTCTCGAGCGCATCAAAGCCTACAAAGTCGAAGAGGTCGCAGCGCGGAGTGCCGCGCGCCCGATCGCTGAGGTCGAAGCGGCCGCGCGCGCAGCCCCGCCTGTCCGCGCCTTTGCCGACGCGCTCAAGCAGGCCGCGCAGGCCGGTGGATACGGCCTTATTGCGGAGATCAAGAAGGCGAGCCCATCCAAGGGCCTGATCCGCGCGGAGTTCGATCCGGCGACTTTGGCGCAGGCCTATGCCGAGGGCGGCGCCACCTGCCTCTCCGTTCTGACCGACGGTCCGAGCTTTCAGGGGTCGGATGGCGATCTTGAAGCGGCCCGCGCTGCGGTGGAATTGCCGTGTCTTCGCAAGGACTTTCTTCATGATCCTTATCAAGTGGTCGAGGCTCGTGCCCTTGGCGCCGACTGCATCTTGATCATCCTGGCAAGCGTCAGCGATGCCGAGGCGCGCACTCTGGCGGACACCGCCGAAAGCTGGGGGATGGACATCCTCCTCGAAGTGCACAACCGCGCAGAGCTTGACCGGGCGGTGGAGCTGCCGGGCCTCATCGGGATCAACAACCGCGATCTCAACACGTTCGAGACAACTCTTGAGACCACGAGGGAGGTTGCGCCCTATGTTCCCGCCGACCGGCTCATCGTGTCGGAATCGGGGCTTGCCACGCGCGAGGATCTCGCCGGTCTCGCGCTCTTCGGCATTCGGAGCTTTCTCATTGGTGAAACGCTGATGCGGGCTGACGACGTGACCTCAGCCACGCAAGACCTTCTGCGCGCGCCAGCGCAAGCCGCCCCGCTCTGAATGTCTGGCAAGCTTACCCATTTTGACAGCGATGGCGCGGCCCACATGGTCGACGTGTCCGGCAAGGCCGTCAGCCACAGGACAGCGACCGCGGTCGGTGCCGTCCGGATGACGGCAGAGACCTTGGCATTGGTCCGGGGCGGAACCGCAAAGAAGGGCGATGTTTTGGGCGTTGCGCGGCTCGCCGGGATCATGGCGGCCAAACGGACCGCGGATCTGATCCCGCTCTGCCATCCCTTGCCGATCGCAAACGTCACGCTGAGCCTCACCCCGGCGGATGATCCGCCGCGCGTCGACGTTGAGGCCACCGTCAAGACAACGGGACAGACCGGCGTTGAGATGGAGGCGTTGACGGCGGTCTCCGTTGCGGCGCTGACGATCTATGACATGCTGAAGGCCGTGGACCGCGGCATGGTTCTCTCCGAGATCCGGGTGACGATGAAGGACGGCGGGGCGTCGGGCCGGTTCGAGGCCCCCTGATGCTCTCCGTCGAGGAGGCGCGCGCGCGGATCTTGGCGCTGGCCCGACAAATGCCGTCCGAGACTGTGACGCTCCGAGCGGCGGCGGGCCGCGTCTTGGCCGAGGACGTCTTCGCGGCGCGCGCGAGCCCACCCTTCCCCGCGTCTGCCATGGACGGCTACGCCGTGAGGAGTGCAGATGTCGCCGCGGGCGCGCGCCTCCGCGTGATCGGCTCGGCCCCCGCCGGTGCGGCCTTCGAGGGCGCGGTGGGCGCGGGCGAGGCCGTTCGGATCTTCACAGGTGCACCGGTGCCCCATGGTGCGGATCGGATCCTGATCCAGGAGGATGCGACAGCCTCGGGCGCGGAGATCACGGTCGGCGACCGGCCCGACCCCGGGCCCTATGTCCGTCCGGCGGGCAACGATTTTCACGAAAACGCGTGCCTTGCCGCGCCACGCCGGCTCAGCCCTGCGGATCTTGCGCTGGCCGCAGCGATGAATGCACCGTCGCTCCGCGTCCGTCGCCAGCCGATCGTCGCGATTGTTCCAACGGGTGACGAACTTGTTGTGCCGGGCTCAGCGCCCCGCGACGACCAGATCCTGAGCGCAAACGGCTACGGTCTCGCCGCCCTCCTCGAAGCGGCGGGGGCGCTGGCGCGCCTCCTCCCGATCGCGCCCGATACGACCGAGGGCCTGGCGCGAGTGCTGGCGCTCGGAGCCGATGCGGATGTCATCGTGACACTCGGCGGCGCTTCCGTGGGCGATCACGACTTGGTGCAAAAGACCGCTCTCGACGGTGGTCTCGACCTCTCGTTCTACAAAATCGCAATGCGTCCGGGAAAGCCGCTGATGGCCGGTCACTTTGGACGCGCAGCGCTGATCGGGCTGCCGGGCAACCCGGTCTCGTCGATGGTCTGCGGGCGGGTGTTCGTGGCCCCCCTGATCAGCGCGATGCTGGGGCTCGACCCGGCTGACCCCCCGCGCCCCGCAACACTGGCGGCGCCGATCGGGCCCAACGGGCCGAGAGCGCACTTTATGCGCGCCCGGCGGGACGCGAGGGGTCGCGTGGACGTATTCTCGCGACAGGACAGCGCCCTCCTCAGTGTTCTGCAAAAAGCGGACTGTCTGGTGCTGCGCGACCCGAATGCGCCAGGTGCCGAAGCAGGCGAGACTGTGTCCATCCTCGATCTAGCCTACCTCTAGGCGCCAAACCGCCACACCTAGTGCCAAAGCACAGCGGTATTGACACAAAACATGAACAGGTCTAGAACGTGGGAGAACAGTGGACGCGGATGTTCGCGAAATTGTCTCATAGGGGGACACCATGCTGACAAAAAAGCAACTCGACCTGCTCCACTTTATCCACACGCGCATTCAGCGAGATGGTGTTCCTCCCTCCTTTGATGAGATGAAAGAGGCTCTGGATCTGCGCTCCAAATCCGGCATTCACCGCCTCATCACGGCGCTGGAGGAACGCGGCTACATCCGGCGCCTCGCCCACCGGGCGCGCGCAATTGAGATCACTCGGTTGCCAGAGCCGTTGGAGAGCTCCGGCGTCACCGCCTTGCCGAAGGCAGAGCCCTCCTACCCGATTGATCCGGAGTTTCCGATGGGGGCGATCACGCGCCTTGCTGTCATGGGACAGATTGCGGCCGGCACACCGATCAGCGCGATCGAGCAGGTCTCCCGACATGTGGCGATCCCGTCTGACATGGTCTCGGGACGCGCGCGTCACTTCGCACTCGAGGTAAAGGGCGACTCGATGATCAATGCCGGGATCAACAGCGGCGATATCGTTGTGATCCGCGAGCAGTCCGAGGCCGACAACGGTGACATCATCGTCGCCCTGGTCGATGGCGAGGAGGCCACGCTGAAGCGGCTCAGAAAACGCGGCAGCGCCATCGCACTCGAAGCCGCGAACCCGGCCTTTGAGACGCGGCTCTACGGCGCCGATCAGGTCAAGGTCCAGGGAAAGCTCGTCGGTTTGATCCGAAGCTACTGAACCCAAGGCGCACGGGGCTCAGGGCGTCACCTTGCAGCGCCCGCCGGGGCTTTGGAGCGATGGGCTAGTGGCCCCAGGGGCGGCTCGTGTTTGGGTTTAGGACCGTATCGACGACCAGAGTGCCGTCGCGCTGAACGCGGAAGGCATGGGCACCGCGTTCTTTGAGCTCGGCCGGCCCCAGATAGACACACTCGCCGATCGGCCGACTTTCCGCCGCAGGGGCAATCAACACGACGTCGCTCACGCACATGCCTGCGCCGAGCTCTTTCTGGCGTGTCCAAGCCACCTCGAACGCAGCGTCGAGCTTACCACGGAGGATCGGACCATCCTCTCGGAAGGCCGCGCGTGAGAAGGCCTCCCGCTGGTCCGGGCGGCTGCCATCGTTCTCGAGCCAGATCTTGGCCGCAAAGCCATTGCCGCGAGCGGCGCTGAGCGCGCGCCCCTCCTCGCCGAGGAGGCCGAGCATGCGCCCGTCGGCCGACACAAGAAGCGCGGGGCGCGGCGTGGCCCACCACGCAAAGCCACCCGCGGCAAGCAGGAGGAGCCCGCTCACCGCCAATCGGCTGCGGGCCAAGACAAGCACGCACGCGCCGAGCGCAATGAGTGGCAAAGTGGCAGGCGTCGCGGCGGGCACGCGGATGACCGACCACTCCGACGCGCCAATGCTGTGCGCGACCGACAGAATGTGGGAAATACCGAGCCCCATCGCCACCATCGCCGGCCCCTCGGCGCCGAAAGGTGCCAGAACGCCCGCGACAACGGCGGCCGGCATCACCAAAAACCCCATGGCAGGCACAGCGGCGAGGTTTGCGAGATACCCAAGCCGGGAAATGGCGTTGAAGTGAAATGCGGAAAACGGAGCGGTGGCGAGCCCCGCGACACCCGATGTCAGTGCCAGGGCGGCCGCCCAACGAACAGGCGCCCAGTACCGCCCGCGCATCCAATCCCGCAACTGGATCCGCCGCAGCCGTCCGTAGACGGCGACGAGACCGGCGGTCGCCGCAAACGACATCTGAAAGCCGGGACCGAGCAGGCTGACCGGGTTCCGCAAGAGGACGATCAGCGCGGCGAGAGCAACCGCCCGCAGCGTGATCGCCGGACGGTCGAGCAGCACCGCGCCAAGGGCCACGGCCGCCATGATGAACGCCCGCTCGGTCGCCACGGTCGCGCCGGAGAGGACAAGGTAGAAGGCACCGCACAAGATGCCGGCAGCCGCGGCCAGTTTCTTCACCGGCAGCCGCACTGCGAGAGCGGGCACACTTGCCAAGACCATCCGGAGGCTCGCGAACACAAACCCGGTCAAGAGACCCATATGGAGACCCGAAATGGCAAGCAGGTGAGCGAGATTGGAGGCGCGAAGGGCCGCCATGTCGCGTGGATCGATCGCGCTGCGATCGCCCGTGAGGATCGCCGCGGCAAACGCCCCTTCGGCTCCGGGCAGGCGCGCCTGAATGTCGCGAGACAGGGACAGGCGCAGCGCCAGGATCCGCGTGCCGAGACTGTGCACCGGCTGCGCCGCCGCGAGCACGACCGGATCCCGGGTGTAGCCGACCGCGCCGATCCGCGCGAACCAGGCGTGACGCCGAAAGTCGAAGTCTCCAGGCTCAACCGGAGGGTTCGGGCGCGAGAGCCACGCGCGCATCATGACCCGCGCACCGGCCTCGAGCACGCCGTCCGCGACAGGACCGGCGAGCGACACGCGCACCCGCTCGGGCACGGTCCCGCGCCCAGGGAGGTGCACTTGGTCGAGCGTGATCCGGTGAGCGTTCGATGCGGAGCGATCGATCGCAACGACCCGCCCCACCACCGCACCGCGCAGCTCGCCCGGCAGGACCGGGGCACGCACACGCTCAGTCTGGAGCGCGGAGACCACGACACCGAGGAGCGCCATCGCGGCAAGTCCGGCACCGACACGCCCCGCACGCGCAAACCAGAGCCCGGCCGCAGCCAGAAGGCCGAGGCCCAACAGCGCAAGGCGAGCCGGCTCGAATGGCAGCGAAAAGTAGATCCCGACGCCGGTGCCGAGAGCGACGGGGGCCCAGAGCATCGCGCCTTCGCGCTCGATCTCGAGCATTGCCCTGAAACTGTCGAGGCCCCGCACCTTGTCCTCTTTGCCGGAGTTCGCGTAGATGCGGTGCAAGGCTCCCCGAGTTTGGTTTCCAAGACGTAAATCTGCGAAAGGACGGTTCAGTCCCGTGACCGAGGTCGTCACCCGCTTTGCCCCGTCGCCGACCGGCTTCCTCCACATTGGCGGCGCGCGCACTGCGCTTTTCAACTGGCTCTTTGCCCGCCATCACGGTGGGCGGTTCCTCTTGCGGATCGAAGACACGGACCGCGCCCGCTCAACGCCAGAGGCGACGGCGGCCATTTTTGCGGGTCTCAACTGGCTTGGCCTCGACTGGGATGGCGATGCGGTCAGCCAGTTCGCGTGCGCCGGCCGCCACGCTGAAGTGGCCGCCGCCATGGTCGACCAGGGCACGGCCTATCGCTGCTACGCGACAAAGGAGGAGATCGACGCCTTCCGTGAGGCGGAGAAGGCCGCCGGACGGCCGCCGCTCTTCAAGTCGCCCTGGCGCGACGCGACCGGCCCCGCCCCGGACGCGCCCTTTGTTGTCCGGCTCCGGTCGCCTGACACAGGCCAAACTGTCGTGGACGACAGGGTGCAGGGCAGCGTGATCTGGAAGAACGAGACCCTCGACGATCTGATCCTGCTCCGCTCCGACGGGACACCGACCTACATGCTGGCCGTGGTGGTGGATGACCACGACATGAACGTGACGCATGTCATCCGGGGCGACGACCACCTGACAAACGCAGCGCGCCAGAGCCTGATCTACGCCGCAAACGGCTGGCAGATCCCGGTCTTTGCGCATGTGCCACTCATTCACGGGCCAGACGGGGCCAAAATGGCCAAGCGCCACGGGGCCCTCGGCGTGGAGGCCTACCGCGACATGGGCTATCCCGCGGAGGCGATGCTGAACTACCTCGCCCGGCTTGGATGGAGCCATGGAGATGACGAGGTCTTCACGACGGCGCAGGCGACGGAGTGGTTCGGTCTGGAGGCAATCGGCAAATCGCCCGCACGCTTCGATTTCAAGAAACTGGAGAGCATCTCGGGCAGTCACATCCGGATGATGGAGCCGGCGCGGCTGGTCTCCGAGCTCGAGACCTTTGTTGCATCGCAAAATTTGCCTGAGATCTCGGCTGAGCGGCGGGCCCAGCTTCTGGAAGCGGCGCCCGGATTGAGAGACCGCGCAAAAATGCTTCTGGATGTAATTGATATGGCGGGATTTATCCTCAAGGGTCGTCCGGTTTCTTTCGACGAGAAGGCGCGCAATGCGCTGACCGCGGAATCCCGTGGTATGCTGCAAAGATTGACTTCGCAGCTGCAAGATGGTATCTGGACCGCAGCGGCGCTGGAGGAAAGCGTCCGTGCGTTCGCCGAGCGGGAGGAGACGAAGCTGGGCAAGGTGGCGCAGCCGGTTCGTGCGGCCTTGACCGG
>JBCDHQ010000163.1:0-10380 GCA_038749815.1 Pseudomonadota bacterium | reverse complement strand
GGCCACATGGGACGGGTTTCTCGCGAAAGCGGCGCCGGGGGACACGATCCTCGTCACGTTCGCGGGCCACGGCTCGAACGAGCCCGCAGCCCATCCGGGGACCGAGATCGATGGCCGCGACGAGACGCTCCTCCTTGCCGGGTTCGACCCGCGCGGGCCAGGGGCGTCTGAGCGGATCAGGGATGACGAGATTGCGGCCCGGATCGCGGCGCGCGTTGATGTCACCCACATCGTGGTGGCCGACAGCTGCCATTCGGGCACGGCAACACGAAGCTCGCCCTTCGACCTGAACTATCGGTTCTTCGCGCATGGCGAGCTGGTCGACGATCCGTTGCCGCCCCCACCCCCACCGCCGGCCGGGGAGATTGCGACGGGCAACACAGTCTATTTTGGCGCCGTCTCCGACCGCGAGAAGGTGCCCGAGATCGGCATCGACGGGCAAATCCGAGGGGCGCTCAGCTACGCTTTCGCGGATGGCCTGCGCGGGCGGGCGGATCGAAACGATGACGGTCAGATCACCAAGGGCGAACTCGAGACCCATGTCCGCCGCTTTGTGAAGTCCGCTCTTGCCGGCCGGCAGCGGCCGCAGATCGCGCCCCTCGGGCGGATCGATCAGCCACTCTTCGAGCGTCCGCGCCAGGCGCCGCAGCCCGAGCCTGCCTTCTCGACCCCGTTTGAGGCGCTGCCCCCCTTGCCGATTGTGTTCGTCGGCGAGAGCACGGGGCGGATCGACATCACCGATTTCGTCGGCGTGGTGCCTGCAGAAGCCCAGGCCCACCGCGGAATCATCGTGGATTTCGACCTGCGCGAGATCCGGACAAGCGCGGGCGACATGCTCCGCAGGCTGACGCGGGAAGTGGGCTACGACTGGCGTGATCAAATCCAGACCACGATCGACAAAATGCGCGCGGTCCGTGCAATCGAGGACAGCGCGCTCTCCGGGACGCTCGACGTGTTCCTGCCCTTGGGCGACGAGGTGTATCTGGAGGATGAGGCGGTTCAAATCCTCATCGGCGGGCGCGAAACGCCCTATGCCACGGTTTTGAACCTGTCGCCCAATGGGGACATTCAGTATCTCTATCCTCTGACGACACCGCTGCTCGACCCACAGGGCCTCTACGACGACCCCGTGTCGATCGGCGCCGAGCTGCCGCTCGATTTCTTTGCGCGCATAGGCCCGCCATTTGGCGCGGAGTATGTTCTGGTGATTGAAACGCCGGAGGAGGTTGATCCGGGCCTGGAATTACTTCACATCCACAATAGGATCCGCCGCGCAGCATTTCGCTTCAACGGTCAGTCCGAGATCGTGGCTTTTTGGAACGAAATGCACATTCAACTTGCAGATCAGGACTACGACGTCGGGCTGCATGTCTTCTTCACCCGGGACCAGTCCCGGACGACGAGGTGACGATCGCAATTCTCCTCTCTCCGGCCATTGCAGCGGCCGGTGTCGGGCTTGCCTATGTCGTTGAGCGCACAACGACGACGCCTGCGGCGCGTCTCGGCCAGTCGGGTGCGTTCTTCTTCGCCCCGCTCCCGGCGTTGGTCTTTGCCGCCGGCGGGGCCAGCGGGGCCGATCCGCTTGGCCTTCTGATGCTGGTGTTGCTAACAGCCGGTGGCGTTCTCGACCTCCGCTACGGTGCCGTGCATGACGTTTTGGTCCTGCCGATGATCGGGCTCAGCATCTCGATGGCGCTCCTTGATCCGGAGAAGCGGATCCATCTGCCCTTCATCGTCTTCTTCCTGATCCCGTTTTTCTTTGTCAATCTGACGCGGTCCGTGGGTGAGGCCGACATCATCATTTTTTTCTGTATTCTTGTCATGTTCGGCCCATTCGGTGCGATCACAACGCTTTTGGCGGCTGTGCCGCTCTTTTTGGTGTTTGCGATCGTGCTGCGCTTCACCACGCCGGGCCAGAAATTTGCCCCTTTCGTGCCGGCGCTTGCGATCGGATTTGCCGTCACGCTGAACATGTGAACCAACAGGCGCGGCAATGATCGCCATCGCGACCAGTTCGGGCCCTGCAACTGGCGGGGGTCTCCCGGGTCCGATCCGCGCGTGATGGAGCGGATGGAGGGCTTTCCCCCGGCGCCGGACAGGCTGATCGCGCAGCCCGGCCGCCCTGGCCAGCGCCATGGTCCGCAGCTTGGCGATGATGGTGGCCGCCCAGTCCGGCATCGGCCCGAGCGTCTCCCCCACTGCGAGAGTTCCGACCCTACGTCGTCGCATGCCGCAACGGTCGAGGTGGATGCGGGCTCGCGCCAGGCTCAGACGGCCGTTGCGATGTAGACCGCTGATACATTGGTCTGGGAGCATCGGTCGCATCGCGCTGAAATGCCTTTCCAATCCTTGACCGCCTCGAACATTTGTTCGATCAGATTGCGCTCCTTGCATCGCTCGGCATCACGTTTGATCGGCCCTCTGCGCCGCGACCATCCGAGGAGGCAGCGCTCAGTGTATCGCAGACCGCATGCGGCTTGGAGTGCAGGCCACCCTTGGCCTGACCGCTGTGCCGAGCCGCCGCTTTAGGGGGGCTCGCGGCGATGCGATGCGCTCTGAGGTGGGTGGCGTCGGTTGTCACCATTTCCGTCGTCGGGTTCACGGAGACGTGGTCGAAACTGCCCGCCTGGCTCCACCGACTGCACCGCTTGTCGAGCGTCTTGTGGGGCCACATCGCCTTGGCGCATCGCGCGGCGTCGGGCCATTGCGACTGACATGGAAGTCCGCTGGATCGATGTCCAGTCCTCCTTGGACACGCCGGTAGTCAATGCGCGGCATCCCGCGAAGCCTTTTGCAGAAAGGCCCAGCTTCGGGCGACATGCTCATCGGACAGCTCCACGTGGTGTGTGGATATGACCTCCTGGCCTATAAGGGGGGAGACCTCTCACGGCGTGTGAACCCTGTCTACGGATCCTGAGCCCGGTCTACGACGGGGAGAGTAACCCTGGCGCGGAGCCCGCCCTCCACGCGGTTCTCGAGCGTCAGTGTCCCACCGGCGGCGGTGATGATGGTCCTTGCGATCGAGAGACCGAGGCCTGCGCCGCCGGTCTCCGTGCTCCGGCTCTCCTCCCTGCGCACGAAGGGTTCGAACACGGCGGCCAAGGCGTCTTCGGGGATCCCGGGACCCTCATCCTCGATTGTGATGAGGGCGGAGGAACCCTCGCGGGCCAGTGCGATCTCGGCGCCGCCGCCGTAGCGTTTGGCGTTGTCGATCAGGTTGCCGATGGCGCGGTTCAGGGCCACCGGGCGGACCCGGACCGTGGCATCCGCGACGGATCTCAGACGGGCGCCCCGCTCCCGCGACAGGCGGGTCAGGGCAGCGGCCAGATCGACCTCCGTCGGCGCTTCCGCCTCGCCGGTGCCGCGGGCATAGGCGACAAGACCGTCCGCCATCACGGTCATCTCGTCGAGGGTCTGGATCATCGGGGCAATGTCGCCCTCGTCGAGAAGCTCCAGCCTGATCCTGAGGCTCGTGAGCGGAGTGCGGAGATCGTGCCCGACCGCGGCGAGCGTGCGCATCCGCTCGGCATCGAACCCAGCGATCCGAGCCTGCATCTCGTTGAAGGCGGTCGCCGTCTCGCGAAACTCCCGCGGTCCGGTTTCCTCCAGCCGGACGCTCCGGTCCCCGCGCCCCGAGGCTCGCGCGGCCGCCGCGAGGTCGCTGAGAGGGCGCGTCAGGCGCCGCACGAACAGGAGACCAACCGCGAGGACCGCCGCAAGAGAGGCGCCGAGGACCAAGAGAAACACATCCGCTTCCGGCCCCGGTGGCCTCCGCTCCCCCCGCGACACGACGTTCAGCCACCCGGCACCGTCGCCAAGTGCGATTGAGACGGCGACTGTCTCGTGTGCGCCCCATCTGCCCCGATCGCTGACGAGAATTGCGGCCCGGACGTCGCGTCCCTCGAAAAACGCGGACAAGGTTCGGGTGAGGGCGGCGGATCTCGGTGCGCTTGGCACGTCGGCGACAGTGGGCTCGCGGTCGACGGAGACGCGTGAGAACCGGGTCGAGGCCGCACGCGCCACCCGGCTCCGCCGCGCCTCTGCAGCCGCTTCGACCGCAGGCAGGAGCGAGACGACACGCTCCACCTCCCGCTCAACGAGCGCTGCCCGGTCGAGGCGCACCCGATCGAAGGTCAGAACGGCGAAGGCCGCCCCGTTCGCCACGAGAAGGGTCGCGGCGAGGAGGAGCGAAAACCGCCCGGCCAGGCCGTCCAACCACCTCATTCCGAGACCACGTCGGTGGCGAGCCGGTAGCCTCCGCCCCACTCGGTCACGATCAGGCGCGGTGCCTTCGGATCCTCCTCGATCTTGCGGCGGAGGCGGCTGATGGTGTTGTCGATGGCCCGGTCATAGGCTTTCGCGTCGCGTCCAGCGGTCAGATCCAGGAGCCGGTCGCGTGACATCACGCTGTGGGGACGATCGAGGAGGACGCTCAAGAGCCTGCTCTCCCCGGAGGTCAGCGCCACGACCCGACCATCTGTGTGCGCAATCTCCTGCGCCGCCGGGTCGTGACACCACGGACCAAAGCGGCGCCGGCCCGTCGCAACCTTGGCCTCGGGCTGCGGTGCGCGGCGGAGGACTGCGCGGATCCGGGCCAGCAGTTCTCGTGGGTTGAAGGGCTTGACAAGATAGTCGTCCGCCCCGAGCTCGAGCCCGACGATCCGGTCGGTCTCATCGGCCATTGCCGTCAGCAAGATCACCGGGGGCCCCCCCTCGGAGACCAGCCATCGGCAGAGGCTGAGCCCGTCCTCACCCGGCATCATCACATCGAGGACGACGAGGGCCGGTGTGCTCTCAGCCAAAGACCGCCGCGCTTCGCCCGCATTCGCGGCGAGGACTGTGCGGTAGCCCTGCTTTCTCAGGTATTGGCCCAGTGGCTCGCGGATGTCGCGCGCGTCGTCGATGATGAGGATCTGGGGCTCCGGAGTGTCCATAACCCTGGAATACGGTGTTTGGGGACCAGTGTCGCGGCCTGGCGGATGCTGATTTGTCGCCGTATGTCGCGGGTCCGCGCTCTGCGACAGATCGCGACAAACCAAGCCCGTGGCTGACACACATCGAGGCGCTGGAGGGCGCATATCCCAGTCATCGAAGGCAGAACCCTTCGTGTTGACAGAGAAAGGATACCCCATGTCGAAAGTCACCTATGTCGGTCTTGTCGCCCTCACCCTCGCTGGCGGCGGCGCCCTCCTTGCCACCGCACAGACGGCCCCCTCGGACGACGCCGCGGCAACCGCGCAGGTTGAGCGCGTCGATCACCGGAGCCGGGACGGACATCGCGGCGGCCAAATGCGGCGCGGCGGGCGCGGCTTTGGCGGCGAGATGTTCCGCACGGTCTTCGATGCTGCGGACGCCGATGGCGATGGCAGCGTGACAGCAGAGGAGGTCGATGCCTACCGCGCCGCACAGATCGCGGCGGTCGACACCTCCGGCGATGGTGCGCTCACGATCGAAGAGTTCGACACGCTCTACCGTGCCTTCACGCGGTCGCGCATGGTCGATGCATTTCAGGCTCTGGATGCCGATGGCGACAGTGTGATCAGCTCGGACGAGATCGACACGAGCGTTGCACGCTTGATCGAGCGGCTTGATCGTGACGGTGACGGCACGCTGACGCTGCAGCGCCCGGGGCGCCGCGACGACAACTGATCGGCGCGGGGCGGTTGGTTCGCCGCCCCACCGCCATCGCGAGAGAGGGCTCACCCACTACGCAGGCATGAGCACCCATGCACATGCCCTGTGCAACGGCTGGGTGTGGGCTCATTTGACGCCGTCCACATGGCACCTGTAGCACTTAAAAGTGTTAATTTGAGAACAGGAGCCCATTTTGGCGATATCGAGGCTGCCTCAGCAGGACCCGCACCGAGTGCGGGACATGCCGCAAAAGAGCCTCGAGGTTGCGATCGGCAGGACGGTGCGTGCGTTTCGGCTAAAGCAGATGATCACTGTCGCGGACCTCTCGGTCGCGACGGGTCTCTCAATCGGGATGCTCTCGAAGATCGAGAACGGCCTGACATCTCCGTCCCTGAAGACGCTCCGCGCCCTCGCGGACGCGCTCTCGGTGCCCCTGACGGCCTTCTTTCGCGAGTACGAAGAGAACCGGGTCGCCGTCCACACCAAGGCCGGTGCCGGCGTGGAGCTGGACCGCGAGGGAACGCGCGCGAACCATCAGTATAGGTTGCTTGGCCATATCGGGGCGAACGCAAGCGGCGTGATCGTTGAGCCCTACATCATTTCGCTCACCGAACCGGCGGACGTCTTCCCCACGTTCCAGCATGCCGGGATTGAGACGATCTACATGCTCGAGGGCGCCGTCATCTACCGCCACGGCAGCAAGACCTACACGCTGCACACGGGCGACACACTCTTTTTCGATGCGGATGCACCGCATGGGCCTGAAACGCTCCTCGAGCTGCCGGCGCGGTTTTTGTCGGTCATCTGCTACCCTCAGACCACTTAGGCCAAGCAGCAGTAAAATTTATTCCCAACGATTGAGCGCCTGCCGATTTGCGGTAGTTCTTTCTGAGGTGGGATCGAGATGAGGCTGGGGGCATGTGCGGGATTGTTGGGCTCTTTCTCAAGGACAGAGCGTTGGAGCCACAGCTGGGCCGCTACCTGGCGGACATGCTGGTGACGATGACGGATCGCGGTCCTGACAGTGCAGGTCTTGCGATCTACCGAGAGGACGGGTCGGGCCAGGCGAAGCTGACCTTGCAGTCTGCGTCTCCCGCCTGCGATTTCGCCGATCTCGAAGCAGAAATGGGCGAAGTCCTGGGCCAGCCGGGGGTGCTCACGCGACGCGGCTCGCACGCGGTGCTCGCAGTGCCCGCCGAGGCGGCGGAAGCCGCCCGCCTGGCGGTCGCCACGCTCAGACCTCATGTGCGCGTGGTGGGGCGTGGGAGCCGGATTGAGATCTACAAGGGCGTGGGAATGCCGCGTGACGTGGTCGATCAGTTCGACATCCGCACGCTGTCTGGCAGCCACGGCATCGGTCACACGCGTATGGCCACGGAATCGGCCGTCACGACAGAGAGCGCGCATCCCTTCAACACCGGCGACGATCAATGCCTCGTCCACAATGGGTCGCTGTCCAACCACAACGCGCTCCGGCGCAAGTTGCAGCGCACCGGCATGACCATCGACACGCAGAGCGACACGGAGGTGGCCGCGGCTTACCTCACGTGGCGCATGCAACAGGGGGCGACGCTCGGTGAAGCGCTTGAAAGCGGTCTGCGAGACCTCGACGGGTTCTTCACGTTTGTCGTCGGCACACGCGACGGCTTCGCCGTCATGCGCGATCCGATTGCCTGCAAGCCCGCCATCATGGCCGAGACGGAGCGCTACGTGGCCTTTGGGTCGGAGTATCGCGCGCTCGTGGCGCTGCCGGGCATCGACGCCGCGCGCGTCTGGGAGCCAGAGCCCGCGAAGGTCTATGTCTGGAGCCACTCCGATGCGCGCCACTCGGGCCGTGAGGCGGCCTAGGTGCGGAGTGTCGATCTGTCCGAGACGGGCCTCCGGGCGCTGAATTCGGGCCTCCACGCGGAGGCCGTGCGGCTCGAGACACGCGACTGGGAAATCCTGAACCCAAAGGGCGCCCACGCCATCGCCTGCGGCCTCGACGCACCGCTTGACGTCACGGTGCGCGGCTCAACGGGCTACTACTGCGCGGGCATGAACAAGCAGGCGACAGTCCGTGTCCAAGGATCGGCCGGGCCGGGCGTTGCCGAGAACATGATGAGCGGAACGGTCATCATCGACGGCGATGCCAGCCAGTATGCGGGCGCCACCGGCAATGGCGGTCTGCTGGTGATCAAGGGAAACGCCGCGTCGCGCTGCGGCATCTCGATGAAGGGCATCGACATCGTGGTGCACGGCAATGTCGGGCATATGAGCGCGTTCATGGCGCAATCCGGAACCTTGGTCATCTGTGGGGATGCGGGCGAGGCGCTTGGCGACAGCCTCTATGAGGCGCAGATCTTCGTGCGGGGGACGGTCGCCTCGCTCGGCGCGGATTGTGTGGCAAAGGAGATGCGGCCTGAGCACCTTACGCATCTTGCGGCTCTTCTTAAGCGAAGCGGGAGCGATGCGGCGCCAGAGGCGTTCCGGCGATACGGCTCTGCCCGGGCGCTCTACACATTCGACATCGACAACGCGTATTGAGGCGGCACCGATGAAAGACGAGGCTCCGCGCACCGCGCCGGTTAAATCCGCGACCTTCACCGACCCTGTGAACGCCGAAATCAGGCGTGCTGCCGCGACAGGCATCTACGACATCCGGGGTGGCGGCGCGAAGCGGAAGCTGCCCCATTTCGACGACCTCCTGTTTCTCGGCGCCTCGATGTCGCGCTACCCGCTTGAGGGGTATCGCGAGAGGTGCGAGACCTCAGTGACGCTCGGCACCCGCCATGCGGAAAACCCGATTGAGCTCGACATCCCTGTCACGATTGCCGGGATGTCCTTTGGCGCGCTGTCCGGACCCGCGAAAGAGGCGCTCGGGCGCGGTGCGACGCTTGCCGGGACCTCCACCACCACCGGCGATGGCGGGATGACGGAGGAGGAGCGGGGGCACTCGGCGAAGCTCGTCTACCAGTATCTCCCGTCTCGCTACGGGATGAACCCTGACGATCTGCGCCGGGCCGATGCGATCGAGATCGTTGTGGGGCAGGGGGCAAAGCCCGGTGGCGGCGGTATGCTCCTCGGCCAGAAGATCACCGACCGAGTGGCGGAGATGCGCAACTTGCCAAAGGGGATCGACCAGCGCTCCTCCTGCCGCCACCCGGATTGGACGGGGCCGGACGATCTTGAGATCAAAATACTGGAGCTTCGCGAGATCACAGGTTGGCGGGTGCCAATCTACATCAAGATCGGCGGATCGCGACCCTACTTCGACACGACCCTGGCGGTGAAGGCCGGTGCGGATGTTGTGGTTCTCGATGGCATGCAGGGCGGCACGGCGGCGACGCAAGACGTCTTCATCGAGCATGTCGGTCTTCCGATCCTCGCCTGCATTCCCGAGGCGGTGCGCGCGCTCCAGGATCTCGGGCTGCACCGCGAGGTCCACCTCGTGGTCTCGGGCGGGATCCGGAGCGGGGCGGACGTCGCGAAAGCCCTCGCCCTCGGTGCGGATGCGACCGCCATCGGGACAGCCGCGCTGATCGCACTCGGCGACAATGACCCGAAATGGGAGGCGGACTACGCCGCCATGGGCACGACCGCTGGGGCCTATGACGATTGGCACGAGGGGAGAGATCCCGCCGGGATTACCACTCAGGACCCCGAGCTGATGGCGCGCTTCGACCCGATTGAGGGCGGCAGGCGGCTGCGAAACTACCTCAAGGTGATGACCCTTGAGGCGCAGACGATTGCCCGGGCCTGTGGCAAGAACCATGTTTTGAACCTGGAGCCGGAGGATCTCTGCGCAGTGACCCTGGAAGCAGCAGCGATGGCACGCGTGCCCTTGGCCGGCACCGCATGGTACCCCGGCAAGCCGGGAACGGCGTACTGAGGGATGCGCATGCGCGGGCGAAACGGCCCGGCGACTGGGCCATGACACCCGCCTGTCTGAAACAAGCCGAACGCTCGCGCCCGCCACGAGCCGCTTCGGAGCGGGCGTCCAGAGACATGGCGCCCGCAACCGCGCCACGCGTGTTTCACGCACCAAGACCGGTCACTCACCGGTCGAAGCCGACAATGGCATAGGCCGCACGGACGAAGGTCGACCCAAAAAGACCGCATCCACGATTGAGCCTCCGCCACTAAGTCGGTCCACCGTTGTGGTTCGGAGGACGGAGGATCAGAGAGGGCAAGCGCGCCAGGCCGGACGAGAGTGTCACGAAGCTACGGCACGTCGAGGTCCTTGTCTGCCAGGGTATGCCACGAGCGGACGCGCTCCGGCAGATCGGCGGTGAGGCGTTCACGCCGCCACCGGTTCGAGGCGAATGCGGAACGAGCAGACCTGTTATCGGTGGCGCAAGAAACGAGCCTTTGTCCACCATTGGTCCGAGCGACACTGACAAGCGGCGGCGAGAGGGGCTGAGTACCACAGGAGCACCCGAAGAAAGGGCGGCTCTGGCTGACCGATGGATCATGCGTCCGCCTGCGACCGGAGCACAGCGATCATGTCTGGTCGTACAACTTCGTCCACTGCCGCACGGATGACGGCAAGGCATTCCGCACGTTGAACATTCTGGATGAGTTCACGCGGGACTATCTGGCCATCAGAGTGAAACGCAAACTCAACTCGATCGAGGTCATCGACGCGCTGTCGGATCTATTCATTCTGCGTGGTGTGCCCGCATTCATCCAGTCAGATTACGGCCCTGAATTCGTCGCTGAAGACGTGCGGAAATGGATCGACACCGTTGGCGCCAAGACGGCCTT
>JBCDHQ010000162.1:0-10386 GCA_038749815.1 Pseudomonadota bacterium | reverse complement strand
GACTTTGCGGCCGCCCTTCGCGACAGGCGCCCGCCTCTGATCACCGGACGCTCCGCGCTCGCCGCGCAGGCGCTGATCGATGCCATCCTGGCCTCCGCCCGGGCCGGCAGCAGCCTTGAGCCGGAGGCCGTGTGACGGGCCCGCGCTTTGGCATTGTCGGGATCGACCACCGACACATCTACACCATGGCGGGTCACCTGATCAGCGCGGGGGCCACGCTCGCCGGCTGGCACACCGACGGGACCCCCAACACTCTGCCCGGCTTCCTGAAGCGGTTCCCGGGCGCGCCCCGTCTGGCGGAGGTCGATGCCCTCCTCGACGATCCGGGGATAGACCTGATCCTCACTGCCGCCATCCCGTCGGAGCGGGCGGCGATTGCCTGCCGCGCAATGGCTGCGGGCAAGGATGTCATGACAGACAAGCCCGGCTGCCTGACGCTGCAGGATCTCGAGGCGATCCGCGCCACGGTGCGCGAGACCGGGCGGATCTGGAGCGTGGATTTCTCGGAACGGTTCGAAGTGCCCGCCGTCACCTGCGCGTCCGAGCTGGTGGCGTCGGGCGCGATCGGCGAGGTCGTCCAGACCCTCGGCATCGGTCCGCATCGGCTCAACGCTGGGTCGCGACCGGACTGGTTCTTCGATCCTGCGCGGAACGGCGGCATCCTGACCGACATCGGCTCGCATCAGATCGATCAGTTCCTCCATTTTGCGGGGGCCGCAGATGCCGAGATCACGCTGGCCGACGTGCAGGCAACACGGACGCCCGGCTTTCAGGATTTCGGCCAGATCGCGCTGCGGGCAGGCAAGGCCCATGGCTACATCCGCGTGGACTGGTTCACACCCGACGCCCTGCCCACTTGGGGCGATGGCCGGCTGTTTGTGCAAGGCACGGAGGGGGCGATCGAACTGCGCAAATATGTTGACGTGGCCGGGCGCGCCGGGGGGGATCACGTGTTCCTGATCAACGGCACCCGGCACGAGCACATCGATGCCGGCGGGGCCGGTCTCCCATATTTCAATCGCTTGATCGACGATCTCAGCCACCGCACGGAGACTGCGATGCCACAACCACATGCCTTCAAGGTGATGGAGCTCGCGATACGGGCCCAAACGGAGGCAGAGGGACACGGGCCTTGGCACGCGTCGTCTCCCGCATGACGCGTCTTGCGAGGCCCCACACCGGAGTGGCCGCCCTGCGAGACCTCTGGTCCGCGCGACGTGCGCCCGCTCACAGGATCCGGGTGGCGAACTCGAAGAGGGAGCGCAGATGGGTGACGACGGCGGTCCGAGCGGCCGCTGCGTCCTCCGTCTCCAGCCCATCTAGTATCGCCTCATGTTGGCGGCTGTCGGGTTCCAACCGCTCGGACAAACGCTCGATCTCGAAGAGCTTGGTGGTGACCCTCAGGGAATGAAGGAGATCGCGGATCACGGCGTTGCCGCAGGCGCAAATGAAGAGGTCGTGCACTTCATCGTCGGAGCGCCAATGGGCCAACATATCGTAGGGCGTGCGCGCTTGCACATCGCGCACGGTGACCCGCGCCCGCGAGATCGCGTCTTTGTCCACCCGTCCAATGGCGAGCGCTGCGGCCTCCGCCTCAAGGATCTCGCGCACTTTCAAACTTTGCAGATACTCCTTCAGCTCGACTTGGCGCACGACGTAGGATCGGCTCTCCAGTTTGCGCAGCAGGCCTTCGCTCTCTAAGCGCTGCAGCGCTTGGCGGAGCGGCGTTCGCGAGATGCCGAGATAGTCTGCCAGTTGCACCTCGAGGATCGGCGTGCCGCTCGGCAAGTCGCGTTGCTGGATCATGCGAGACAAAGCGCGATAGGCCTTCTCGGAGAGGGTTGGGGCGGTCCGGGGCAGGCTGTCCGGCGCTGTCGTCGTGTTTTGGCCGCTCACCTTGCCTCCGTTTTGCAGATTGCCCAATTCGCCATCAATCCGGCGCGTGGGTGCACCAGATCGAGATCGAATGCCCCCAAAACGCTCCGCGCATACCCGAGATCGTCCGCGCCCTGAAGAAAAACCTTGTGTCCCGCTCGGACCTGCACGTCACTGCCTGTATACAGAGCGTATCCAAAAGCGGCGGCTCGTGACAACTTGGATCTGAACCAGGCAGCCATCACTCTTCTGCGCGACCTCGTCGCCGCCCAACTCGACGGAGAGGAGGCGGTTCAAACCGTGATCCGCGACCGCCTGGAGGCCGCCGGATGCGATCTGGCGGTGCATCGCTACGATCCGGCGGACGTGCCCGTGCAAGGAGAGTTTGCGCTCGACACCGCGCGGGATGCCGAGGCCAGAAGTGCGGTGGTCGGCACTCTGCCGGGCGATCCCGACATGCCAAGCCTGTTGATGTTCGCCCACCCCGATGGCGAGCCTGTGGGCGACACCAGCAAGTGGCGCCACGACCCTTTCAAAGGCGAGATCGAGGACGGGCGGTTTTATGGGTGGGGGGTTGCGGACGATCTGGCGGGCTGCGCGGCTGCGGTGCTGTCGATCGAGCGGGCTGCTCAGGCCAACACCTCGCTTGGGCGTGCCGTCTTTGCCTCGACGCCGTCGAAGCGGTACGCGCGGGGGGTTGCAGCGCTCCTGCACAGCGGGCTCAGCGCCGATGCGTCGCTCTATCTTCATCCGGCGGAGTCGGGCGTCGGCATGCGCGAGATCAAGGCCGTTGCCTCCGGCCAGCTTGAGTTTCGCATCGACGTGACGGGGCGTGCGCCCGACACGACCGAGCCCGGCCATACGGCGTTCTCGCACCTTGCGGAGAACCCCATCGACAAGGCGCTCTTGGTGCGAGAGGCGCTGTTGGCGCTCGCCGCCGATCGCGCGGGTCGGATCCGCCACCCGCTGATCGAGGCCGAGGTCGGGCGCGCGACGAACATCCATATCTCGCGGATCACATGCGGCGAGATGCGCCGCTTCTCCCGGATTGAGGAGCGCTGCACCCTCGGCGGTGCGGCCTCCTTCCCCCCGGATGAGACCCTCGCGGAGGTCCAGGCCGAGATCGCCGGCGCGGTCGCGAGTGCTGCCAAGGCCGACCCATGGCTTCGGGAACATCCGCCGACGATCACCTGGGTTACGGGGGTCACGGGCGCGGAGGTCGCGAGCAGCCACCCGCTCTACCAGACGGCCGCGGCCGCGGTCTCGCAGGTGACCGGCGCGCGACCTCATGTGAACCCGATGCACACCTCGTCCGACATCCGAAACCCGATGGTGGAGGCAGGCATCCCTTGTGTGGGGCTGGGCTGCCTCGGCGGGGACTTGTCGCAGAATGACCGCCATGACGAGTGGGTCGACGTCGCCGACTTCCTCCGCATGGTCGATGTGACCGCTGCGATTGTCGCCGACTGGTGCGGCGGCAAGACGCCCCCACCCCCTTGAACCGAAGAGGCCCGGCCAAGGGCCCGTTGATCTCCCAACAGAAAGGACGCTTCCCATGAGACATCTGACATTCGGCGCCGTTGCCGTCAGCCTCGGACTGGCCGGAACTGCAGCGGTCGCGCAGGACTGCCCGGAGAACCTGCCGACGATCGAGGATGGTGTGCTGACCATGTCGATCAACGCGACCATCCCGCCGCGGCAATTCATCGACGATCAGGGCAATTTGCAGGGCCTCCACCCCGATCTCGGCAACGAGATTGCCGCGCGGCTCTGCCTCGAGCCGAAATACATGAATGTCGACTTCGCCGTGCAGATCCCGGGCCTCGCCAACAAGCGCTGGGACATGGTGAACACGGGCATGTACTACAACGAAGACCGCGCCAAGATCATGCAGATGGTGCCCTATGTGGTGAATGCGCTCGCCATCGTGGTGGAGCGGGGCAACCCCCTCGGCGTCGAGGGCTATGACGATCTGGCGGGGGAGCCCGTGGGGACCGAGATTGCGGGCTTTGCCGACAACCTGATCCGCTCGATCAACGACGAGCAGGTGGCGAACGGCATGGAGCCGATGCAGATCCAGGCCTTCAACACCTTTGCCGAGGCCTTTGCGGCGCTCGGCGCGGGCCAGGTCAAAGCCGTCTTCGGGCCCGACGCGACCGCGGCCTACTACGCGGAGCGGGGCTCGTTCGACGTGGGCGCCTCCGGTCTCAATCCGGGCCTCCCGTCCTCCTTCGGGTTTGATGGCGCGACGGGCGGAGAGCTCGCCGCCGCGGTCGCCGATGTCCTCCGCGACATGGTGGCCGACGGGACCTACAACGAGATGATGAGCGCCTATGGCGCCACCCAGATCCAGTACTGGGAAGGCTACACCGGCGACATCGCGATCTACTACACGCCCGAGTGACCGCGTGCCCGGCCTCGCGCGCGCGGGGCCGGGCCCTCATCCGAGGAGGCTCCGGTGAACTGGAGTTGGCAGTACTTCTTCGACTACATGACGAACGGCCTCATGATAGAGGGCGCCTGGACCACGATCTGGTTGAGCGTGATCTCGATGATCCTCGGCCTCGGCCTCGGGATCGTCGCGGCGCTGATGAAGATGTATGGCAACAGGGGCGTGCGCTATGTGGCGGAGTTCTACATCTGGCTCTTTCGCGGCACGCCGATCCTGATCCAGCTCGTCATCATCTACACGGGTCTCCCGCAGCTCGGGATCCGGCTCAATGTTGTCGAGAGCGCCATTCTGGGTCTCGCGCTCAACGAAGGCGCTTATCTCGCAGAGATCATCCGCGCCGGCATCATGTCGGTCGACAAAGGCCAGAACGATGCTGCACGCGCGGTCGGCATGACCTGGCGGGAGCGGATGTACCTGGTCATCCTGCCCCAGGCCACGCGCACGATCATCCCGCCGCTCGGCAATCAGTTCAACGGCATGCTCAAGACGACCTCGCTCGCCTCCGTCATCTCGATGGAGGAGTTGATGCGAAACGCCCA
Source organism: Pseudomonadota bacterium (assembly GCA_038749815.1). Lineage (GTDB taxonomy): Bacteria > Pseudomonadota > Alphaproteobacteria > Rhodobacterales > Rhodobacteraceae > Algicella. Next base: position 5,520 of record JBCDHQ010000162.1, on the reverse strand, counting down.
GATGCTCGCTCAGATCGAGTTTCGCGTGCTCGAGGCCTACTCGGTCGCGGCAATCTGGTACCTTATCCTGGTCTCGGTTTGGAACATGATTCAAGTGCGGATCGAGGCGCACTACGAAAAGCCGTTCGGACCGGCGGCGGCCGCCCCGGCGGATGCGGAGTTGGCCGCGAACAGCGCGGGGCGCGCCTGAATGAGAGATGCGATGGACCAGCAGCCCCCTCCCGATCGTGCCCTCGGCGAGCCCGTCGTCATCATCGACGACGTCTCAAAGGCGTTCCACGGCACGCCAGTGCTCAAGGGCGTGTCGCTCACCGTCCAGAAGAGCGAGGTCGTGGTGATCTGCGGCCGCTCCGGCAGCGGCAAGAGCACGCTTCTGCGCTGCATCGATCAGCTCGAGACGATCGACAGCGGCACGATCCACGCAGCCGGCCATCTGATGGGCTTTCGCGAGAAGAACGGTAAGCGCGTGCCGCTCGGCGATGCGCAGGTCGCGCGCCAGCAGCGCGACCTCGGGATGGTGTTTCAGAACTTCAATCTCTTTCCGCATGTCAGCGTGCTCGACAACATCACCATGGCGCCTGTCCGGATCCTGAAACGCAACAAGGCCGAGGTGGTCGAGGAGGCGCGCGCGCTTCTCCGACGCGTCGGTTTGCCCGACAAAGAGAACGCCTACCCGCGGCAGCTCTCGGGCGGTCAGCAGCAACGGGTCGCCATCGCGCGGGCGCTGGCGATGAAACCGAAGGTGATGCTCTTTGACGAACCGACCTCCGCCCTTGACCCCGAGATGATCTCGGAGGTGCTCGACGTCATGGTGGACCTCTCAAAGCAGGGGATGACGATGATCGTCGTCACGCATGAGATGGGCTTTGCCCGGGCCGCAGCCGACCGTGTGGTCCTGATGCATGACGGTCGCATCGTCGAGGAGGCGCCACCGCAAGAGTTCTTCGAGACGCCGAAGAGCGAGCACACCCGCCTCTTCCTCTCGAAAATCCTTCAGCACTGAGGGATGGGCGTGGTGCGCACGGTTCTCGGCGATGTCAGCCCGGATGCGATCGGGCCCGTCATGGTCCACGAGCACGTTCTCTTCGACCTTGTGCCGCCCGGCGCGCTCGGTGATCGAGACGCAGAGATTTCAGCCGAGGAGCGTTGGCAGATCGACTATCTGTCGAACGCCGCGCCTGCAAACGCGCATCAGAGAGACCCGGACATCGCGGCGGAGGAGCTTCGCTACTTTGCGGCCGATGGTGGCAGTCTGATCGTCGATCAGTCCGTCGCCGGCCTCGCGCGCGATCCGCTGGGCCTCGTGCATGCCTCCAAGACTGGCGGCGTGCATGTCGTTGCGGCGGCCGGCGTGTACACAGCGCCCTACCTCCCCCCGGATCTCGCGGCGATGGATGTCGACGCGCTCACGAGTCGGTTTGTCGCGGAGGTCACCGAGGGGATCGACGGCACGGAGGTCCGCGCCGGTCTGATCGGTGAGATCGGCTGTTCCTGGCCGCTTCACCCGGTCGAGGATCGCGCGCTTCGCGCCGGGGCGCGCGCGGCAGTGATCACGGGGGCGGCGCTGTCGGTGCATCCCGGCCGCGCGCCCAGCGCCTGTGCGGACATCCTCGACATCACCGAGGCCGAGGGTCTGCCTCCGGCGCGGACGATCCTCTGTCACATGGACCGCACGCACCCTGACGGAGCCGGCATCGCGCCCCTTCTCAAACGCGGCGCGACCGTCGAGTGGGATTTCTTCGGGATCGAGCAATCGCATTACTGGATGGGAGAGGTGGAGTTGCCGACCGATCTTGAGAGGCTTCGGCTCATCGATCGATGCGCCCAGGCGGGCCATGCCGACCAAATCCTGATCGGCCACGACATCTGCACCAAGACGCGGCTCCGCCGGTGGGGTGGCCATGGATACGGCCACATCCTGCGCAACGTCACGCGGCTCATGCGCCGCCTCGGGTTCGATCCGACGCTGATCAGTCGCCTCCTTCGCGACACACCGCTCAGGATGTTGACACTTCCGGAGGTTTGTCGATGACCACCCGCTTCCGCGGAACGTTCACCGTCATGGTCACAGCCTTCGACGCGGCGGGGCGCCTCGACCTCGACGCCCTGGCACGCTTTACGGATTGGCAGGTGCAGGAGGGCATCCACGGACTGATCCCGCTCGGCTCGACGGGAGAGTTCCTGTCCCTGACGGCGGAGGAACGCCGGGACGTGGCGGCCACAGTGATCGACACAGTGGATGGGCGTGTGCCGGTCCTCGTCGGCGCGGGCGCCGAGAGCACCGATGACGTGATCGCCAATGTCGCGATGGCCGAGGCGCTCGGCGCCGACGGCACGATGATCATCCCCCCCTTTTACTCGACGCCGACCGAGGCGGAGCTGATCCATCATTTCTCGCGCATTGGTGAGGCGGCGACACGCCCTGTGATGATCTACAACAACCCGGCGACCGCGAATGTGGACCTCACGCCGCCGCTGGTTGCCACGCTGTCGACGCTCCCGCGGATCGATTACATCAAAGAATCGACCATGGACGTGACGCGGGTGCGGGACATTCTGGAGCTCTGCGAGGGGCGGATGACCGTCTTTGGCGGCATCATGGGATTTGAGTCCTTCGTTGCCGGCGCCGCGGGCTGGGTCGCTGTCGGCTCCAACATCCTGCCCGGGCCGTGCGCACGGCTGTTTTCCCTCACGGCGGACGCGGCGGATTACGATGCGGCGCGCGCGCTTTACCGCGAGATCCTGCCCATCATTCGGCTTGTGGGCGGGCAGCGGTATGTCTCGGGCTCAAAGGCCGCGCTCAACCTGATCGGCCACTCCGTCGGTGGGCCCCGTCCGCCTCGCCTGCCATTGCCCGAGACCGAGATGGCGGAGGTCAAGGCCGCGCTCGCCGCAGTAGGGCTTCTGCCCAAGACCGCGGCCTGAGTGGCGGAGGTTCGGTTTCGCTTCGATGGCCGCGAGGTTGTCGCCGCGCCGGGAGACAGCATTGGGGCAGCGCTCGCCGCGGCGGGTGAGACGGTCCTCGGGCGTCGCCGAAGTGGCGCGGCGCGGGGTCTCTACTGCGGCATGGGCATCTGCCACGACTGCCTCGTGACAGTCGATGGGCGTCGCGGGGTCCGTGCCTGCATGGCCCCCGTCGCCCCGGGCATGGAGGTGCGCCGCGAGGAGGAAGGGCGGCTCGCCGAAGGCACGCAGCCGCCGGGGCCGTCCCCGGTCGAGGTCCTCACCGCCGATCTCGTCATAGTGGGCGTCGGTCCAGCCGGCCTCGCCGCGGCGGAGCGTGCTGCGACCGCTGGAGCCAGCGTTGTCGTCCTGGACGAGCGCGACGAACCGGGCGGTCAGTACTTCAAACCAAGGGCCGACGGGTATCGCGGGCGCGGTTCCACCGATCGGCAGCATCGCCGCGGGGACGGGCTCCGCGCACGCGTTGCCGCTTCTGGCGCGCGCATTTTGACCGGCCAGAGCGTCTGGTATGCCCGCGCGACGGAGGCCGGGTTCGAGCTGCGGAGCCTCGGAGCCGCGCGCGCACACACCATCGAAGCCCGCGCCGTCATCTTGGCCCCCGGCGCCTACGAGCGACCGGCTTTGGTGCCCGGGTGGACGCTGCCCGGCTCGATGACCATTGGTGCGGCTCAAACGCTTGCGCGACGCTACGGCGTGGCGCCGGGCACGCGGGTGCTTGTCGCAGGCCATGGCCCTCTCGGGCTCCAACTCGCGGCGGAGCTTGCTGGGCTCGGCGCGCGGGTCGTGGCCCTCGCCGAGCGCGGCCGGCCACGCCCGGGCCCCGCGCTTCTCTCTGCTCTGCGCACGGCACCCCGGCTTGTCTTGGACGGCGCTCGCTTCCGCTTGGCGGTCGGGCGGGCCGGAATCCCTGTGTACCACGGCTGGGAGCTCGCCCGGATCAGCGGCACGACCCAGGTCGAAGGGGCCGAGCTCCGACGGAGTGCAACCGGCGACACACGCGTCCTCTCGGTCGACGTTGTGGCAGCCGGGGATGGCTTTGCACCGCAGCTGGAGCTGGCGCGGCTCTTGGGCGTGCCCATCGATGCGGACCGACTGCAACCTGAGCGGGCTGCGGATGGCCAAACAAGAGTGCCGGGCCTTTGGATTGCAGGCGATGCGGGCGGTCTCGGCGGCGCGGACGTGGCGCTTGAGGAGGGCGCGCTCAGCGCCGCGGGCGTGCTCGCCCATCTCGGTCGCGCCGCTGGCGAGACCTCTGGACCGCGCCGCCGACTGACGCGAAGTCGGCGCTTTCAGTCCGCCCTGTGGGCGCTCTACGACGCGCCGACCCGCGCAGCACTAGACACCGAAACCATCCTCTGCCGGTGCGAAGAGGTCACCGTCGGGCGCGCCCGCGCGGCGATTGCCGCGGGCGCCGACGACCCCGGCCTGGTGAAGCGCATGACGCGGATTGGAATGGGCCGGTGCCAGGGCCGGTACTGCCTCCCGCATCTCTTGCGCATGTTGGCCGAGGCGGGCCACCCCACGGCGCCCGAGGCGCTCTTCGCGCCGCAAGTGCCGGCGCGTCCCGTCTCATTGGGCGCCCTCAGTCTGGAAAAGCCCGAATGGGGCGGCCACCGTGAGAGCGCGCCGGCCGCCCGTCCCGGCCGTCCCTGCGAGCGACCGCTGACGCGGGACCGGGCCGATCTTGCGATCATCGGCGGGGGGGTGACCGGCATCTCGGCCGCCCTTCACGCCGCACGCGCCGGCGCCTCTGTGGTCTGCCTCGATCGAGGCCGGGTGAACGGAGAAGCCTCGGGCGGGAATGCGGGCAGCTTGCACCTGCAGCTTCTCTCCTGGGATTTTGGGGGGAAGGCGGTCGGTGACGGCAGCCTGCAGCTTCGGACCCTGCCGCTTCAGCGCGAGTCCGTTGACCTCTGGGCGGCGCTCGAGGCGGAGCTCCAGGCAGATTTCGAAATGCGGATCACCGGTGGCATGATGGTGGCCGAGACGACCGAGCAAATCGGGTTTCTCGAAGCCAAGGCCGCCGCCGAACGTCGTGTCGGCATCGAGACCGACGTGATTTCTGCAGAGCACGCGCGCGAACGCGTTCCAGCGCTTGCCGAGACTGTCGTGGCGGCCGCCTGGTGCCCGGGGGAGGGCAAGATCAATCCGCTTGTTGCGACGCCTGCCTTGGCGGACGCCGCCCGTGCCGCGGGCGCTGTGATCGAGGAGCGGACGCCCGTCACTGGGCTTGCGCGTGATGGCACGGGCTACCTCATCAACACGCCGCGCGGCCAGGTCTGTGCGCGGCGCTTGCTGATTGCGGCGGGCGGATGGTCCGCACGGATCGGGGCGGAGCTTGGTCTGTCCCTGCCGGTCCGCGGTGCGCCGCTCCAAATGGTCGTCACGGCACCGGCGCCGCCGCTGGTGCCCTGCCTCCTTGCCCATGCGGAGCGGCACCTGACACTGAAGCAGGCCGATGCCGGCTCCATCATCATCGGCGGTGCCTGGCCCGCCGACACTGGGCCCGGGGGGCAGGCTCTGGTTCTGCCCGAGAGCCTTGAGGGCAATCTCTGG
>JBCDHQ010000161.1:0-10407 GCA_038749815.1 Pseudomonadota bacterium | reverse complement strand
CGCCGCCTGGGACAGCGTCACCTTCTCCGAGATCTCGAACGACAGCGCGCGCGTCGCGGCCCTCCTCTCCGGCCGGGTCGACATGATCAACTACGCGCCGCCGACGGATGTCGAGCGGATCCGCCGCGAAGATGAGCTGGAGGTCTTTTCAGGCCCCTCGGTCTACATCTTCATGCTGTTCCCCGACTACCGCGACGAGACCCCGCGCGTCCGCGCCAAAGGCGGCGGCGCGCTCGACGCGAACCCGTTCCAGGACATTCGCGTGCGCCAGGCGATCTCACTCGCCGTGAACCGCGAGGCCATCGCAAGCCGCGTGATGGAGGACCTTGCGACCCCGGCAAGCCAGATCATCACCACGGGCTTTTTCGGGTGGAGCCCGGACGCGCCGGAGCTCAGCTACGATGACGAGGCGGCCAAGGCTCTTCTGGCCGAGGCAGGCTACCCCGACGGGTTCGAGCTCGACCTCCACTGCACCTCCGACCGGCTGCCGATGGACGGCGACATCTGCGCGGCCCTCGGGCCCATGTTCGCCCGCATCGGCATCGACGCAACGGTGAACGCCACCCCCCGCGCCGTCTACTTCCCGGCGCAGTCAGGGGGCGAGTACAGCCTGATGATGAACGGCTGGGGCTCGCTGACAGGCGAGGCCTCCTACATCCTGTCGTCGATGGTCCACACGAAGGAGGAGGATGGCAGCTACGGCGTCTTCAACCACTTCTCCTACTCGAATGCGGAGATCGATGGGCTGGTCGAGCAGGCCCTCGGCACCATCGACGCCGATGAGCGCCGGCTCCTTCTCGAGCAGGCGATGACACTGACGATGGAGGATCTGATGGCGATCCCGATCGTGAACCTCTCGGCGATCTGGGCGGGGAATTCGTCCAAACTCAGCTATCTGCCGCGCGCGGATGAGGATACGATCGCCGTCAACGCGATCCCCGTCGAGTAATCGGCGCGGGGCCGGGCATCCCCGGCCCCCGCAACCCAGGAGACCCCATGATCCGCCTCGCCCTCGTCGGCCCGGGCCGCTGGGGCCGCATCCTCGTCGAGGCGGTCCAGGGCCAGTCTGACACTGTTCGCTTCACCCATGCCGTCGCCCGCTCCCCCGCAAAGGTGGAGGGGTGGTGCGCCGCCCAAGACCTCATGCTCGGCACGGATCTGACCGAGGTCCTGGCGGCCCCCGAGATCGACGGGGTGGTCCTCGCCACCCCTCATTCCCAGCATGCTGCCCAGATCGAGGCGGCCGCGGCCGCGGGAAAGCATGTCTTTTGCGAAAAGCCCGTGACGCTCACCCGCGAGAGCGCCGCGAAAGCGCTCGCCGCGACGACCAAGGCGGGCGTCGTCTTCGCCGCCGGGCACAACCGCCGCTTTCTGCCGGCGGTCGAGAAGATGAAGGCCATGATCTCGGGCGGCACGCTCGGCACCATCCTCCACGTGGAGGGCAACATGTCGGGCCATGTCGGCCGCCGCTACACACCCGACATGTGGCGCGTCGCACCGGGGGAGAGCCCGGCAGGCGGCCTCGCCGGCTCCGGCATCCACGTGATCGACGCCATGATCCACCTGCTCGGGCCGATCACGGAGGTCTCAGCGATCAGCGACCGCCTCGTCCACGAGATCGCGCTCGACGACACGACCTGCATGCTCTTCCGCTTCGAGAGCCGCGCCACGGGCTATCTGACCGCGATGACGGCCACGACGCCCATCTTCCGCCTCCAGGTCTTTGGCGAGAGAGGGTGGCTCGAACTTCGGGGCGAGACGGAGCTCACCTGGGCCCCCGTGTCCGGCATCCGCGAGACGTGGACCTTTCCCACCGTCTCGACCGAGCGTCTGCAACTCGAGGCCTTCGCCGAGGCCATCACCGCCGGCACGCCCTATCCCATCGCCCTGGAGGAGGTCGTGCAAGGCGTCGCCGTCTTCGAGGCCGTCCCGATCTCGGCCGTCGAGGGCCGGCGGATCGCACTGTGAGCGCGCCGCGAAACGCCCTCGGCGCTGTGCTCCTCACCGCAGCTTGGGTCTTTTTCACGACAGAGATGGTCCTCGTTCGGATCCTCTCCGAGGATCTGTCGATCCCCCAGATCGGTGTCTTCCGGCTCGGGACGCAGGCCCTTCTCCTGCTGCCGCTCGCGCTGATCTGGCCGGCCTGGCTTCTGGCGACACGCCGCTTCCCCCTCCACGCCGCCCGGACGCTCTGCAGCTCAGGCGGCATGGTCCTCTTCTACCTCGCCTTCGCGCTGCTGCCGCTGGCGCTCGCCACAACGCTCACCTTCATGACGGCGGCCTTCGTGATGATCCTGGCGTCGCTGATCCTTGGGGAGCGGATCGGGCCCCGCCGGATCGCAGCGGTCAGCATCGGCTTTCTCGGTGTCCTTGTCGCGATGCGCCCCGGCGCAGGTGCGATCGAGCCCGGCATGCTGATCGCCCTCGCCGGCGCCTTCGTCGCCGCATTGCTGATGATCCTGACACGGCAGCTCTCCTCGACCGAGGGGCGGCTCACGATCATGGCCTATTCCTCGGGCCTCGGCCTCGTTCTGATGGCCGTCCCCGCCCTCCTCACCTGGGCCCCGCTGGAGCTCCGCCACCTGCCGATGCTCGGCCTTGTCGGTCTCGCCGGCACGTCGGGTCAGTTCCTGATGGTCTGGGCGTTCCAGATCGCCGAGGCCTCAGCCCTCGCGCCGGTCGATTACCTCCGCCTGATCTTCGCGGTCCTCGCGGGCTACGCCGTCTTTGCGGAGGTCCCGGACCTCTGGACCTGGGCCGGCGCCGCGATCATCGTGTCTTCCGTCGCCTATGCCACTCACCGCGAGCGCCTCGCGCATCGCCACACCAGGAGCCCCCGATGACCGAGCGCCGTCACCCGACCTACCTCCTGACCCCCGGCCCGCTGACCACGGCGGCTGAGACCAAGGCTGCGATGCTCTTCGACAAGAGCCCCAACAGCCCCGAAATGGTCGCCATGGTCAAAGGCATCCGCGACTATCTGGTGGAGCTCGCCAATGGCGGGGACGACTACACCTGTGTCCCCCTCCAGGGCAGCGCCACGTATGGGATCGAGGCGGGCCTCCACACGCTGGTCGACCGCGAGAGCGCGCGCATCCTCGTGATCGAAAACGGCTTTTACGGCATGCGCCTGCGCGAAGTGATCGAGGGCATCGGCCTCCCCGTCACCCGGCTCGAAGGCCCGATCGTGCCGGCGGTCTCTGGTGAAGATGTCAGTGCCGCGCTCAAGGCCGACCCACGGATCACCCATGTCGCGCTCTGTCACTGCGACACGGGCACCGGCATCCTCAACCCGATCGACGAGATCGCCGAGGCCTGCCGCGCCCATGGCGTCAAACTGATGATCGACGCCATCGCCTCCTTCGCAGGTTTCGAGATCGATGCCCGCGCGCTCGACGTCGAGGCGGTGTTCATCTCCCCCAACAAGTGCCTCGAGGCGGTGCCGGGTCTCGCTTGGGTCCTCGTCCGGAAGGAGAGCCTTGCGGCCGGGCGCGGCCGCTCCCCCTCCGTGGTGCTCGACCTCCACGCGCAATGGGCCTTCATGGAGGAGAAAGGCTGGTTCCGCACGACGCCGCCGACCCATGTCCTCCTCGCCATGGGCAAAGCGGTGGAGCGGCACAAGGCCGAGGGCGGCATCGCCCCGCGTCAGGCCCGCTACCGCCAGAATTGGCGCCGCCTCGTCGAGGGTCTTCGCCAGCGGGGGTTCGCGACCTTCCTGCCCGACGAGTGCGCATCGCCGATCATCGCGACCTTTCACGATCCCGACGACCCGGCCTACACCTTCCCCGCCTTCTACGCGGCGATGGAGCGGCGGGGCTTCGTGATCTTCCCGGGCCGGCTGACCTCCGCACACACGTTCCGCATCGGCACCATGGGTGATCTGACCCCCGACGACATCTCCGCCATCATCGAGGCGGTCCTCGCCTCGATGGAGGAGCTCGGCGTCACTCGTTTCGGCCCAAAGGAAGAGCGCATCGTCGCAGCCTGACGCGTCAGAGCGCGGCGAGACCCTCCTCGAGGATCGGCCCGACCGCTGCGCATTCCTCGGCGGTGTTGTAGGCCTGGACGGAGATCCTCGTCCAGAACGTGCCCGCAAACGGCATGACATGGATCTCCGCTCTGTGGGTTGCCCAGGCCCAGGCCTTCAGCCGCTCCGACGTCTCGCGCTCCGCCGGCTGGTCCGTCGGCAACCGCACTGTCGCCATCGACCCGAACTGCTCCTCGTCTGCGCCCATCTCGGTGCCCCACCGTGCGGCGAGCGCCCGGGCGGCGTCGACCGCGACGGCATGGTTGCGCGCGCGGAGCGCCGCGCCCCCGGCCTCCTCGTGAAACGCGATGGCCGCCGGCACCGAGAGCCAAGCGGTCGCGTCCCGTGTCCCGATCTTGTCGAATTCCGCCGTGAAGCCCTGGTCGAGATCATGGCTGATCACAGTCGGGTGGAGCCCCACCTGCCGCGCCTCAGGCGCCCATACAAAAGCGGAGCCCTTTGGCGCGCAGAGCCACTTGTGGCAGTTCCCGACATACCAATCGGCGCCCAGCGCGGGGATGTCGAGCTCCACCATGCCCGGTGCGTGCGCGCCGTCGATCAGCACCGGCACACCGCGTGCCCGCGCCGCCGCCGCGATCTCGGCCACTGGCAGCTTCACCGCACTGATCGAGGCCACATGGTCGACCAGAATGAGGCGCGTCGACGGCGTCACGGCCGCCATCACGGCCGCCACCGGATCACCGACAAGCGGCAGGCCGAGCTCCGCCCGCACCACGCGCGCGCCCTGGGGCGCCAGTACAAAGCCGAGTGTCTTGTTCACCGCATTGTAGATGTGGTCGGTCACGACGACCTCATCCCCGGGCTCAAAGCGGAGCGACTTCAGAACAGCGTTGATGCCTGCGGTGGTGTTCTCGACAAACCCCACATCCTCGGGCCGCGCCCCGAGAAACGAGGCGAGCCGGCCGGCCGCCGCCCGGATCTCGCGCGGGGCCTCGGTGTTGATGAACCGGCAGGGCTGCGCCTCGAGCCGTTCGCGCCAGCGCGCCTGTTCCGCCAGCACGGCCTTCGGTGTCGCGCCGTAACTGCCGTGATTGAGAAAGATCATCCCCTCCTCAAGCGGCCAAAGCGCCTTCATCGCGTCCCCATAGTCCCTCATGCCGGGGGTCTCCTCCCTTCGTTGCTGCACACTCCGCTGACACATCGGAGATCGCACTCCGCATGCGGGTCCGGGCGGGTGGACCGTCCCAGCCGGCAAGACACCCGCTCCGACCCTGCGCACGCCATACCACCACACCAGCCCTGTATCCTCGGCTCGATCCCCTGGGAGGGCCTCTCGATCACCGATGTCCGACATGCGGCGGAGACGATGTCTACCCATGACGGTGGACAGACGGCGCGATGAACCGCCAACTGATGGGCAGGACCAGGCCCGGAGAGAGTGACCGCACCATGCCCCACACGATCGACCCCACCACCCGAGATCTGCTTGGCCGCGCGTCGGTCCCTTCGGTGGTCTCGACACTCTACCGGATGGGGTTTCAGAACGTGTTCCTCCGCGGTCTGCGCCCGCTTGCGCCCGGAGCGCCGGTGATGGTGGGCCCGGCGCTGACCCTCCGCACAATCCCCGTGCGCGAGGACAGGCGCGCCGCCCTGGCCGATGGCACCGCCGAAAACCTCCAGGCCCGCGCCTTCGAGGAGGCCGCCGCGGGCGAAGTCCTCGTCTGCGAGGCGGCGGGCGTGACTGAGACCGCGCTCCTCGGAGACATGGTGGCCACGGCGTTTCAAGTGCGGGGGGTTGCCGGCATCGTGGTCGATGGGGGCGTCAACGATCGGGCTTCGATCGCGCAGCTTGCGTTGCCGGTCTACGCAGCGGGGGACGCGTCGCTCCCCTTCACGTCGCACCGCCTGATCACAGCGCTCAACGCGCCCATCGGCTGCGGCGGCGTCGCGATCTATCCGGGCGATGTCATGATCGGCGACCAGAACGGCGTCGCAGCGATCCCCGCGCATGTCGCGGCCGAGGTCGCCGAAGCCGCGTCCGAGCGCGAGGCGCTCGAGGGCTTTTGCGCCGAACGCCTTCGCGCCGGCGCGCCGCTCAGGGGCACGTATCCGCCCGACGAGGCGACCCGCGCGGCCTTCCACGCCAGCCGGGAGGGGTGAGCTCACGGCTTACTGCGCCGCCCGCGCCGCGTGGCGGGCCAGAAGGGCGGTGTTGACACAGGTTCGAAGGCGCCCGTTGCGGAGGTAGTCCACGACGTTCTCGGTCGCGATCCGGCGCATGTCGATCACCGAGGCCGGACTGTAGAACGCCGCATGCGGCGTCACGATCAACCGCCCGTCAAGCCAGCCTTCCGACGCCGCAAACGCTGCCAGCAAGGGATGCGCGTAGTCCGGTGGCTCCTGCGGCAACACATCGAGCGCCGCGCCCCCGAGGCGGCCGTCCCGAAGGGCCGCCTCAACCGCATCGAGATCCATCGTGCCCCCGCGCGAGGTGTTGACGAGAACGAGCCCGGGCTTGGCCCGCGCCAGCGTCTCGGCCCCCACGAACCCCGCCGTCTCATCTGTCAGCGGCGTGTGGACACTCAGGACATCCGAGATCTCCATCAGCGCGCCGAGATCCGCCACCCGCTCGAACCCGAACGCCCGCTCGATCCCTGGCGCCAGATATGGGTCGGCAAAGGCGATCCGAAACCCAAATGCTTGCGCGCGGAGCGCGGCTGCCGTCCCGATCCGCCCGAGCCCCGCCACTCCGAACGTCAGTCCCTGGATCCGACGCACTGTCTGTTGGGCCCGCGCGTCCCAGCCCATCGCCCGGGCGCGCAGCTTCGCATCGTAAGCAACCACCCCCCGCAGCAGACAGAGCGCCAGCGTCACCGCGTGATCCGCCACTTCCGCCGTTCCGTAGTCGGGCGCGTTGCAGACAGGGATCCCGCGCTCCGCGCAGGCCTCGATGTCGATGTGGTTGAACCCGACGCCGGCCTGGCTCACGATCCGGCAGCGCGTCATCTCAGCCACAGTCTCGCGGGTGACGGCGTTCCGGCTCCGGCAATTGATCAACGCGTCGCACTTGGCGAACTCCTCGACCGGTGGCATGCCCTGGGTCGGCGTGCGCCACACCACGATCTCGGCCTCGGGGCCGGTGACGGCGCGCTCCACATCCGGAGCGTCCCCGAACTGGGGGTCGATGATGAGGATCCGCATGGGCGAGAGTAGACGGCGATGACCCGATCCCTGCAAGTCCTGGCGGTCGCCGCCCTCGGCATATTCTGGGCGCTCAACTGGCCGATGATGAAGATCGGTCTCACAGTGGTCGAACCTTGGACATTCCGGGCGGTGGTCGTCGCCATCGGCGGGATCGGCTGCCTCGCGCTTGCCCGCGCCTTCGGAGAGACGCTCGCGATCCCGCGCCGCGATCTGGTGCCACTCCTCTGGCTCACGCTTTTCCAGGGGGTGATCTGGAACGCGTTCTCGGGGTTTGGCATCGCGCTCGTCGATGCCGGGCGCGCCTCGGTCCTTGCCTTCACCATGCCGGTCTGGGCAACGCTCCTCTCGATCCTCGTGATGGGGGAGGCGGTGACGCGCCGCCGCCTCGCGGGCCTCGGCCTCGGGATGGCGGCGATGGGTCTCCTCCTCGTGCCGGCGCTGAGCGCGCTCGGGGGGGAGCTTTTCGGCGCGCTCCTGATGATCGGCGGCGCGATGAGCTGGGCGGTCGCGACGATCATCGTCCGCGCCGTCGACTGGGAGATGAGCGTCCTCGCCCTCTCCGGCTGGCAGTTCGTGCTGGGGGCGATCCCGCTCAGCCTCGCGGCGGCCCTTCTGGGGGAGCCCGCCACACTCGCCGATCTCGACGCGGCCAGCGGTGCGGCGCTCGCCTATTCCGCCATCGTGCCAATGACGTTCGGGCAAGTGATCTGGTTCACCGTGGTCCGGCGCCTGCCGACCTCCCTCGCCTCGATGGGCACGCTGATGGTGCCACCCCTCGGCGTCTACTTCTCCGTCCTGATCCTCGGGGAGACGGCCGGCCCGTTCGAGCTCGCCGCCCTCCTCCTCGTGATCATCGCGATGGTGCTGGTCCTGCCGGGCTTCAACTGGCGAGCCAGCCTCCATCCACCGCCAGCGTCTCGCCCTGAATGAAGCTCGCATCGTCGCTCGCAAGGAAGAGCGCCGCACCGGCAATGTCCTCCGGCCGACCGAGCCGAGGCCAGGGCGTCCGGCTCTCGGAGAAGGCGATGACATCGGGATCGATCGCCCGCCCGGTCTTGCCCGTCAGCATCTTTCCGGGCGCAATCGCATTCACCATGATCCGCTCAGCCGCATAGTCCCGCGCGACGGAGCGGGTGAGATAGTCCACCCCGGCCTTCGACACGCCATAGGCACAGTTCCCCGGCGCCGCCCGAATGCCGAGCTGGGACGAGAGGTTGATGATCCGCCCCCGAACCTCGCCCATGACCTCCTGGGTGAGCATCTGCTGCACCGCACGCTTGGCTCCGAAAAAAACACCCGTCAGGTTCACATCCAGAACCGACCGCCACTGATCCTCGGAGGTTTCGAGGAGGGGGCGCGGCTCGAACGCCGTGGTCATCGCGTTGTTGACCATCACGTCGAGCCGCCCGTGTCGGGCCACCACCCCGCTCACCAAGGCGTCGACGGACGCCCACTGAGCGACATCGCAGGAAACGAACGTGGCGCGCCCGCCGGTCTCCCGGATCTCGTCAACCACCGGGCGTCCACCCTCGCGCGGGATCTCCGTCACATCGGCGACGACGACCTCCGCCCCCTCCGCGGCGAAGCGCCGTGCCATCGCCCGGCCGAGGCCCGAAGATGCCCCCGTAATGATCGCCGTCCGGTCCTTTAGGCGCATCCTTGGGCATCCTTGTCATGACCGTGCAAAAAGCCTTGGCCTCGCCCCCCCGCTCCGCCCACACTCGGGGCTCGGGAAGGGGACGAGATGACGCTGTTTTTGGTTCGACGTCTGTTGCAGGGATGCGTGGTCATCGTTGCGATGTCGGTCCTCGTGTTCCTCGGGGTCTATGCGATCGGCAACCCGGTCGAGATCCTCATCAACCCCGATGCCACCCCGGAAATCAAGCGGGCCGCCATCGAGAAGTTGGGCCTCGACCGTCCGGTCTGGGAGCAGTACGGCGTCTTCGTCTGGCAGGCGCTGCAGGGCGATCTCGGCAACTCCTTCATCTACGACGAACCCGCGCTCAAACTGATCGCCCAGGCGATGCCGGCGACGCTGGAGCTTGCGGTCACCTCGCTCGTCCTCGCCCTGATCATGGGGATCCCGCTTGGGATGGTGGCGGGCTACTGGCCCGACAGCTGGGCGTCCAACCTGATCATGACCGGATCGATCCTCGGCTTCAGCCTGCCGTCCTTCTGGGTCGGTCTGATGCTGATCCTGCTCTTCTCGGTGGAGCTCGGTTGGCTGCCCTCGGGCGGGAGGGGCGACACCGTCACAGTTCTCGGGATTGAGCTCAGCTTCCTCACCCTGGACGGGCTCAGTCACCTGCTGCTGCCAGCGCTCAACCTCGCGCTCTTCAAGCTCTCGCTCGTGATCCGCCTCACGCGGGCCGGCATGGCCGAAACGCTGGCCCAGGACTACATCAAGTTCGCCAACGCCAAAGGCCTCTCGGACACGCGGGTGATCTTCGTTCATGCGTTCCGCAACATCCTGATCCCGATTGTCACGGTGCTCGGCCTCGAGATGGGCTCCGTCATCGCCTTCGCTGTGGTGACCGAGACTGTGTTTTCCTGGCCCGGCATGGGCAAGCTGATCATCGATTCAATCAACCTTCTCGACCGGCCGATCATCGTGGCCTACCTCATGATGACCGTGCTCATGTTTGTGGTCATCAACCTGGTCGTCGACATCACCTACTCCCTCATCGACCCCCGCGTCCGCCTGACGGAGATCGACGAATGAGCGTGGAGACGGATCCGCGCGCAGAGCGCACCGGACTGGCCAAGTTTGCCGCCGACTATGCCGAAAGTCCCGTCGCGGTTGTCGGTGCCGTCCTCTGCACGCTGATCATTCTCGCCGCGATCTTCGCGCCGCTGATCACGCCGCAAAACCCCTACGACCTCGCAACGCTCGACCTGATGGACAGCCGGCTCGAGCCCGGGGAGGTCGGCATGTCCGGCATCACCCACTGGCTCGGCACCGACGACCAGGGCCGGGACCTCTATTCAGCGATCGTCTACGGCCTTCGGATCAGCCTCGGCGTCGGCGTCGTGGCCGGCATCGTGGCCCTGGTCCTTGGGACGACCGTCGGCCTCACGGCCGCCTATTTCGGCGGCCGGGTCGACACGCTGATCATGCGGCTGGTCGAGTTCCAGCTCTCCTTCCCCGCGATCCTGATTGCGCTGATCATGCTGGCCGCGCTCGGCCAGGGGATCGACAAGATCATCATCGCGCT
>JBCDHQ010000160.1:0-10415 GCA_038749815.1 Pseudomonadota bacterium | reverse complement strand
TAGGTCGCCCGACCGCCCGAGAGGTCGAAGACCGCGCCGGTGGTGAACGAGTTCTCGCGCGAGGCGAGCCACGCGATCATGTGCGCGGCCTCATCCACTTCGAGAAACCGGCCCCGCGGGATCTTCGAGAGCATGAAGGCGATGTGCTCCTCGCTCATCTGATCGAAGATCCGCGTCCGCGCCGCTGCGGGCGTCACGCAGTTGATCGCGATGTCCGCGCCCGCATGCTCTTTCCCGAGCGTCTTCGTCAACCCGATCACGCCGGCCTTCGAGGCCGAGTAGGCGCCCGCGTTCGGATTGCCCTCCTTCCCCGCGACGGAGGCGATGTTGACCACGCGCCCATAGCCCGCGCGCGCCATCACCGGCAAAACCGCCCGACAGGTGTGAAAGACGCCGTGGAGATTGACCGCCACGATCCGGTGCCACTCGTCGAGGTCGTACTCGACCACCGGCCCGTTCGAGCCCGCGATCCCGGCCGAGGTCACCAGCACTTCGATCCGCCCCAACCGCTCCGCCAGATCCCGGGCGAGCGCCTCGGTCGCCGCTGCGTCCGTGACCTCGAGCGCCGCTCCCTCCGCCCGCGCACCAAGCGCGCGCGCCGCATCCGACGCCAGCGCTCCGTCCAAATCCCAGAGCGCCACATGCGCACCGGAGCCATGCAGGCGCTGCGCGACGGCAAGGCCAATCCCCTGCGCACCGCCCGTCACGACGGCGACCTGTCCGGCAAAGTCATACTGGTTCATCGATCTCCCCTTCGATCGTCGCGGCGATCTCCACCCGCCGTCCCCTCCCCACTAGACTGAACGGAACGGGCGATCCAAGAGAGGAGCGCAGATCCCGCAGCGGCCTGCACCGTGAATGGGACCCGCGCGGGGTGGCGCAGCCCCCGTCCGAGGCACACGGCGTGCTGCCACCTGCCGCTCGCGGCCCTCAGAGCACCTCCCGAAACTCGGGCCCTTGGAAGGTCCGCACGGGCGCGCCGCGCGCGAGAGCTGCGTGGAGGCGGTTTTCCTCCGCGCGCGTTGCCTCTTCCACCGCCGCCGCCTGCGCGCTCAGGAGCGCGCGCAGCCGCTCGACCGCCAGCGCCTTGTTGCGGTGCTGCGAGCGCATGCTCCGCGCCACAACCGACAGACCCGTCGGCCGGTGCGTCACGCGCACCGCACTCTCGGTCGTGTTTTGGTGCTGGCCCCCGGGTCCGCCGGCGCGGCAGGTCTCGACCCGTAGGTCGGCGGGCGCCACCTCCGCGCTCATCTCCGGCGCCATGTCCAACCTAAAGACGCCAACGAACCAGTTGGCGCGCTTGTGGTGGGGGCGGAGTGTGCTCTTGGCCCGCCAGAGAACCGTGCCGCACCACCGCGCCGCAAACGCCTCCGCGCCGGCGCCGGAGAGAAGGGCAACCGCCGATTTGGCGCCGTGGCGTGTCCGGCTGCGCGTCATGTCGACCTCGAGGCCATGCGCGCCGGCCTCGGCCTCGAGGACCGTCGCAATGCCCTCGACCGCCTGGTGACATTCGGCTGGGCCGGAGCCGCTCGTGATGAGGAGGGGCAGGTGACCTTGCTCCATCAGCCCGCCCTCGTCTTCTTGAAGGTCAAGAGCGGATGCAGCTCCGCGACGCGGCGGGCCGCGCCCATGGCCTCGAGATCACCCGCAACAGCCGCCGAGGATTTGTAGGCTTGGGGTGCCTCCTCGATCAGAAGGTCGCGGTCCTCGCAGACGATCCGGCCGCCAAACCCGTTGCGCGCCATCGCGTCGATGTCGGAGCGTTTGGCCCGCACGCGACCGTGCATCGACGCGCGATCATACCGCCGCCCCGCGCCATGTGCGAGTGAGCCGAGCGCCTCGGGGTGGTCGCACGGCTCCAGCACATAGCTCGCCGTCGCCCGCGATCCGGCCAGCGGGATCAGCCCCGCCGCCACCGCCGCCCCCTTTCGGTGCAGCCACCCCTCCGCCGAGCGCGCCACACTGTTGTGCGGCGCATCCGCAATCAGGCGAAGATCGGCGCGGAGCGTCTCCGCCGCCCGCTCGGCGATGATCCGGCGGTTGAGCCGCGCCCACGCGACCGCCGCGTCATGCCCCTCGCAGTAGGCCGCCACCTCGTCCTCGGATCCGCGCCAATCGGCGAGGCTCCGGAACACTGCGTCTCCCACCCCGCGGGAGCCCGAGTGAACCAGAAGGCAGAGGCGCTGCAGGTCGAGCCCTGCCACTGCCTCCGCGGACGCAATGCGCTGCACCTCGCAGAAATGGTTGCCGCCCCCGATGGTCCCGAGCGCATCGGCGGAGAGATCGGGTGACACCCCGGCCTCCTCCAATCGCGGACGTCGATCCGCACCATCGGCCTGGCCGAGCGCGCGAATGCGCCGCTCGGCCCGGTCGAGCTTCAGTTTTCGGTGCGGCAGGTCGAGCTCAAAGAGCGACATGCCGCAGCCGATATCGCCCCCGATGAGATGCGGATGGAGCCGATCGGCAAGGATGGCACAGCCGACCGGTCCGAAGAGACCAGCATGCAGATCAGGAAACGCCGCCACCCGGAGGATGCCCGGCCGCGCCGTGATCTCGCGCAGCTGCGCGTCGGCCCGACCATCGATCCAGGCGTTGGATGTGTAGAACCTGTGAAGGACCGCGCCGCCAGGCGCGCGCCCTTCTATGGCAGAAATGCCCATGAAACATCACCAAGTCGTCGTGAGGATGGGACCGACACAAGGGTCGGTCGCAGGGATCACGCCAAGCTTGGTGTCAGCTCAGACGCAGATCGACCCCAGGAGGGCAACGCAAAACAGACTCATGTGATGGACCCTCCTCTCTCAAACCGCGATCCGTCTACCATCAAAGGGGTAGGGACACAAGCGCCACACCCTGGTGCAGCCTCACCACACACCCTCAGAGCCCTGGCACACCAGGCACCGGACAGTCCATCACATCGGCATAAATGTATGCGATTGGGCAAAGATCTGCCGTTTTTTTGATCTTTGTATCTCGGCGCTGGAAACTCGCACCACGTGCGTATAAGCGCTCAGATGTTGACACGAGTGTGTGCACGCCCGGCAAAGTTGGGTCTTTTCCAAATCAACATCAGTCCAGTTTCGGCAAACTGCTTGCCGGGGCATAGCTTTCTTGTATCCATTCTATATTCCATAGTAATAAGCGTAATATTGCCAGCAAAAATCGCTCTCGCGTTTACCATTTGATTCTCTTATTCTGTGATTCTACTTGAAGAGTCGCAGATAAAAGATCGAATTGGGGGACCTCATGGCAACTGTTGTTAACGGTACTGACCAAAATGATGAGCTCTATGCGGGCTCCGGACAGCAGATCGTCAACGGCGGGGCCGGTGACGACGTCATTTACGCGTACTCGGACGGCGGTGAGTCCTATCCGCAACAGACCGAGACCTTTTCCGCCTATGACACCACCACGAACGAACTCGTCCCCTTCGATGAGAACGGCGCCGTGCCCGCAGGTGAGTACACGCTTGTCGCGACACCGCACGAGACCATCGCGGATGACGTCGAAAGCGCAAAGTTCACGATCGACGGCCAGACCGTGCGCGTCGAGAATGCCGTGCCATACTCCCTCTCCGGCGACAGCGACGGCGATTTCGCCCCGAACAACCTCAACCCCGGCACCTATGAGCTGACTGTTGAGTTCTACTCTGCCGACAACGCGGGCGGCGACAAGCTCGACACCGACACGATCTACTTCACCGTGGGCTACGATGGCAGCATCACCATCTCCCCCGAAAGCATGGCCTATTTCGAGGCCGTGCCCGAGGGCGAAGCCGACGACGTGCTCGAAGGCGGCGCAGGCGCGGATGAGTATAACTTCCGCCTGGTCCAGAACGGCACCGACGAGATCGTGGCCGAGCACACCGACAAGAACGGCAACATCAACTGGGCCGGTGTCGCTGGCGAAAACGACTACACCCACGACCACTGGACCGACAGCATCGGCAACGACACGATCATCGGCTACAGCAAGGCGGAAGGCGACACGATCGTCGTCGAGGGTCACACGGCCAATGTCCTTTCGATCACCTACGGCACGGACGAGGCTGGCGAGGACTACTCGCTGATCACGCTCTACTCGCAGCAGGGCGCCAATGGCGGCGCGCATGACGAGGATCTGCTCGGGACGATCACAGTCTACGGCGACAAGGTCGAGGAAGGCGACATCGAGACCGACGCCATGGCCAACTACGGCTATGACGAGCTGGTGGCGGTCGACGCCGCGGCCGGCTACACCGGCGGCTACCCCGATGCAGCCCCGACAGCCGCCGATGAGGACCCGATCACCTATGCCGAGGGTGCGGACGTGACCGGGACCGATGGCGACGACACGGTCTATGCCGGCACGGCGCACCAGGATGTCGACACGGGCGACGGCGATGACGAGATCTACCTCGGCACCGGCCGGCAGACCGTGGACGCGGGCGCCGGCGACGACGTGATCACCATCTACGGCGATGCGGGCGAGCCCGAGCCGGGCGTGAACGAGACCTTCACGATCGTCGATTCCGAGACCAACGAAGAGGTCAGCGGCATCGCCGCCTATGGTCATGTGACGACGGAGAATTTCAGCATCGTCGCCACGCCCCATGCGGGCATCGCCGACGATGTCGAAAGCGCGATCTTCAAGATCGACGGTCAGAAGGTCCAGACCGAGAACTTCGTGCCCTACAGCTTTAACGGCGACAACAACGGCGACTTCAACGCCGCCGACCTGCCGCCGGGCATCTACGAGCTAACGGTTGAGTTCTATTCGGCCGACAATGGTGGCGGCAACAAGCTCGACACCGACACGATGGTGATCACGGTCGATCCCGACGGGACCTTCACCTACTCCGAAGGCGGCGGCACGCACACAACCGCGGTGGCCGAGGGCGAGGCCGACGACGTCATCGAAGGCGGCGACGGCGCGGACACGTTCCAGTTCATCCTGCCGCTCAACGCCAAGGACGAGATCGAGGCCGAGCACACCGACAAGAACGGAGACACCAACTGGCAGGGCGTCGCGGGTGAGAACGACTACACCCACGAGCACTGGGTCGAAGGCGTCGGCAACGACGTGATCCTCGACTACGACAAGGGCGAAGGCGACAAGATCGTCATCGACGGCCACACGGCCACACTCGTCTCGATCACCTATGGCGAGGATGAGGGGGGCAGCTATTCGCTGATCTCGCTCCAGTCGCAGCAAGGTGCCAATGGCGGCGCGCATGACGAGGACGATCTCGGCACGATCAAGGTCTATGGCGACGAGGTCACCGAGGACGACCTTGAGATCAATGCCGGCGTCTTCAACGGCATCGACGAGCTCTACGAGGTCGACCTCGAGGCCGCGGCCACCGCAGGACCGCCCCCCGCGGACGATCCGAGCGATGATACCGACGACGACACCGATGACGGGTCCGATGACGGCGACACCGGCGATGACACCGGTGACGACGGCGCGGATGATGGCGCGGATGACGGGGACAGCGGCGACGACGGCTCGGATGACGGGGATGCCGGCGACGCTCCGGACACCAGCTTCTCGGTCTATGAGGCCTCGGGCGACACGCTCGTCACTGCCGATCTGGAGAACGGGGGCGAGGTCACCGATCTCGACTTCACCATCGTCGGCACGCCCACGGTCGAGGGCGTCGAGAGCGCCGTGTTCTACCTCGATGGCACCAAGTATCGGACGGAAAACGTCGTGCCCTACGCCCTTTTCGGGGACAAGGAAGGCAATTTCCGTGCGGGCGATCTCGGCAACGGCACTCACACGGTCACGGTCAGCTACTACAGCGAAGACCGAGGCAAGGGTGAGCTGCTGGAGCAGCAGACGATCGAGTTCGTCGTCAATGTGCCCGACAACCCCAACCCCAACTATATCGTCGTCAACGGCACCGGCGATCAGACCGAGGTCGGCACCGATGACGACGATGAGATCATCGTTGTCGCCGATGCGGGCGAGCCCGATCCGGCTCAGACCGAGGGTGCGGAGGGGCGCATCAACCCACCCGTCGATCCGGCAACGACCAAGGACACGGTGACCGGCGGCGCGGGTGCGGACGACTTCACCTTCAACTACCTCCTCAATGCGACGGCCGCGATCATGGCCAAGCACACCAATGCCGACGGTTCAATCGACTGGAAGGACGTGGCGGGCGAGAACGACTACGTCCACGATCACTGGGTCGAAGGCACCGGCGACATGGAGGTGATCACCGACTTCTCGCTTGAAGACGGGGATGAGGTCGTGCTCCGCGGCCACACGGTGGAGCTGGCCGAGATCACCTACGGCACGGACGAGGGCGGAGACTACTCGCTCCTCTCCGTCCGCTCGCAACAGGGCGACAATGGCGGCGCTCATGACGAGGACGACCTCGGCAAGATCAAGATCTACGGCGACAAGGTCACCGAGGACAACGTGACGGTGGAGGCGGCGGATGTCTTCGACGGGATCGACAAGTACGACCCGATCGAGGATCAGCCGAACGTGATCTACGGTGACGACACCGCGAACACGCTCGACGGCACGGGAGAGGCCGACACCATCCACGGCGAGCGCGATGCCGACACGCTGAACGGCAATGGCGGCGGCGACTACCTCTTCGGTGACGGCGGCAGGGACACGCTGAACGGCGATGAAGGTGACGACTACCTGAACGGGGGCCGCGGCCGTGATGTCATGAACGGTGGGACGGGCGACGACATCCTCGACTCCGACGCCGGCAGGGACACCATGACCGGCGGCGAGGGCGAGGACACGTTCCGCCTCTCCGACAACATCAAGGGCGGCACGATCACCGACTGGGAGGACGGGTCCGATCTGATCGACTTCACCCGCGCCGATGAGGTGGAGGATCTCGACGACGTGACGATCACGCAAGTGAGCGACACCGAAGTCGAGCTGACCTTCGAAAGCGACGAGGGCCGGACCGTCACGGTCGACGTCCTCTCCGACACAGCCTTCACGCTGACCGAGGAAGACTTCCTCCTCTGACAAGACCCGGCGCCGGCCCAACGGCCGGCGCCACCGCCTCCGCTGAGAGGCGCGCAGCCGACGTCACGCCATCGAGACGCGACGGCCGAGACGGACGCCCCCAAAACCCAGAGATCAGA
Source organism: Pseudomonadota bacterium (assembly GCA_038749815.1). Classification (GTDB taxonomy): domain Bacteria; phylum Pseudomonadota; class Alphaproteobacteria; order Rhodobacterales; family Rhodobacteraceae; genus Algicella. Next base: position 3,312 of record JBCDHQ010000160.1, on the reverse strand, counting down.
CGACCCGGAGAGGGCAGGGGCCGCAGCGCGCGGCCCCCTCCTGCGTCAGAACCGGATGCCGTAGTCGAGCTCCGTTCCCCAGCCTCCCCCGTCGGCCGAGGCGCTCCGCCGAACGCTGACCCCGAGCCGGTCCTGCTTCAGGAAGGAGGTTGCAAAGCCAAGGCCCAGCCGGTGGGTGGTCAGACTGCTCGGCCCGCCATAGTCGATGCCGTACCCGAACTCGAGCGTGCTTCGCCCGAACCCGAAGGCCGCTCCGATCTCCCCGCTGCCCGACAGGAACGAGGAGCCATCCTCTGTCGCGACAAATGTCGGCGCACCGGGCCCACCGATCGCGAAGGAGGACGTCACGCTTCTGTCTCCATCCAGGAACTCTCCGTTGAGCGCGACGCCGCCGAAGACCTCCATCCGGATGTTGGGCGAGGGGTAGAGCGGCCGGCTCGCATCCACACCGATAGACCCCACCAGTGAGTGATAGCTCTCCGCCTCGACCGCGAGATCGAACCCGCCGCCGCCGGTCTCGGTGTACTCGCCGATATAGGTGTAGAGGTAGTCGAGCGTCGTGTAGAGCCGGACCTCCACATCCGTCAGCGGATCGGCGAGCGCGCGTCCCTCGCCAAGGGTCCGCGTCACGGCAAGCGTCGGCGCGATGTTGAGGTAGTAGCCGTCGAAACTGGCATCCGCCGTCTCGTCCACGTCGGCCCCGCCCGAGGTGAAGACGATGCGCCGCTCGCTGTCGAACTGGGTGTAACCGACCGCGGCGTACCCGCTCAGCGAGACATTGGGCGCGCCGAAGTTGTCCCGATAGCCGTAGATCGCAAATTGCAGTCCCCGGCCCACCAGCTCCCCGCCATCCGAGAAGTCGGTCACCGACCCGGTCCCGCCAAGCGCAAGCCCCAACGTGAGATCACCCGCAAACCGCCGGTCCACGCCGATCATGAGGTTGCCCGCATAGACATCGTAGGACGCCGCCGTCCCATCGCCGTCCCGCGTGGCGATGGTGATGTCGCCCGCGACAAACATCCCGATGTCGCCCGGCCCCTCGCCATCCGTGTTCCGCGCACCGAGCGCGGCGCTTGCCGCCTCGGCAAGCTCAGCGGGCAGCGTCACCTCGCCGAGGGTCATGGTGATCCCGCTCAGATCCACCCCGCGGAGCCCGCCGGACTGCACCCGGTCCAGTCGACGCCCAAGCGTCTGGCCGAGCCCGCGCGCCATCGTCATCGTGGCATCAACGGCGGCAAAGTGCTCCTCGTTGCGGAGCGCTTCCATCGCTTGGGTCAGATCATCCCCGGCACCCGCCGCGGCGGCGAGGCCCGAGCAGGCCGCCACAAAGGCCGCAGCCTCCGCGCTCGCGCCTGGATCCACGGCCGCACAGGTGTCCTCAAGCGCCACCGCGACGCGTGAGAGCTCCGGGTCGTCGACCGCATCCGAGATCACACCCGACCCAAATGCCTGGACCGACAGCGTCACCGTCGCCGTTGTCCCGGTGTCCCCCGCAACATTCGGGTTGGTCGCCGCGTACTGGAGGGTCGCGGTTCCCGTGAACCCCTCGGCCGCCGCAAACTCAAGCTCCTGCCCATTGAGCGTGACCGTTCCGGCCTCGCCCGGGCTCAGCTCACCCTCGAGCGTGACGACCGTCGCTCCGTCCTCGCCGGCTGCAATGGCGTTCACGTCATTGCCGAGCACATCGATGAGCGTCGTCACCCCGCTCGCCACACTCACCGCGTCATCGACGGCGACCAAGGCGCCGGCCGGCAACACGGTCACAGTGACCGTCCCGGTGGAGGGCGCGTTCGCATCGTTCGTTGCGACATAGGTGAACGTGTCGGTCCCGGTGAAGGTCGCATCGGGTGTGTAGGTGATGGCAAACGGGAACTCCGACGCCACCTCGGCCGCGCCGTTCGCCGGCGCATCGCCGAGCGTGACGACCGTCGCCGTCCCGCCGGTGTCGTTGGCCAGCACATCGACCACCACGGCCGCGTTCGAGACCGTCGTCGCCGTGTCATCGACCGCTGTCACGGCCTCGGAGAGGACTGTGATCGTCACCACTGTCAGCTGCGCCGTGCGCACCGGGAAGAAGCCCGCGATCCCGTCTCGATCCGCCCCTTCATTGTCGCGCTGCTTGGCGTCGTTCACCGGCCGGATGTCGAGCGTGTAGACCCCGGGTGCCGGCCGCTCGGCAAGTGTCAGAACGCCGGTCTCGCCGACGCGGAAAAAGCCGTTCCCGGGGCTCAGCCGACGGGAGCGGAGGGCCGCGTCATTGCCCGGCTCTGCGAACCGGTAGTCGATGATGTCCGCCGTCGCGCCGGTGATCGTCTGTCCCGCCTGCGAGGTCGTGAGCCGCGCAATCTCCGTGTCGATCGCATCGAGCTCCGAGATCGTGAGCGGCCCCGGATCCGCCAGGATCGGCGCGTAATCCGCCTCGACAACCTCCAACCGCCGCAACAGATCGGAGAGCGGCTCCGCCCCCTCCGGCCGTCCGAGGCAGATGTCCCGCCCATAGGCCGTCAACAGCGGCAGACCGTTGGGGCCCGTCGCCGTACAATCGGCCAGCGTGTCGAGATCCGCGTTCACATTGCCGGGCTCATGGCAGGTGTGGCAGCTCGCGTTCGCATCGTTCTGGGTGCCGAAATGCCCGTTGTACCGGCCCGAGAGCGTGTTGGCATACTGCCCCGGATTGCCGATCACCCCGTTGTCCGAGCCGCTGACCGTGATCGCCGCCACGTTCTCCACCGTCGGATCGCTGCCGTCGCTGACAGTGTAGGTGAAGAGGAGCGCCGCACTCTCCCCGTCATCGAGCCCGTTGAGGTCCGAGGCCTCAAAGCTCAGCACCCCGTCCGCCTCGCTGAAGGGGATCGTGGTCAAGTCGAGGGGCGAGTCGAGGCTTGTCAGCACCACTTCGGTCACGGTCAGCTCATCGCCATCGGGATCGGTGACATTCGCGTCGCTCAGAAGGTTGATCTCGACCGTCCCGCTTCGGTCGCTCACCGGCGGCGCTGCAACCGCTGCGACGACCACCGGATCGTCATCGACCGCCTCGATTGTCAGTGTCACGATCGCGGCCGAGGTCGCCGTCCCGTCGGTGATTTCATAGATGAACGTGTCGGTCCCGAACCCGTCCGTCCCGCTCGGATCGCCCGTCGCGTTCTCGTCGGGCTCGTAGACAAAGACCGTGCCCTCGGCGAAATCGACCGTCGGATTGCAGTCCCCGCCGAGCTGCGTTCCACCGCTGTCGAAAAGACGCACGCAGCCAAACCGTGGAAAGGTCGTGATCCGCCCGGTCAGGGGATCGCTGTCCGGATCGGCATCGTTGGC
>JBCDHQ010000159.1:0-10505 GCA_038749815.1 Pseudomonadota bacterium | reverse complement strand
GGTTCTGCTGAGCAAACCCATGGGCGGGCATCCTGGTGAATCGTCGGAAGGACCAATCCAGACAAATGTAGTCGGAAACCCCACACGACAAAAGACCCCACATCCAGTCAATCCAACCTGACACACAACACACCAATGAGCAGCGGCGGGGATTGCCCCGTCCCCAGGTTGTGCCGGACGGGCAGGTGCAAACCGACAGCGAGATCACGGGGCCCGGTTGGAACCGGACAGCCAGCGCCGCGCCAAAGCGCTCGCGCGCATTGCTGAGCATGTGGCGGCGTCCGCGAGGCACCTCATCACCGATGGCACGCGGTCGCCACCGGCGGACAGGTCTTGGTGAGGGCGGTGTCAGAGACGCTCGGTGCGCAGCGATCCAAGCTGATCGTGTGGCTGACCGACAGCGCATAGCCTCAACGGACCTTCAATTGAGCGCAAGCCCAGGCATTCGGGCCAATGGCGGTATGGCGCTAACTGCTCGTAGGACGGCTGGTCGAAGAGCGGCCAGCCCTTGGATACTGGCGCATCATCGCGTGCGCTTGTTGCGGGCCCAGGGCGAGCCCCCCACGCCCCAGAGACGCGTCCGCAAGAGCGCGAACATCCTCGGGTGCCTCCTCGATGGGCTCACCGGCCTTGCCCGCCGCGTGCGATGTCCAGAGCCGCCCGGTGCAGGGGGAGTGGGGGCACGTCGCAGGCGTCTGGGCAGAATGGAGCATTGCCCGCTCTGGTCACGCTGCGCTCGTCCGATGTCGGGGCAGTGAGGGCGGAGCGACAGACTTTGAAGGGGCATCCCTTGCAGAACACGCGTTCTCGCATGGGCGTAGCGGGGTTGAGCCGCCTTGGATGCTGGGTTCCGGACTGAGTGAAACAATCGGCCCCTGGTTCGCGCCGCCGCTCCGGGAGAGCGCTTTGGACCGGGTGCGGCCTCGCTCCGCTCCGACGCGCTCCATCACCGCCTTGCAGTCCCTTTGGCTCCGCTCGACGATCCGGTCCCGCTGCGCCCGTCAGAAAGCAACTCGGTTCTGGCGCCTCCAGGTGTGGCGAGCTTGGCCGAGCACAATCCAATCGATGCGTGAGCCATCTTGGTCGGACGGCACGGCCCAGACGGGATCGAAGCGCAAGGCCGGGACGGGTGTCTTTGGACAGGCGAAGCCCCAGTTATCATTCTGGACCGCTCACCACTCGGGCCGGAGTGTGACTGCGCGGCAGCCTCCCCTGGTGAGGGACCGGATCGAGCCGAACCATGCCCATCTCAGACGTCGATATAGCCGGCCTCGGTTTTGAGCCGGTGCCGAATGCTGTTCCGCTGGCCGAGCGTCTGTTCGATGAAGCAGCCCTTTTTGGCCGTTTCGAGGAGCATCACAACATCGGAGTGAGGGGCGTCGCTCTCGACGATGACGTCGATTTCGAAGGCTTTTGGTGCGGTCTCGTAGGTTTTACCCGTGGGGGTCCAGCTCCATTCGACCCGGGTCTCGACGCGCAGGTCGGTCAGCTCGATCTTGAGGCGCTTCGCGAAGGCGCGCATTTGGGTCATCAGACACCCTGTCAGACCGCCGACGAACAGGGCGAGCGGTGGGGGCGCTGTGGCGTCGCCGCCGTGAAACGGGCCTTCGTCGCTCGCGAGCGTGAACTCTTCGAGCATCGGATGGGTCATGCGCACGTCCAACTCGTTGCGCATCTTGCCCGTCGCGACGCCGGAGCATTCGAAGACAACGCGCTGCGGCGTCTTGGGCTGATCCACCATGGGGCACTCCTCCTGCGGGGTGGGCGATCGTGGGCTAAAAGCTGACCCGGTCGCCGCCTTTGAGGTCGAGAATGGCGCGGGCCTCTGTCGGGCTCGCGATTTCATGACCCTGATCCTCGAGAATGCGGCGCACCTTGCGCACTTGCTCGGCGTTCGAGCTGGCGAGGGTGCCACGGGAGATGAAAAGCGAGTCCTCAAGGCCCACGCGGACATTCCCGCCAAGCTGCGCTGCGACCGAGGCAAGGCGCATCTGCGCATTGCCCGCGCCGAGCACCGACCACTGGTACTTATCCCCGAAGAGGCGATCGGCCGTGCGCTTCATGAAGACGAGGTTGTCGACCTCCGCCCCTATGCCGCCCAAGATGCCCATCACGAACTGCAGGAAGATCGGGGTCTGGAACATGCCCTGATCCAGGCAGAACTTCAGGTTGTAGAGATGGCCGACATCGTAGCATTCGTGTTCGAACTTCACGGCATGGTCGCCGCCGAGGGTCTGTGCCACTTCGGCGATGTCGGCGAAGGTGTTGCGGAAGATGTTTCCCTCCGAGCCGCGGATGTAGCCCTCCTCCCAGTCGAACTTGAACGCATCGTAGCGGTCGGCGAGGGGGTGAAACGCGAAGTTCATGGAGCCCATGTTGAGGGAGCACATCTCGGGGGAGTACCGGACCGCGGGCGCCAGACGCTGGCTGATCGTGGCGTGCAGACTGCCGCCGGTGGAGATGTTGACCACCGCGTCGGTCGCCTGCTTGATCCGGGGCAGAAACGACGCGAAGTCCTCCGGGTCGATTGAGGGCATGCCCGTCTCGCCGTTCCGCGCGTGGAGGTGCAGGATCGCGGCGCCGGCCTCTGCGGCCTCGATGGCGTGAGTGGCGATGTCGTCCTGGGTGTAGGGCAGGGCGTCTGACATGGTCGGTGTGTGGATTGCGCCTGTCACGGCGCAGGTGATGATCGTTTTCTGGCGCGCCATGGCTCCCCCGCTCAGCTGTCGATGATGGCGACTGCACGGGTGAACCCCGCCGAGGCGCCTTTGATTTTGAATGGAAAACAGGAGATTTGGAACCCACTGGGCGGCAGCCGCTCGAGGTTGCAGAGTTTCTCAAGATGGCAGTAGCCGATCTCCATGCTGGCGCGGTGACCCTCCCAAATGAGGCCGGCGTCCCCGGTCTCTGCGTAGGCCGTGGCCGTCTTTGAGAAGGGTGCGTCCCAGCTCCAGGCATCGGTTCCGGTGACCCGGACGCCCCGCTCAAGGAGGTAGAGTGTCGCCTCCCGTCCCATCCCGCAGCCGCGCGCCAGATAGTCGGGCGCCCCGTAGTGCGCACCGGCGGCCGTGTTGACGACCACGATGTCCAGCGGGCGGAGCTCGTGCCCGATCCGCGCAAGCTCCGCCTCGACATCGGCGGCGGTCGCCACGGCGCCGTCCGGCAGGGCGCGAAAATCGAGCTTCACGCCCGGGTTCAAGCACCACTCAAGCGGCACTTCGTCGATCGTGATCGCCCGCTCGCCTCGGTTCATCGTTGAATGGTGGTGGTAGGGCGCGTCGAGATGCGTGCCGTTGTGGGTCCAGACTTTCAGTGTCTCGACCGCCCAGCCCTCGCCCCCCGGCAGCTCGGCCGGCGTGAGCCCGGGAAAGAAGCCCGCCATCTGCTCCGCCGTGTCCGCATGCGTGAAGTAGTCGATCTCGGGGAGCATCATTGGGGGATCGGAGGCGATCTCCGCCTCAAGGGCGACAGAGAGATCGATGAGCGTGCGCGCCATCGCGTGCCCTCCCTAGAGCAGTCCGACCGCAATCGGCGGATAGAGGATGATGAGGATCAGACAGAGGAGCATCATCACCGCAAACGGCGCGGCACCAAGGAAGATGTCACCGAGCGAGATGCTATCATCGTCGAGCGTCGATTTGATCACATAGACCGACAGGCCGAAGGGGGGCGTCAGGAGCCCGATTTCGACGGCCAGCACAGTGATGATCCCAAACCAGACCAGGTCAATGCCCATCGGCGTGACGATGGGCAGCATGAGCGGCACGAGGATCAGCATGATCGACGAGGAATCGAGGATCATCCCGAGGAGGATGACGACGCCGACATAGATCGCGATCAGGCCAAGCACCCCCAGCTCGGCCGTCGCCGCCATCTCGCCGAAGGCGAAGGGCACGCCCGAGAAGGCCAGCATGCGAGAGTACATCTGGGCCGCGATGATCAGAAAGCAGACCGCGGCCGTGACGAGCCCCGTCTCCACCAGAACGCGCCAGAGCCCCGCGGGTGTCAGCCGGCGCTTCAGGAGCCCGAGGAGCAGGGCCCCGATGGCACCGATCGCGCCCGCCTCGACCGGGGTGAAGAACCCGAGGTAAATGCCGCCAAGGACCACAGCGATCAAGGCGGTGATCGGCAGACCTTTGGCTGTCAGGTCCCGCGCGTCCATTGTGTCCTCGACCGTTGAGAGGTCCGGTCCGACAAAGGCGGGCGCGACACGCGCCATAAAGACAATCCCGACGCAGAACATCACCGCGAGCACAATGCCGGGCCCGATGCCGGCCAGAAAGAGATCGCCTATGGACTGTTCGGAGAGGAGGCCAAAGAGGATCAGAAGGAGGCTCGGCGGGATCATCATGCCGAGGACCGAGCTGCCGGCGACCACGCCGACGGCGAACCGGTTTGTGTAGCCATGGCGACGCATCTCGGGCACGGCAATCTTGGTGAAGACGGCGGCCGAGGCGATCGAGATCCCGGTCACGGCGGCAAAGATCGCGTTCGCCGCAACGGTGCCGACGCCAAGCCCGCCTTTGATCCGGCGAAAAAGGGCGTTCGCAACATCGAATGCGTCTCGCCCGATCCCGCTTTCCGAGACAATGAAGCCCATCAGAACGAAGAGCGGCACGACCCCGAAGAAGTAGCTCGCGATCGCGTCGTTGGCGGCGAGCCCCAGCATTTTGGCCGCAAGAATGGGTGAGCCCTTGATCGCCCAGACGCCGATAAAGGACATCAGGATCAAGGCAACCGGCACCAGCATGCCGCCCATCACCAGAAGGCCCATGCCTCCGAGGACGATCAGCCCGATCTCAAAGGGCGACATCGGGTGCCCCCCAGCGGCGGAGACGCCGCCAGATCCGCGCCGCGAACTGCAGCATGAGGAGGGTGGAGCCTATCAGGATCATCAGCTTGACCGGCCAGACGGGTGCGGTGAAGTCGCCGGCGGCCCCGACGAACTCAGACCGTGCCCAGGCGCGGGTGAAGATCGGATAGGTCGCATAGAGGATAACGCCCACGACCAGCACGCCGGCCGCGTCGTAGAGGGTTTCGAGCGCCGCGGCGAGCGCGGGCCGGCGCTGCGCCACCACGCCCAGGAGGGCGTCCGAGCGCGTCATCCTGCCGGCCTTCAGGGCGTGGGGCGCCTGCATGAACACAATCGCAACGATGGAGAGCGTCACCATCTCCGGCACACCCGAAATGGGCGCGTTGAGCGCGTTGCGCCCGAACACGTCCGCCCCGATCAGAAGGACCAGACCCACGATCAGGATCGATCCGCCGACATTCGCGACCTGCGTCAGCGCATCGAGCCAACGCAGGAGAAGCGGATCGGGTGGCGCCGGATCGGCGGCCACTTACTCCCGGTCCCAATCGCGAAGCGGGGTCGCCCCGGCCGCCCGCATCTCATCCATGTAATTGGCAAGGACAGTCGATCCCGGCAGTCCCTGCGCGTCGAGCCCCTCGGCCCAAGCTTTGGCGGCATTCTCCATGCCGCTGGCCCAGGCCGAGCGCATCTCGGGTGTCGCATCGGTGATCGTGGCGCCGTTCTCGGCCATGACGGCGAACGCGTTGGCAACGGCTTCTTCGAGCTCGGACACGTACCATTCCTGCGTGGCATTGCCGGCCTCGATCAGCGCCGTCTGCACCTCCTCGGGCAGCCCGTTGAACCAGTCGGCGTTCGCACAGAGCGAACCGGCATACTGCGCCCCGAGGCCCGCCCGCGTGATGTAGGGCGCCACTTCGAAGAGCTTGCCGGGAAGCGCGGCAGAGGCAAAGACGATCACGCCGTCGAACACGCCGGTCTTCAGCTCATTGTAGTAGGTCGTCAGGTTCCCGGAGACCCCAACCGCGCCCGTTCCGGAAAGCCAGTTGAGCGCAGCCCCGGGCGCGCCAATCTTCTTGCCGTCGAGATCGTCGAGCGATGCGACGGGAAAGTTGGTCATCAGAAGGTAGTCGTCGATCACGACCGGCGCGCCGATGTAGACGACACCGTTGTCCTCGTAGCTCTTCTGCATTTCGGAGGCGGTGCGCTGGAGCCTGTCCATCAGCGTGCCGACGGCGCGGACATCGTCGCTGACAAAGGGCGTGTAGTAGGTGACGTTCTGCACCGCGAGTTTGGCGGGATCGAAGAGCGACTGGCAGATGCCGAGCTCTGCGAGACCGGATTCGACCGTCTCAAGCTCCTCTCCGACGCCGGCGATGGCACCGCCGTAGAGACCTGTGAAACTGATGCTGTGGCCCGTGCCGCTCAACTGTTGCTCGACGGAGGGCACGAAGGCCTCGTCGATCATCCGCACCCAGCGGAACACCGGTGGGTGCCCGGCGACAACAGTTGCACTCCACGTGTCGGCTGCAGCCGGAATGGGGGTCAGCGCAACGGCGCCCGCCAGCAAGGCATGTTTCATCAGTTGTCCTCCCGATTGGTTTTGTTTGTTTTTGGTCCGAGCTGCCGCATGCCGGCCGCCAGAAACGTGACCAGCCGTGTGGTCACCGCGTCAAGATCTTCGAGGCGGTCCGGTTCATCCGCCAACCGCTCCGGCCGGCCGGTCCGCCCGAGGATCGTCACGAGCGAGCCGATGGCAAAGCTGTAGCCCCAGGCCGCATCCCGACGGGTGATCCCCGGGACAGTGCGCTCGATCGCGGAGATGAACACACGCGCCGTGGCATCGTAGTGCTTTTCGACCAGCGCCGTGTCCCGCTCCGTGCCCACCGCGAGCGACCCGAAGATCCGGGCATAGGCGGTGCCGCCGCCTTCATCCCCCAAGGTCGGCCGCAACAGAGCGAAGAGAACGGCCTCCAAACCCCTCTCCGAGGCGAGATCGACAGTGTCGAGCGCGGCCGTCCGGGCTGCATTGATCATCTGCGAGCGGTGCGCGACCACGGCGGCGTAGAGGCCGGGTTTGTCATCGTAGTGATAGTGGAGAAGGCCTTGCGCCACGCCGGCCCGGGCCGCGATCTGTTTCATGCCTGCGCCGTCGAAGCCGAATTCGGCAAAGAGCGTTTCGGCGGCGGCAAGGATCCGCGCTTTGGCATCCTGAGGCGTGTGCTTCGCGGCCTGCATGTGCGACCGATAGTCCTGATTGATCGATCAGTCAAGTCCGCGATGCCGTGTGTGGATTGGGCCGAGGGTCATGCTTTACCAGGTTTAAGGATATTTGCCGCACAACCACGGCGTGGCCAATCAGTGGGCCGCCCGTCGATGTCGGATGCGCGCAGAGGGTTCAATGACCGTACGCTTGGCCTTTACACTGATTGTGGCGCTTCTCGCCTGCGCTGCCGTGGGAAAGTTCGCCTACACAGCCGTGGGCGCACATCGCGAGTATCGCGAGACTGAGTTTATCCAAACCCTGTCTCGCGGTGTCACCGAAGCGATGAACGCGACAGTGGCGATGTCGCTCGAACGGAGCGTCGTCCAAGTGGCCCTGGCCTTTGCCGAGCCGATCCCGCCCGCGTTCCGCGAGATCGTCTCGGATCAGCGGGCGAAAGCGACGGAGGGGATGTCCCAAGCCCTCTCAACGCTTGAGCCGCTTGAGCGGTTGCGCACGCGTGAGCTCTTTCGCCGTGACTTGGGCCACCACCTTGATCGGGTCGACGAGATCCGCCGCGAGGTCGACGCGCTCCTGGCCCGCCCCCTCGCCGCACGTGATGCTGAGCGCGCCTATGAGCTGCCGTTCGAGCTGAAGGCGGAGATTGAGGGGTTGAGGACCGCAATTGAGCTGCTGCGCGCGGACACCGTGGCGGGCTCGCCGGTGGCCGAGACCCTCCGCTTCATCCAGGGGGCGGCCTGGGAGGGTCGCGAATACGGCGGACGGGCGCGCACCTACTACGCCATCGCCACACTCAATCAGGAGAAGCTGAAGCCCGAGGACACCATTGTGCGAAAAATGGACCGGGCGCGCGCCGATGTGGCCTGGCGCGGCATCACCAACGCAGCGAGGAGCTTCAACCTCTCCGACGAAATGGTGCGCCTGATGGATGCTGTGCACAAAGACTACTTCGAGACATATGTCCCATTGGTCGAGAGGTTGCACGCCGCATCAGAGGCCGCCTCAGAGGGCGCTGTGCCGGCCTATGACATAGCGTTCGATGCGTTCTTTGCGCAGTCGAACACCGGGCTTGACGCGTTTGCAAACCTCTCGAATGCCGCAGGCCACGCGCTGAACGCGTACTGGGGTGCGCGCACCGCGACCGCCTATCGTGTGCTTCTCGAAAGCGTGGTGCTCGGCCTCATCGTTGCAGCCCTCGCGCTTTTCGCCACGCTCTTTGTCTGGACGGCCGTCGCAGAACGTCTGCGCCAGGTGACCGAGGCGCTGGCCCGCGTGGCCGACGGGGACTTGACGCCGACCGTTGCACCGGTGCGCACCGATCTCGATGAGATCTCAAGGCTCGTGTCGACAGTCCGCCAGTTTCGCGAGACCGCCGGCCGCCAGATCGCGATGCGAGAGGCGGTCGATGCGTCGAGTACGCCGATGTTGATCCTGGACGGCGCGCGATATGTGATCGCGCGCAACCGTGCCTGGGACGCTTTGCTGACGTCGTTCGGCGATCAAACCGCCGGTCTTCACACACTCTCCGACGGGCGCGAACAGTACGCGCCCCTGGTTGAAAAAGTGCTCGCGGCGCAGTCCACTGAGACGGGTCGGACCAACACCGCCGGCGTGACATCCTATGAAATCTCGCATGCGGACAGGATCATGCAGGCGAAGCTGACGCCTCTGACCAACCTGACTGGCGACCCGGATGCCCTGGCGCTTGAAATTGAGGACGTGACCATGATCCGCGTTCTGGAGAACGAGGTCATCACCGTCGTCTCCAGCGTCGAGCAGGGCCGATTTGATAAGCGTGTCTCGATGATCGACGATCTCGGGTTCACGTCGTTTATCGCGCGCGGCCTCAACACTCAGATCGAGGCCGTGGCCACGTTCATGAGCGCGCTCGACGAGTCGATGAAGGCGATGGCGCGGGGGGATCTGACCGCGTCGATGGCCGGCAGCTTCGTCGGCGACTACCGCGCGGCGCAGGAGGGGTTCAACGCCAGCATCAAACGTCTCGGGGAAACGCTCGTCGATGTGGGCGACGCGGCCAACCATGTCCGAACCGAGGCCGGAACGATCGCCACAGGCGCCCGGGATCTTGCTCAGCGGGCGGAGGATCAGTCCTCAACGCTCCGCCAAACCGCCGCAACGATGGAGTTGATGGACGGCTCGATCCGCGAAAACACGGACACGGCAGATGCCCTTGTATCGTTGAGCCGGGAAACGTCCGAGCGTGCCGAGGTGAGCGGCAAGGTGGTGACCGGTGCTGTCGAGGCGATCTCCCGCATTCAAACGAGCGCGTCGAAAATCGCCGACATCATCGGTGTCATCGATTCCATTGCCTTCCAGACCAACCTTCTGGCGCTGAACGCGGCGGTTGAGGCCGCCCGCGCCGGCGAGGCCGGGAAGGGCTTCGAAGTGGTGGCGTCCGAGGTTCGAACGCTGGCCCAACGCTCCTCCGAAGCGGCCCGCGACATCCGTGAGCTGATCACGGCGAGCGCCGAGCATGTCTCGGAAGGCGTACGCTCCGTCAACGAGACCGGCGAGGGGCTCTCCGCGCTGGTCGCCTCTGTCCGGGAGGTTGCGGACAGGCTCGAAGGGGTGTCGCAGATGCAGCGCGACCAAGTGACCAGAGTGGCGGAGGTGGCCTCGGCCGTTCAACGGCTTGAAACGTTGACCAAAGGAAACGCGGCTGTCGCGGATCAGAGCGCGGGCGCGGCCAGCAACCTGACACACGCATCCAAATCGCTCTTCGAAGGTCTCGCGCGGTTCAAAGTCGCGTCGACGGACAGAGCGGAACTTCCCCGCGCCGGATAGCCCAGCCTGCCTCAGTAGGCGAGGCCCACATAGTTTTCGGCAAACACCTTCTGGGCCGCCGGCGTCGACCGGAGCGTCTCGAGCTCGGCGGACTGCATCTTTCGATCAAAGGGTGACTGGTCCGGGAAGGCGTGGAGCATTGTCGTGGTGGCCCAACTGAAGCGCTCCACCTTCCACACGCGGGCAAGCGCGCGCTCAGAATAGGCCACCAGACCGGCATCGGAGCCTGTCCGATAGTGCTCTGCCAGCCCTTCGAACAGATAGTGGACATCGGACGCGGCGGTGTTGAGACCCTTTGCGCCGGTCGGCGGCACAATATGGGCCGCGTCACCGCAGAGAAAGAGCCGACCCCACCGCATCGGTTCGGTCACGAAAGACCGGAGCGGCGCCACCGACTTTTCGACGGAGGGCCCGGTCACCAGCCCGGTCGCCAGATCGGCGGGGATGCGCCGTCGAAGCGCCTCCCAGAACCGCTCATCGCTCCAATCCTCCGGCGTGTCGCTGAGCGGGCACTGCACGTAGTACCGGCTGAGCGTGGGCGTGCGCATCGAACAGAGCGCAAAGCCATCGGGAGAGCTCGCGTATACCAGCTCTTCATGAACGGGTGGGGTCTCGGACAGGATCCCCAGCCAACCGAACGGGTACACCTTTTCGTACTCGCGACGG
>JBCDHQ010000158.1:0-10506 GCA_038749815.1 Pseudomonadota bacterium | reverse complement strand
GTCTACACCGCTCGCGGTCCCCACATCGTGGAAATGCTGGCGCGCGAAGAGATCCCGGTGATGTGCCATCTCGGCCTCGTGCCGCGAAAGTCGACGTGGCGGGGCGGGCTCCGCGCCATCGGCAAGACCTCGGCGGAGGCGTTGGCACTCTGGCGCGACTTTCAACGGATGGAGAGCGCGGGCGCCTTTTCGGTCGAGGCGGAGGTGATCTGCGCCCCCGTGATGGCCGAGATCTCAAAGCGCACGTCCCTCATCACATCTTCGCTCGGCTCGGGGCCCGGGGCCGACATCATTTACCTCTTCCAGAACGACATTTGCGGTGAAGAGCCCACATCGCCCCGCCACGCGCGCGCCTTCGGCGATCTGCACGCCCTGCAGCAGGCGATCCGCGTTGAACGGCGCAAGGCTCTGTCAGCCTTCAAGGAGGCCGCCCTCAGCGCGAACTACCCCGCACAGCAAGAGCAAACGACACTGCCGGATGGCGAGCTCGAAGCGTTCATGGAGAGCTTAGACCGTGACGGGTAGGGTCACGCCTCAGATGCTCTCACCGCCATCGATCACCAGCGCATGGCCCGTCATGAACGAAGATCGGTCCGAGGCGAGGTACACGATCCCCTCGGCAATCTCCTCGACTGTCCCAAACCGGCCCATCGGAATTGCGCCCGCGATATAGGCTTCCAGCTTGTCGCGTCCGCCCATCTGAACTTCGAACCCACGGTTGAACGGCGTGTCGATGAACCCGGGGCAGAGCGCGTTGAACCTGATGTTCTCGCCCGCATAATCCGCCGCCATCTGCCGGGTCATGGCGAGCACGGCGTGCTTTGTGGTGGCGTAGGCGATCATCTCCCGGTCGTACTGCACTCCGGAGTTTGACGACGTGATGATGACGCTGCCGCGCCCCTGGGCGCGCATCGGCGCAAGGGCAGCCTTGGCCGCCACGAAATGCGCCCGCACGTTGAGCGCCCAGGAGGCGTCGAACGCGGTGACATCGACCTGCTCGAGCGTCCCCTCGACCTGCAATCCGGCATGGGAGTGGAGAATGTCGAGCCGGCCATGGGTTTCGGCCGCCCCGGCAATGGCCGCCGTGAGCGCGTCATCCTCGGTGACGTCGAGCCCCACCGACGTCGCGCCATCGCCTGCCGCGCGGATTGCGTCGGCCACACGGGCCGCCGCCGCCCCGTCGAGATCCGAAACGACCACGTGAGCGCCCTCGCGCGCCATCGCCCGCGCCCCGGCAGCGCCGATGCCGGAGCCCGCCCCCGTCACAAACGCGACTTTGTCCTGGAGCATCATGGCCCACCTCGTCGCGTGCGGCGGTCGCCCCGGCGCAGGATCAGTTGCGCGATGACGAGCAGGACCAGCGAGGCCAGCATCACCATCGTCCCGATGGCATTGACCTCTGGCGTGACGCCGCGGCGGATGGAGGAGAAGACGTAGATCGGCAGTGTCGTCTCCGACCCGGCGACAAAAAACGCGATGATGAAATCGTCGAAGCTGAAGGTGAAGCTGAGCAGGAAGCCCGCGAGGACTGCCGGCGCAATCAGCGGCAACGTGACCTGCCGGAACGTGCCCAATGGCGTGGCGTAGAGATCGGCCGAGGCTTCCGTCAGCGCGGTCTCGAGCGTCGACAGCCGCGCGCGCACGATGATCACGACAAGCGCCAAGGTGAACATGGTGTGCGCTGCGATCAGCGAACCCATCCCCATCGAAAGGCGCGGCGCGGCCTCGGCCTCCGCCCAGAAGGACGCGATCCAGGGGTTGAGCACATCGAACACGGTGACCAGCGCAATCAGTGTTGCAATCCCGATCACAATCCCTGGGATCATCACCGCGATGTAGATCAGCGCGTCGAAGATTGCGCGGACCGGCCCCCGGATGCCCTGCAAACCGACGGCGCAGAGCGTGCCGAGAACGCTCGCCAACGTGGCGGAGATGAAGGCCACGAATAGGCTGTTGCCAAGCGCGTCCATCACGAAGGGATTGCTGATGGCCCGGTCGTACCAGCGGGTCGAGAAGCCCTCGAACTGGCTGGCGCTCCGCCCTGCGCTGAAGCTGAAAAGCGCGATGATGGCGATGGGTGTGTAGAGGAACACGTAGACGCAGAGGGCATAGAGGCGCATGCGGGGGCCTTACATCAGCGCCGCGTCGTCGCGGCCCGTTTTGAGCCGCGAGATCAACTGCATGTAGGCGGTCACGGTGACCAGCATGATCACGATCAGCATCACCGCGACCGCCGAGCCGAAGGCCCAGTTTCGCGACTGCAGGAACAAATCGACGAGTGCGTTGCCGACAAAGAAGACTTTGCCCCCGCCAAGGAGCGCCGGGATCAGGAACTCCCCCATCAACAGGATGAAGACCAGCATGCAGCCCGTGGCGATGCCCGAGATCGACATCGGGAGCGTCACTTGGAGAAAGGTTGCGATCGGGGGGGCGCCGAGATCGGCCGAGGCCTCGAGCAAGCGTTTGTCGAGTCGCTCGAGGCTGACATAAATCGGGAAGACCATCAGCGGCAGGTAGCCATAGACGATCCCGATCAGCACGGCATAGGGCGTGTAGATCAGGCGCGTGTCGCCGAAGCCGAGGCTTTCGAGGAGCGCCGGGATCCCCTGGCCGCCGAGGAGGTAAATCCACGCATAGCTCCGGATCAGGATCGAGGTCCAGAAGGGCACGATGACCAGCACCAGGAGGAGCGTCTTCCACCGCTCGGAGGTGCGCACCGCCAGCTGGTAGGCCAGAGGATAGGCGATCAGAAGGGCCGCCAAAGTGCCGAGGGGCGCCAGGATCAGCGTGTTCTGGAAGGCCGTCAGCCGTGCTGGAAGGTTGGCGTATTGGGCAAAGGTGAAGGCGGGCAGGTACCCGCCTGCGGGCGCCCGCTCCCCGAAGCTGAAGATGAAGACGACCGAGAGCGGCAGGACGAGCATAACCGCGAGCCAAACCCCTGCCGGGGCGACCAAAAGCCAGTTCCGTGTGCTCGGGCTCATACCGCTCTCGGAGAGGCGGCTCTAGGCCGATTTGAACCGAGCGAGGAGTTCTGCCCGGTTCGGGTCGGTCAGTGTCGCCGCAGCGCCGAACTCCAACGCATCGAGCAGCTCGGCCGCAGGATAGAGGATCGGGTCGTTGAGGATCTCGTCCGGCAGAAGCTCATTCGTGCGGCTGTCTGCGACCGGGTAGCCATGCGCCTGCACCTCGCGCGCGTTCACTTCGGGGTCCAGCATGAAATTGATCAGCGCATAGGCCGCGTCGGGATGCGGGGCACCTTTGGGGATCGCGTAGTAATCGCTCCAGAGCTCGCCGCCCTCTTTGCCGAGGACAAAGGCGATCTCGGGGATGTCGGTGTTGAGCTGCTTGCCATCGCCCGTCCAGCAGATCGTGAGCCAAGCATCGCCCGACCGCATCGCCGGCTGGTAGTCCGATGTGATCGCGAAAAGATGCGGCTTCACGTTGATCAGCAGCGTCTCGGCATCCGCAAGCTCCGCCTCGTCGATCGAGTTGAACGAATAGCCGTGGTAGTTGAGCGCCGCACCTATGGTCGTCAGCTGGTAGTCATGGACCATGGTCCGGCCGGAGTAGTCGTCCATGGTCCGGTCGAAGAAGTGCTTCCAGCTGTCGAAGGGCGTGCCCCCGTCATGGCTGGTGTTCACGGCCATGCCCGTCGTGCCCCAGTTCTTGGGCACCGCATAGACCACGCCGTCGACGATGCCCGCATCGGCGAAGCGCGGGTCGAACTTGGATCGGTCGTAGTTCGGCAGCTTTGCGAGATCGAGCGGCTCGATCAGGTCTTCTTCCACATAGGTCGTGATCGTGTAGTTCGTCGGCACATAGACGTCCCAACCGCTGCCACCGGCCTGCAGCTTGGCGAGCATTTCTTCGTTCGAACCGAAGACGTTCACTTGGATAAAGGCGCCGGTCTCATCGGTGAAGAGGTCGAAATTGGCCTCGTCGTGGTAGTTCGGCCAGGTGGCCAGGACGACGCGGTCGCCGATGCCGGTGTTTGCCATCGCTGTCGTCGCGCGAAGCCCGGGCACAGCCGCACCCATCACGGCCGTCGCCGCGCCGAGACCCGTCACGCCCATGAAGTGGCGCCGCGTGACGGAGCCCTTCTGGTAGCGTCGAAGCTCCTCCATGAATTTGCGTTTCGAGATGGTTCCGTCGTCTTTCATGATCCCTGTCTCCCTGATGACCTGGGGGTGTCTTCATCTGATGTGAGAAGGCGCGCGGCCTCGGCGCTCCAGTCGAGCCAGGCCGTGTCGCCTTGCCCGAGCATGGAGAGACCCGCGTCGGCCTGGCGCGGCGCGAGGACGGTGATCGGGCCGAGATCGGCGTGGCGCACCAGATACTCCGTATGCTCGCCGAGGAAGATCCGGTTCTGGACGCTGACCTCAAAGGCCTCGGCGCCCGGTGTCCGGCTCAGTCGGATCTGCTCGGGCCGAACGCTGATGCAACAGGCGTCCCCTGCCTGGGCGCCCCGGCGCACCACGACGCTTTGGCGATGGCCGCCTGAGAGGGCGACAGTGGCCGTCTGGCCCGCCACAGCCTCGATCCGCCCTTCGAAGAAGTTCGAAAGGCCGACGAAGTCCGCCACATAGCGGGTCTCGGGCTGGTCATAGAGCTCCTGCGGTGAGCCGGTCTGGACGATCTCGCCCGCGCGCATGACGCAGATCCGATCGCTGAGCGACAGCGCCTCCTCTTGGTCGTGGGTGACGAGCACGAAGGTGATGCCCAACTGGCGCTGCAGATCTTGCAGCTCGATCTGCATCTCTTTGCGCAGCTTCCGGTCGAGCGCCGCCAAGGGCTCATCGAGGAGGAGGAGCTTCGGCTCGTTCACGATGGCCCTGGCGAGCGCCACGCGCTGCTGCTGACCGCCGGACATCTCCCAGATCCTGCGGCTCGCGAAGTCGGTCAGACGCACGGTTGCCAGTGCGCGCGCAACCTTCTCAGCGATGACCGCTCGGTCGATCCGGGGGCGTCGCTGCTTGAGCCCATATCCAATGTTCTGCTCAACGGTCAGATGCGGAAACAGCGCGTAGCTTTGGAACACCATGTTCACGGGGCGCTTGTGCGGCGGCAGGTCGGACACGTCCTCGCCATCCAAGAACACGCCGCCTGTCGTCGGGGTTTCGAACCCCGCCAGCATGCGCAGCGCCGTCGTCTTCCCGCAGCCAGACGGACCCAGGAAGGACAGAAACTCACCCGGTGCGATCCGCAGGCTCATGTCCGCGACGGCCCGCACCTCGCCGAAGGTTTTCGAGACGCCTCGGAGCTCCGCGATCGGCGGGGTCTCCGCCGCCTCGTCGGAGGCATATGTCTCTGAGACCGGGTTTGGCGCGGGTGACGTCATTGTCGCTCATATGTCGTGCGAGGAAAAGTCGAGCACCTTCTCGCCGTTTTGGAAATATGCTTTTTGTGATAGTCAGGGATCACACAAAAGAAGGATGGCCCGTTTATGAAGTTGGATTGGAGCGTTGACGCGGGGCGGATCATCGATGCGATCGACACGCCACACTTTGCTCAGGCGCTCTCTGAGGCGCTGAAATCAATCGCGGATTTCGACTTCACGGTCATATTCGGATATGTCGGGACTGCGCGGCCGCTGGCCCTTTTCGATGACTTCCCACCTGCGCGCCGCCGGATGCATGTCGATGACTACATCGAAGGCCCCTACCTGCTCGATCCGTTTTTTCTGGCCAGTACGGGGGCAGTGGCGCCCGGGCTCTGGCGGTTGCGCGACATCGCGCCGGACCGATTCTATCAGGGTGAGTACTTCCGCAGCTACTATGGCCAAACCGGCCTGGCGGAGGAGATCGGGTATCTGGTCGATGTGCATGACGGGCTCTCGATCGTTCTGTCGTTGATGCGGTTGGAGCGGCGTTTCAGCAAAACGGAGTTTCGCGCCCTGAGCGCGGTTTGCCCGGTCGTCGACGCAGCCTGCCGGAGGCACTGGCAGGGCACGGCGACGGAGGGTGAGGAGGTCCGCCCGGTGGTGGAAGAAAAGATCGAGCGGGCGTTTCGCAGCATTGGCGAGGGTGTGTTGACCCCGCGGGAGCGGGAGGTGGTTGAGCACACGCTTCGCGGTCACTCCGCCGACGCCATTGGCAAGCTTTTGGGCATTTCGTCGGGAACCGTGCGGATCCACCGCAAGAACATCTACGCCAAACTCCGGATCAACTCCCAGGGGGAGCTGTTCTCGGCGTTCATCTCAGCGATCACCGAAGTGCGTGTCCCGGCGGAGGGGACATTGCATGCAACGCCCTAGGGACGGAACTGGGCGTGCTCAGAGCGGCGCCGCGCGCAAGAGCCACCCGCTGAGGATTTAAAAGGCAGCGACGCATCCGGCAGCCGGCGGATGCCCGCTCGAACCTGGGGCGATTGGGAAGCGTTTGCGTTTTCAAAGGTCGAGCGGCAGTCTCGGAGAGCCGGCGCTTCCCAAACTCAACGTCCATGGGCCGGAACACCTTGGCTGCGAAGACAGGTGACATGCGAGGGCAAAGAGACCATCAGACGCTCATTGAGGCGCTGAGGGCCGACATGGCCCGCTTTGGGTTGGAGCTCGGGGTGTCTGAGTTCCAAAAGATCTGCGACCAAACAGAGCCGTTCGAGACACCCTCAAGTTCCGTCCTTCTCAATCAGACACGGGTCGCCGATCGGCTCGCTTTCATTGTCGACGGGCTGGCCGCGTCGCGCCAGACTTGGTCGGACGGACGGATGACCATTGCGCGGTTCTTTGAGGCCGGAGACATCTGTACGAATGTGAGCAGCGCGTGGACGGGTGAGCTCGCGTCAGACGATCTGATCGCTGTGACGGACGCGCATGGTTTCTTTGTGCCGCTCGTCTTCTTTCAAGCCGAGTACTTTCACGGTGAGACCTTTGGGATCTATCTGCGGTATCGCATGATGGAGGCGCACCTCTTTGCCAAGGAGCTTGCCTGCGCCAAGACCTCCAATGAAACCGAGATTGTCTATCAGTTCCTCGACACCCATCACAGATCGGTGCTGAAGCTTGCGCCCAAGAAAGACATTGCGCGTTTTTTGGGTGTGACGCCCCAAGGGTTTTCCAGGTTTCTCCGGCGGCGACGGACCGCGCCCCGCGCAGTCGCATCAGAGATGCCGCGCCGCAGCGTTCGTCCGTCCCCCGTTCAGGAGCCCTGATCGGGACATCGACGGTGCGCGGGGGCCGTCAGGTCAGTCCGCTGAAAAATTCTTGCCCGCACTTAACCGAGGTTCAGCGGCGTTGGACCGTGAATTGATAGCGTGAGCCCCGGGACCGAGGGGGGAAACATGTCTGTCACAGTCTCTACCATTCGTGCCGCCTGGCCGATCCTGCGGCGGGCGATCCGAAGCGGACAGATCGCCAAGCCGCAATGCCACCTCGTCGAGCCAGATCCGGATGTCCTGGCCGAGTACGATGTGGAGATCCCGATGTCGGGTGGCTTCAGCCTCACCGCGAATGTCTACAAATCGAAGCGGGCCATACGGGATGGGACCCCGATGCCCGTGGTGATGTGCGCCCATCCCTACGACAATCACATCACACCGGCCCTGAAGAAAACGCCCTTGGGCGGGCCTCCGCAGCAGTACAGGCTGCTGCCTCAGTCCGGCGGAACGCCACGCTTTTCGACATTGACCAGCTGGGAAGCGCCGGATCCGAATTTCTGGGTCCCGGCGGGATACACGCAAATCAACCTCAACTTGCCCGGGTTCTCCAACAGCGGCGGCCCGGCTTCGATCATGTCCCGCCATCAGGGCGAGTGCTACCGAGAGGCGATCGAGTGGGTCGGCGGGCAGGACTGGTGCGATGGCAATGTCGGGCTCTGCGGTGTCAGCTTTCTCTGCATCAGCCAGTATCTTGCGGCCGCCACCCCCGACGGAGACGCCGCACCGACGGCCCTGAAATGCATCATTCCCTGGGAGGGGATCTCCGATATCTACCGCGACCTCGCATGTCGCGGCGGCGTTCCGGATATCGGTTTTCTGAACTTCTGGTGGCACACAGAGGTCAAGGGACCGCTCAACAACACGCTTGAGCAGTATCTTGCGACGGAGGAGGCGATCCCCACTGAGGCGCTCAGACGCCACCCGTTCTACGACGACTACTGGAAGAAGAAGGCGCCACCGCTCCCCAAGATTGAGGTGCCGATGCTGCTCTGCGCGTCGTTCTCAGACCACGAGTTGCACACGTTTGGCTCGTTCCGCGCCTATGAGAAGGCCAGTTCCGAGCAAAAGTGGATCTACACCCATCGGAGCGGCAAGTGGACCGAGTTCTACAAGCCCGAAAGCCTCGCCCTGCAAAAGGACTTTATGGACCGCTTTCTGAAGGGTGTGCCAAACAGGTTCGACACTCTGCCGCCCGTCCGGGTCGAGGTGCGCAAGGACGGAGCGACGCCCTTCGATGTGCGGTGGGAGCAGAGCTGGCCTTTGGAGGACACCGAGTACACGCCGCTCTATCTTCGGAGCGGGAACGCCCTCTCGATGGCGGAGGAGGGGAGTGCGGGCGAAGTGGTCTATGACGGCACGACCGGCCAAGCGGTGTTCGAGCATGTCTTTGAGGAGCCGACAGAGCTGACCGGCTATGCCAAGCTCAAGCTCTGGATCGAGGCCCGTGCCGGTGCAGGCGACACAACACCTCCGGACGATATGGTGCTCTGCTGCTTCCTCGACAAACGCGATGCGAAAGGCCGGTCCGTGCGGTTCTACGGCGCGGTCGGTCAGGATCAGGACATGATCTCCAGAGGCTATGGTCGCGCCGTTCGGCGAGAACTCGATGCGGCCGTCTCGACGCCGTGGCAGCCGGTGCCGCTCTGCGCGCGGGATGAGCCGCTGGTGCCGGGGGAGGCCGTGCCGCTTGAGATCGCCTTTTGCCCGAGCGGCACGTTTTTCGAGGCGGGTGAGCGTCTTGCCCTCATCGTGTCCGCGCGAGACATCGTGCACGCGCCGATCTTCAAGAAGGACACCTCCGTCAACCGGGGCCGGCATGTCCTGCATTTCGGCGGTCGCTACGACACCCATTTGCTGGTGCCCCGCATCCCGCGCCGGCCTGGATGAGATGCGGCGCGCGCGGGTGCCCCGTGCGGTCATCGGCCGGTCGTCGGGCGGCAGAGGACGCGAGGTCCGAGCGCGACCTCGGCGGGTTTCCGTGCTAGCCGTGCGCCCAAGGGGCGGAGCGGAGGCGGCGAATGCCAGTGGTCATGAGCAACCCGTGGCGGGGCGACGGCCTCCCGCTTGAGGCAGGGTTTCCGGCCGACGATCCGATGCCGGTCGCAGCCCTCCTTGCGGAGTGCCCCCGGCACGCGCCGACACCCCTGGTGGAGGTCCCTGAACTGGCGCGGCGGGTGGGCGTCACGTCGGTTTACATCAAAGATGAGCGGAACCGGATGGGGCTGGGAAGCTTCAAGGCGCTCGGCGCCGCCTACGCCATCGCCCGCGAAGCAGCAAATGCGCAGAGCGGCCGAGTGGAGACGGCACTCTCCGGTCGCACATTCGTTGCGGCCAGCGCCGGGAACCATGGGCTGTCTGTGGCTGCGGGCGCCCGGCTCTTTGGTTCTGAAGCCATCATCTACCTGGCCGAAACCGTGCCTGAGGCCTTCGCCGAGCGCCTCCGGTCGCTCGGGGCACGCGTTGTCCGCGCCGGGCAGATTTATGAGGAGGGTATGGCCGCAGCCCAGGATGCGGCCGCCACCGAGGGCTGGACCCTCCTCTCCGACAGCTCGTGGCCGGGCTACACCGATCTTCCGCACCGGGTGATGGAAGGGTATCTGCAGCTTGCCGCCGAAGCGGCGGACCAGATGGCCGAGCCTCCGACGCATATTCTTCTCCAGGCCGGCGTCGGCGGGCTTGCCGCCGCGGTCGCCGCCCATGCGCGCCGCGTTTGGGGCGCGGCGCCGGAGATCATCGTGGTCGAACCCGAGGCTGCCCCGGCCTTGCGCGACAGCATCAAGGCGGGTCGCGTTGTTGAGACGGTCGGTCCGGTCTCCTGCATGGGGCGCCTTGACTGCAAAACGCCGTCGCTCGTTGCCCTGAACGGCCTTGCGCGGGACGCCGATTGTTTTGTGACGATCTCCGAGGAGGAGGCGAACGCGGCGCTCACCGGCCTCGCCGACATCGGGTTCGAGACGACGGCCTCGGGTGGCGCGGGGCTTGCGGCGCTGATGGCCGGCCTGCCTGTCGGTCCTGAGGCACGGGTCTGGGCGATCGTCAGCGAAGGACCCGGAGATGTGTGACCGCTCGTTGGTGTTCCCAGCATCGGAGTACCGGCAGAGGGTTGAGAGGCTCCAGTCCTCCATGTGCCAGCACGGCGTGGATGCGCTCCTGCTCACAAGTCCCGCCGATGTGTTCTACGTCACGGGGTTCCTTACCCGGTTTTGGGAGAGCCCGGCCCGCCCCTGGTTCGTTGTGGTTCCGGGTGGCGGTGCGCCGATTGCGGTCATCCCGAGCATCGGGGCGGGATTGATGGGCCGAACATGGGTGAGAGACATCCGCACGTGGGACGCTCCGGACCCACGGGATAACGGC
>JBCDHQ010000157.1:0-10539 GCA_038749815.1 Pseudomonadota bacterium | reverse complement strand
GCCTGCCCCCCGCCCTGTGGTTGTGGATTATGGTTTGGTGGGCCCGGCGGGGGCGCCCCCCCCGGGGGGGGGGGGCGCACGCGCCCCTCAACACGCCAAGGACGTGAACATGCCTCGAAACTCCTTCGCTGAGCGCCTCATGGCCATGACTGACGACGTCTGGGAGCGGCACGCCAATCCGTGGAGCGGGTGGAGCCGCCTCACCATACCGCCGGTCTTTGTCGCAGCGGTTTGGAGCCGCGTTTGGCTTGGATGGTGGAGCCTCGTGCCGATTGCCCTCGTTTGCCTTTGGACATGGTTGAACCCGCGCGTCTTCCGGCGACCGGACAGTATCGACAATTGGATGTCCAAAGGCGTCCTTGGGGAGCGTGTTTGGCTCGCGCGCGCCCAGACGCCGATCCCCGCGCATCATCGACGGATGCCGCACATCCTCGCCGCTGTGAGCGGTGTGGGTCTGATCCCTCTCGCCTGGGGTCTTTGGGCGTTGGACCCTTGGCCGGTTCTCACCGGCTTGGCTCTGGTGATGGGCGGCAAACTCTGGTTTCTGGATCGGATGGTCTGGCTCTTCGAAGAGACGCGCGCGCTCGATGCGGGGTCCTAGGCCGGATCCGGGTGCACATAGACCAGGGTCGGATCGGTGTCGGGCGTGGGTGCGCTTGCATCCAAACTGCACCCGATCCGCTCCGCCAATCGAACGGAGGACGCGTTGTCGGGGTCGATGTAGCTCACGGCACGCGACCATTTCAGCTCACCCAGCACATGGTTGCGCAGCGCCAGCACCGCCTCGCTCGCATAGCCTTTGCCCTCGTTCTCCGAGGACCAAATGGACCAGGTGAGCTCCCTCTCCGGCCACCCGCTTGGAAACCATGGCCCCGCCGTGCCGATCGGCTGAGCCGAGCCCTTGCGACAGATCACATAAGGACCGGTTCCGTGGAGCGACCAGTGCCCGAAAAACAGCGCAAAGACGCGCCATGCGAGGTCGGTCTTGCCCTCGCCGCCCCCCACAAACCGGGCCCGCTCGGACGCGAAAAACCGCGTCCACGCATCCAGGTCATCCCGCTGAGGGGGGCGAAGCACGAGGCGGTCGGTTTCCAGCATAGCGGCCTCCAAGGACAGTTTGGGGCAGTCCATGTCACCAATCGTCTTGGGGCGATAGGTCGATACCGGACACCATCGACCCGCATCGGTCAGCTCCGGAAGCGATTGGTCCACACGGCCACGCGGGCGGCATCGCGTGCCTCATAGGCACGGATCGCCTCGGGCAGGCGTTCCGGACCGGACAGGTCGCGACCTTCGGCCAGCTCGGTCAAGCGCATCGTGTACCACGCGGTCACACCGCCCTCCGGCGGAGCGTGAAACCGAGGGAATGCCGGCGCCCTCCTCTCCCCGGCGAGCCAGGACGTTGGAAGCGAAGGGTCGAGAACGAGCGCACGCGCGAGCCCGATCAGATCAATCCCGGCGGAACGGACCTCCATCGCCTGCTCATATGTCTTGACGCCACCCGTCAGCATCAACGGCTTTGACGTCAGGAGACGCGCCTTTCGCGCAAAGTCCAGGAAGTATGGGCCACGTCTGTCCGCCTCCGATGATGATGGCGCGCCCGGGAAATAGGTGCCGCCGCTGATCTCTATCAGATCGACGCTCGTCGCATCGAGCGCCGCGACACCCCGCAGGGCATCTTCCTCTGTCAGCCCGCCCTGCAAACCGTCGGTGGCGTTGAGCTTCAGTCCAATCGGATAGCCGGACCCGACCTCCTCCCGCACCGCGGCAAGGGTCTCCAACGTCAGTCGCAGCCGGTTGGCGATCGACCCGCAATAGTGATCCTCCCTCTTGTTGAAGAGCGGGGACAGGAACTGGCTGAGGAGAAAGCCATGGGCCGCATGTATTTGAACGCCGCCGAACCCGAGTTGTTTCGCCAGACGGGCGGTTCGGGCAAAATCCGAGGGGAGCCGCTCAATCTCCACCAAGGACAGCGCAGCGCATTTGAGGGAGCCGAGGTCAAGGGCACTCGGTCCCGCAGGTCTGCTGATCGGAGGATGCGCCAACGCACCGGCATGCCCGAGCTGCAGCCAGAGCTGGGCCTTGTCGGTCGCTCCCGCCTCCGCCAGACGGCGGAAGAGCTGCGCGTCGACGTCGTCCCGCAAGACAAGGTTGCCCGGCTTCTCGGCTTTGGAGGGATCGCCCTGAACCTCGCCGATGATCGCGAGGCCAAGCCCGCCATCGGCCCATTGCCGATAGAGCCGGATCTGCGCCTCGGTGGGGGCGCCCTCTCCATCGACGTCCGACATAGCCGACTTCGCCAACCGGTTCTTCAGAACGACGCCGCACGGCAGGTCAAGCGTGCTTGTCAGGAGGTGCGCCGGTCTCATCCCCACGTCACGGTGCTGAGCTCTGTGACTGAAATAACTAGGCTCCTCTGCTGTTTGCAACGGTTGCATCACGTTAGGAGTACGGGGCGTCAGAAAAAAGCAATCCGCCATCCTCAGACTCTCGTCCTGCCGCCGGACATCGTGCGTGCGGTCTTGCGGCGCGCCATCGGCCGTGGCCCCGATCCGGGCAGCGCGCCGCCAGCCAAGCGAGGTGGTGGGACATGAGCCGGTGGGACCATTGCAACCGCTGGATCAGATGCTCATATCCGTCGAAGTCTTAGACCGAGAAGGACAGACAATGCCGCTAATCAGTTCTCCAATCGACGGCTCGCCGATGCGAGAAATTGAGCGCTACGGGGTGAAGATTGACATCTGCCAAACCTCAGGTGGCATCTGGCTGGACAAGGGCGAACTCGAGAAGATCATCATGATGATCCGCGAGGAAGCCCTCGAGGACGGCGGCGCCCATCGCGCGTCCCCGGCCCGCTCTTACGGCCATGAGGAAAGCGACCGAGATCGTCCGCAAACGCGCCAGCAACGCCCGCAACGGCGCGAGCGTGACAGCGTCTTTGAGAACTTGATGGACATCTTCGACCTCTAACGGCCGCCAGACAACCGCCGAAGGCGCAGCGTTCTTTGGGGCACGCCGGTCAGGTGGCGAGCGAAGGCCCTGCTGCCCGGCCGCGGCGAGCGCGAAAAGCGCCGGCCGCCTCGCCAAGGCTTCCGAGGTGTTCCCCCTTGGCAATGACCGAAGCCCGCCCCTCGCACCCGGTGGTTGGGGCCGCGGATGCCCACTGGCCCGCAAAGCGGACATGTCGGCCCGCGCTGCTTCCCGAGCACACGACCACTCCGTACAGTTTGTCTGATCGAGACCTGCCCCCTGGGGCAGCGCTGAGGGCGTATGCTCATTGAGACGCCTGCACATGGGCACCGTCACTGGGGCACAGGTCGTGCGGGTGATCTAAGAACTGCGGCCGACAATTTGTCGATTGGTCCGTGCGGTCGCGGCAAGGTGCGGTGCCGCAGACCAAGGCGTGAGCGGTGCGCCAGAGAGCCTCTGTCCCGATCGTCCTGTGGCCCGACCTGCCATTCGCGCGGCGCGCTACAGCTCGCGTGACCAGAGACTGACGGTCGCCGTCTCCGCGCGCTCCGCCCCCAGATGATGCGAGTCGTCAGCACGGCTCTAGCGAACCCAGACCCGTTCTGCGGCGTGCCCCAACGCCAGTTTTCGCGCCATTTCGCAAGCAGAACCCGGGCGTTCCGCCTCGAAGTGCATGATTTTCGTGCTAAAAGTGCCGCTGTGCTGAAGCTTTGATCGGCGTTGCCGCCAAGATGATAGACCGCTGGTTGCACCCCTCATATCGTGCCGAGTCGCAGCGCAAACGGCACAAAAGCGCAGGTTCGACGCAAGAAACACCCACCCGCCGCTGCCAAAAAAGAGGGGTAACACAATGAAAATAGTCATTGGTCTTGACGGTCAAAGCACGGGGGAAAAAGCCCTTGCCTTTGCCAAAGACCTGTCAACACGCAGCGACGGCTGCGAGTTGATCGTGGTCTATGTGATCGAGTGGTCGCCGTTTTCGTTCCAGACGGCAGAAGAAAACGAACAACGGCATAAGCGGCGCGAAGAAGAAATCTCGATTGCAATGGAGCGGGTGGTCACTCCCGCAGTCGAAGACTTGACCAAGGCGGGATTTAACGCGCGTGCGATCGTGAGACATGGTGATGTCGCCGACACAATAGACGACATTGCTCACAGCGAAGGTGCTCAGCAGATCGTTATATCGCGATCCAGTTCCGGCGGCCTCACCTCTCGAATATTTGGAAGTTCAACCGCAAATCTCGTGATGAACGCGCGGGTTCCCGTCACAGTCGTCGTCTAAGGATTCAAAAAAATGAAAAAACCATATCCCCCCCTGCTGGCCCTGCTGGCTCTGCTCGCCAGCGCGGTGCCTGCGGCCGCTCAAGACGCGGCGGTCTCGCTCGATGCACGCGTCAATGAAGCCTTTGCCAACATCACCGGTCCATTCGTTGCTTTCATCTTCGCCCCAATCCCCGGGACATCCTTTCCCTGGATTGTGATGTGGCTCGTGATTGGCGCGACAGTCTTTACGGTCTATTTCGCAGCCGTCCAGTTCCGGTTTTTCGGTCACGCGATTGCTCTCGTGAAGGGCGATTACTCGGATCCAAATGACGCGGGAGAGGTCAGCCACGTCCAGGCGCTCGCAACAGCCCTGTCGGGGACTGTGGGGCTTGGCAATATTGCCGGCGTTGCTGTCGCGGTCGGTATTGGCGGGCCTGGTGCGACGTTCTGGATGATCCTGGCCGGTATTCTGGGCATGGCCTCCAAGTTTACGGAGTGCACGCTCGGCGTGAAGTATCGCAATGAGTATCCGGACGGCTCCGTCTCGGGCGGCCCGATGTACTATATTTCCAAGGGCTTCACTGAACTGGGTCTGCCCGGCGGTAAGATCTTGGCCGTTCTGTTCTCGATCTTTTGCATTCTTGGAGCGCTCGGCGGCGGCAACATGTTCCAAGCAAACCAGGCGCACCTTCAGATCACGCAAATCACCGG
This sequence comes from Pseudomonadota bacterium, assembly GCA_038749815.1. Taxonomy (GTDB): domain Bacteria; phylum Pseudomonadota; class Alphaproteobacteria; order Rhodobacterales; family Rhodobacteraceae; genus Algicella. The sequence continues at coordinate 5,595 of JBCDHQ010000157.1, read as the reverse complement.
CGACTACCCGGGATGGATCACCGGACTGTTGTTCGCAGCGTTGGTCTTCGCTGTAATCGTCGGAGGGATTAAGTCGATCGCTAAAGTGACCGAAAAAGTCGTTCCATTCATGGGTATCTTGTATGTGGTGGCTGCCTTGATCGTCCTGATCGTCAACTACGACTTGATCGGTTGGGCCTTTGGGCAAATCATCCAGGGCGCCTTTACTGGCCTTGGTGTGGCGGGCGGCCTCGTCGGTGCTTTGATCCAGGGCTTCCGGAGAGCGGCCTTTTCGAACGAGGCGGGCGTCGGCTCCGCGGCGATTGCCCACTCAGCGGTGAAGACAAACGAGCCCATCACGGAGGGTTTTGTCTCGTTGCTGGAGCCGCTGATCGACACCGTAATCATCTGTACTATGACGGCTTTGGTCATCATCATCTCACAGCAGTTGATCATCGATGAGACAACCGGCAATTACGTGCTCAACGAGGCTGGGACTGCGATCGCAACAGTCGATGGCAACACAGGCGTTGCGTTGACATCGGCTGCTTTCGGGTCGGCCGTTGGCTGGTTCCCCTTCGTTCTCGCGATTGCTGTGATCTTGTTCGCGTTTTCAACCATGATCTCATGGTCGTACTACGGCTTGAAAGCGTGGACCTATCTGTTCGGAGAAGGGAAGACGACGGAGCTGATTTTTAAAATCATCTTCTGCGTCTTCGTCGTGATCGGTGCGGCTGCAAGTCTCGGGCCTGTCATCGACTTCTCGGATGCGGCGATCTTTGCGATGGCTGTGGTCAACATCTTCTGCCTCTACTTCCTGATGAAAGTTGTGAAGGAAGAACTGACCTCATACAGCGCACGTCTGAAGTCCGGTGAGATCCGCAAGTTCACCCACTAACTGAGGTCTCCAGAGCGTGGGGCGGCCTTGAGAGAGGCGCCCCATTTTCGTGCCTCCACCCGAACGCGGAGCGTCGTTCGAAATCACCGCGGTCTGTCCGTCTCAGTGACGGAGATGGACAGATCCCGGTGCAGACCCGAGCCCGATCATCGCGACCCCGGCGCCGCAAGGGGTCAACCCACGAGGCGAGCGCGGGCGTGCGCCGGACTATTGTTCCGCAGAGCCGAACGAGAGCTTCTGAATTGAGCAGGTAATCAAGACAATCCGGCATCAATAGTCTCCTTGCGGGAGCGAGGGGACAGATGCGATGGATGCCCAATCCAGCTTTGAGACGGAACGTGCCCGCCGGTGGTTAACCGCCCTTTCTGAGCGGTTCGGGCGCTGCGGGGATGCCCGGTGCAACGCGGGTGACGGCCGACGGCGCCTCCCTTTGGGGCAGCGCAGGATGTCGCCGACGCTCACCCTCTTGGCCTCGTCGATGTTCAGTTGGGTCGCGGCTCACACGCTTGGCCCCCAGCGCCCCCCGGACTGACCTGGCTGCCGCGACCGGCGGAGCCGAGCCAGCCCTGATTGCCAACCAACCCAACCATGGAGACCACAATGACAGCTCAGGCCCTTTTGGCATCGGTTGCCGCCGCGGCGGTCCTGATGGCGGCCCCGTCTGCGAGCGCTGATGACAAGGCGACAGTCGCCGTTTTCTACGACCTGCTCAGCAACCCAGGCTCAGCCGAACTGGTGGACGCCTTCCAGGACGTGACCAGCGACACCTGGGAGAGCATCGGCACCTATTCCGGCGAGACCAAAAGCAGGGAGGCCTTCCTCGGTCAGATGGGCGGGTTCGCCCAGCTTCTGCCAGACCTGGAGTGGGCGGTCCAAGCCATGCACCAAGACGACAACGTCATCACTGTGCGGAGCCGCGCAACGGGGACGCCCGTCGCTCCGTTCCTCGGTGTCGATGGCGAGGGCCGCAGCTTCGACATCATGACCATCGACATTCACGAGTTGGAGAACGGCAAGATCGTCCGGACCTATCACGTTGAGGACTGGGCGACCGGGCTGCAGCAACTTTCTGGGAAATGAGCGTTTTCAATCAAGGGCGCGCCGCCTCTCGGTGCGCCACCGCCCAAAGGAGGGACACATGCACCGCAGAACACTCCTGAAGACGTCACTTGGCGCGACAATCGCAACGGTGCTTGCCCAGCACGCCGGAGCACAAGACATGGATGAGACAACCCAAGCCACATTCGACACCGTCATGTCCTTTATGGGCGCAATGGGCGGCGGCGACATGGACGCGATGTCCGCGCTCATGGCGGACGACATGGTCTGGCACAACGAAGGCGACGCAACACTGCCCTGGATCGGTCGGTCAGAGGGCAAGGAGGCGATCTTCGAGTTCCTCGGCATCTTCTCGGCGAATTTGCAGACCACTCTGTGGGAAAACACCGACGCATTCGCCTCCGGCGACACGGTCGCGGTTTTTGGCGTGATGAACGGTGTCACGACGAAGTCCGGTCAGGAGATCGGGGAGTTCACCTTCGCTCTCCGCGCCAAAGTGCGCGACGGTCAGGTCGTTCTGTGGCACTGGTTCGAAGATAGCTTTGCCGTCAGCCAGGCCTATCACGCCGCCTGACCCAAGACGCCCGTGCGCCGCCGCGGCGCACGGGCCACTCAACTCTCGCAGGAGGACCGCATCATGGGACAGGGACTGGAGAAAGTCCGGCGCATTTACCTCGAGGGCATCGCTGGTGGGCGGTCCCGCGAGGCCGTTCATGCCTACACCGGGCATCGCTACACGCAGCACTCCACCGGAGTGGCCGACGGCGCCGAGGGCTTCCTCGCCTTTTTCGAGCCGTTCGTCGCGCGCAACCCCAAGCGGGACATCGAGATCGTGCGCAGTTTCGAGGACGGACCGTGGGTCTTCTGCAGCGCCTTTCAATCGCTCAACGATGGGGCGGCGCAATGGGTCACGATGGACATGTTCTACACCGATGCCGACGGCCTTATCCTGGAGCATTGGGACACCATCGCCGCCTATGTTGCCGAAACGGCGTCCGGCGAGGATCTGGTTGGCGGCGCGCGGGACGTCGATGCCGGCGCGGACGGAGACGCCAGCAAAGCGCTCGTCCTCGAATACACCAAGCAAGTGCGCCAGCAGGGAGAGTTGGACCTGCTCGACCGGTTTGTCGCCGAAGACCTCATCGCGCACGCAGCACCGATCGGTGCGGGCCGCAAGGGGCTCGCCGCCTGGCTCGCCTCCGAGGAGGCCGGCGCATACGAGATGCTCTTCCAGATCATCGGCCAAGGCGATTTCGTGGTCACGTATGGCAAGCGGCATGCCCGCGGCGCCGACATCGCCGTCTTCGATCTCTACCGTGTGGCAGATGGCCGAATTGTCGAGCACTGGATGAACGAGGAAGAGATCGGTCCGCGCGAGACCTGGGGCAACTCCGGCAAGTTCTGAGGCGCTAGGCCACGGTGAACTGCCCCATCATCCCGCAATCCTCATGCTCCAGAATGTGGCAGTGATACATGTAGGGTGCATCCGCGGGCGCGTCGTGATCGAACCGGACCAACACTTCGGACCACCCCTCCTCCACATACACCATGTCTTTCCAGCCTTGGGCATAGCTTGGGGCGGGGCCGCCATTCTGGGTGAGGATACGGAAGGAGCAGCCGTGGATGTGGAACGGGTGCAGCATGTCGTCGACGCTGACGCGCCAGATCTCGGTCTCGCCCTTGCGCACCTCCTCGTCGATGCGGTCCATTTTCATCGGTTGCCCGTTGATTGCCATCGCGCCGTCGCCGCAGACGTTCCCCCAGGCTGAGGCCAGCGCCGCCAGATCCGCCCCGGTGTCCATCTGGAGCTCGAACGACCGTGTCCGCGTCGCCTCGGACGGAGCAGGCGGGTCGAGGGTCGCCAACCGCGTCGGCATTGATCGGATCAGGCCGGGCTCCCCATTCGTGGTGAGCTCAAGGGCGGTCAGAGCCTGGTCTCCGCCAAAGAGATTGGTCCAGAAACCACCGGCATCGCCGTCCAGGCTGACGCGGAGGGCGTTGGTCGCCCCGCCGTTCATGTCGACGAGCACTTCGTAGCGCTCACCCGGTGACAGGAGGATGCTCTCGGCCTCCACAGGGGACGCCAGAAATCCACCGTCGGACGCGATGACCGTGATCGGTCCGGTCGCCATCGACAGCCGCAGGAACCGCGCGTTGCAGGCGTTGAGGAGACGCAGTCGGACGAGCCCCGTGGGAACCGCCTGTGTCACCGGCGCAAGGGCACCGTTGACCACCAGGGTTTCGCCCTGGAAGCCGTCCTCGAACACCTCACCGGTCAGCGCGTAGGTCATCTGCCCGGCCGCGTCGAACGCCTTGTCCTGGAGGACGAGCGTGAAGTCGTCCACACCGTAGGCCTGCGGGAGATCGGCCGAGAGGCTCGCGTCGTCCTCGATCAACATCACGCCGGCGAGGCCCTTGTAGGTTTGCACGGCCGTGCGCCCATGCGTGTGCGAGTGGAACCAGTTCATCGACGCATGCTGAACGATGGGCACATCGGGGGACCACGTGCCGCCCGCCGCGATCTCCTGATGCGGGCCGCCATCGACAGCGCCTGGGATGTGCAGCCCGTGCCAGTGGATCGTCGACGTCTCTCCGATCCCGTTCACGACGTCAAACGGCAATGTCTGGCCTTGTTTGACGCGCAGAACCGGGCCGAGATAGGTGTGGTTGATCCCGTAGGTCTGGCTCATCGCGCCGGTGCCGAAATCATGCGTGGCGGGGTTCAAGGCGAGAGCAATGCGCGCCTCGATCCCCTCGGTGAGGTCCGTCATTGGGATCAGCGGCAACGGACGCGGGCCGGACTGCGCCCAACTCTGCGCCAGACTGAGCCCGCCTCCTGCGAGACATGCCCCAGCTCCAACCGTCTTCAGAAACCCGCGCCGGTTCATTGTGGCCTCGTCGTTTGTCAACTACGGTTGATGAATGATCGTGCACGGGAGTTTTGTCAACCTTGGTTGATAAAAAAGACAGCGACTTTCTGGATCGGAACATCAAGGGCTTGATGATGACGCTGATTGCGACGTGGAACGCACAGATGGACGAGGCGCGGGCGGAGACGGAGTTCGCCTCTGTCCGGCCCGCCGACATCCGTGTCTTCGCGCAACTCCGCGGGCGGACGGTCAACTTGTCGGTTGTTCACCGCGAAATGGGGTTTTCGCGCCAGGCAGCGCAGCAAGCGGTGGACCGGCTTGTGGGCCACGGCATGCTCTCGGTCGAGCCCGTTCCCGGAAGCAGGCGGGACAAAGTCGTCTCCATCACCGAAAAGGGCCAGCGATGGCGCGCCATCGCCGCCGCCCAGATCCGGTTGATAGAAGCTCAGATCGCAGACGCAGTCGGACCGGACGACAAAGAGGTTCTGCGCGCGCTGCTGATCAAGACACTGGACGCGGCTCGTTAGTGGACTGGATCCAAACTTGGACTTCTTGATGTCTTGTGGCGATGATCTGGTCGGGATGGGCTCTCCGGGCGAACGGGTTCGCCTCGGCGGGTGTGCTCATCGCATAGGTGATCGATGGCGGTCGGCGGGTCGGTGACGGCGTGGTTCGGTCTCTGCCGCGTGAGCTGCCCTCGAGGGCATTCGGCCATGACGGTGACGTCGGGATGAAGTGGACGGTCCAGGGGGGATGGCGCACCTTGGGGTGTTTGTGGGCGGCGTGGGT
>JBCDHQ010000156.1:0-10557 GCA_038749815.1 Pseudomonadota bacterium | reverse complement strand
GGTGCCGGAGGCCGACGCCCTCACATGGTGCATCGGCCCACCGCTCCGGCAGAGCTTCGAGGTGTTGATCGGGCCCGGCGGCGACATCGAGGCGGCCGTGGACGCCTACCGGGAGCACTACCGCGCCGGTGCAATGTTCGATGCCGATCTCTACGACGGGGTCGGCGAGATGCTGATAGACCTCCGCGATCTCGCCTCCGGTCTCTACATCGCGACGTCGAAAACGGAGGTCGACGCGATCAAGATTGCCGAGCATTTCGATCTGGCGCCTTTCATGGACGGGATTTTCGGCTCGGAGGCCGATGGCAGCCGCGCCGACAAGGCGGAGCTTCTGGCCCATGCTTTGACAGAGACGCGGGCGGAGGCCGCCATCATGCTCGGCGACCGTCGCTACGACATCGAGGGGGCACGGCTCAACGGGCTTCCCGCGATCGGGGCGCTTTGGGGCTACGGTGAACTCGACGAGCTCCGCGAGGTGGACGCCGACGCCCTCGCCGCAGCGCCGGAGGAGGTCGCGGACCTGGTGGTCGAGCTGATGGGCCTCTCCGAGTGACGGTCGATCCGGTCGAACTCACGGCGGCGCTGGTGCGGTGCCCCTCGGTCACGCCCGACGCCGGCGATGCGCTGGCGCTCCTCGATGATGCGCTGTCGGCCGGCGGGTTTCGGACGACCCGCGTCGACAGGGGTGGCGTGCCGAACCTCTTTGCCATTGCGGGAGAGGGGCCGGCATTTGGCTTCAACGGGCATGTCGATGTCGTGCCGACCGGCGACCCCGCGCTCTGGTCCGCGCCGCCCTTCGACGCGGAGATCCGCGGGGACCGGATGATCGGGCGCGGCACGGTCGATATGAAGTCGGGCGTGGCGGCCTTCGTCGCGGCGGCGGTCGCGCATGTCGCGGGCTCCGGCACGCAGCATGCCATTGCGCTCGCCATCACGGGCGATGAGGAGGGGCCGGCGCGGGACGGGACCCAGGCCCTCCTCGACTGGATGCGCGACACGGGCCACTCGATGAGAACGTGCATCGTCGGCGAACCGACGGGCCGGTCTCGGGTGGGCGACACGATCAAGGTGGGGCGGCGCGGATCGATCTCAGCCAGGATCCGTGCCCGGGGGACGCAAGGTCACGTCGCCTACCCGACAGAGGCGCTCAATCCGCTGACGGGGTTGGTGCGCTTCCTTGACCGTGTTGCCTCGACGGAGCTTGACCAGGGAACGGCGGATTTCGATCCCTCGACCCTCGCCATCACGACGGTCGACACCGGCAACACCGCCGGCAATGTGATCCCGGCAACCGCATCCGCGGCGCTCAACATCCGCTTCAACGACGCCCAAACCGGCGACGGACTTGCCGCCTGGCTTCAAGCCACGGCCGCACGCGCGAGCGAGGAGACCGGTGTGACGCTGGATCTCGAGACGACGCAGTCGGCCGACAGCTTTGTGACGCCGCCCGGGCCGTTCCCGACCTTTGTCGCCGAGACCGTCGAGGAGATGACGGGCATTCGGCCCAATCGCTCCACGTCGGGCGGCACATCCGATGCACGCTTTGTCACCCATCACTGCCCCGTGGTCGAGTTGGGCCTCGTCGGGCAGGGCATGCACGCCGTCGATGAGAGCGTAGATGTGCGCGACATCCGAACGCTCACCGACGTCTACGCGCGGCTTTTGCAGCGCAGCGCGGGCATGCCTCTGGCTTAGAAGAGACGCGCGAAGTACTTGCGGCGGGTGGAGCGCGGCGTGTCGCCAAAGTAGCTTTGCCACCAGTCATCGGTGCGGAGTGGCTTCGGCGGCTCGTCTGCATCGCGCCATTCGAGAGACTCGCGGAAGGCATGGTGGCTGAAGAGCCGCATGAACTCCCCCAGATAGATGTCCGCGACACGCGTGTTGCCGCGGGTGATCACCATGTTCTCATCGTTCCGCCGGGTGGAGGCGTCGGAAAAGTTGGCCGAGCCGCCGATCACGATCGGATCTTGCGAGAGCGGATCGATCAGCATGAACTTGTTGTGCACATAGCGAACATGCGAGTTGAGGCCCGTCAGCCGTTCCTTCAACCATCCGTCGACAGAGTTGGTGCGGATGAAATCGCCGATGGCGAACACGTTCTCGGGCTTGTTGCGCAGGGCCTGGATCCGCGCCTCCTCCGCGTCGCGCTCGGGCCCCTCCCGCATCGGACGGGTCTTCTTTTCCATCAGCGCGAGGCGAAATGGGGCGGTTGCGGTGTCGTAGACCTCCTTGAAGATGTCGTTCATCCCGAAGGCAAACGTCATGAACAGGCCGTCCTCCGCCGCTTTCGCGAGATCGGCATACCAGCTCAGCGCATCGAGGTTCGCCCGCGGCGAAAAGAGAACCGTCGTGCCGACGGGCGGTCGTCCGGGTGGGAGCGGCGAGAGCGCTTCGACCACACCTTTCAGGGGTGTGCTTTCGGGATCGCGTTTGAGGGCCTCCCAATAGGTCAGGAACGCCTCCGCAATCCTCGGCTCCTCGACCACATGGGCGACGTTGGAGTGCCCATAAATCCCACCATCCGAAAAGTTCGTGCCGCCGGTCCAGACCGAGACGGGTGCCCCATCCTCGAGCTTTACGATGAATTTGTTGTGGGAAATGTATGACTTGGGCTGAGTCCGCTCATGTGCGATGGCTTCGAGCCCGGCGGCGGCGATTGCAGCGCGGTTTGCCTCCCGCGGGCTGTCGCGGCGGGCATCGTAGACAACCTCAATGTCGACACCGCGTGCATGGGCCGCCTGCACAATCTGGAGGAACGGCTCGTAGTTGAACTCATAGGCCGCAATGCGGAGCGCGTGGCGCCCGGGCTCAGCGGTTTCGATGTAGGCCCAAAGCGCCTCCGCGAGACCACGGGACAGCCACTCATAGCCCTTGTTGTTTGGGATCTCGTCCGGCGCGACATCGCCGAAGCGCCGCGCGAAGGCCTGGCTGCCGGCAATCCCGCGGTTGAAGTAGATGTCATGGTCGCCCGTCGCCGGATGCTCGGTCATGATTTCGATCTCGACCTTCTCCATCACTGTCAGCGCAGATGGCGGGCCGGTCAGCGCCTCCACCGTGTAGGTGTACTCATGTCCCGGAACAGCGCCATAATCCGCCCACTGGAAGGACTGGATCGGGTGCTCTCGCGTGGAGTTGAGCGTGCCCGGTGGCAGGCCTGGATCGGTCTCGGTGAAGGTCTTGATGCCGCCGAGATAGTGCGCCTCCCGCGCCGTGTGGTCCCATTTGTGAATTGCAAATCCGGAGAGGCCGTCGCACGCGTCCTCCGGAAGATGAAACCCGAGGAGCACCACATAGGTTCCCGCAATCGCGTGGACGCGCAGCGACCCTGTCTCCGCAAGCGCGCGCATCAGGGCAGTCTCTTGTACATGTGGTGGAGCAAAGGGCACCTCCGAGTTGCGTCTCCGAAGAGCCTACGCGCGTGGGGTGCTGGTCGTCTCAGGTTGAGTGCGGCAAAGCGTGTCGAATGCCGCACCCAAGTGTTCAAGTCCGGCGCGTTGGGCGCCTGGGTCCAGTCTTAGAACTGGTAGCCGAAGTTCACACGGAAACCGTCGTAGTCCTCGCCCGACGCGAAGGTGTAGGTCACGCCGAAGCGCAGCGCGTCCCATGTCAGCCGGTTTTGCGAGGCTTGGGTGCCGATCGACAGCGCGAGATCCGTGTAGTTGTCGATGAAGACGTCATCGCCGAAGATCTGCGTGTTGACCGCCGACGCCTCCCAGGTCACCGGGTTGCCGAAGAGCTCGAACGAGGTGCCGCCGCCGACTTCGATCCCGTTCCGCGTGACGAAGTTCTGCAGATCGTACTCGATGTCGTAGTCACCCGTCGGCAGGTCGACCGGCGCCGTGGCAACATAGGAGACCAGGTTCCCCAAGGTCACATCGAGGCCCGCCACCCCGACCGTGAAGTTCGAGGACAAGCTGGCACTGTAGAGCACACCGGCGGAGCCAAGGTCGATGGACCCGGTGGCGCCGATGCGCGCGGCCGGGGTCAGATACCAGTTGTCGAAAACCGGCACTCGGACGCCCACACCGAAGGAGGCCGCATAGCTGTCGAAGTCTTCCGTCTGCACATAGGTCAGCGGGAAGTCGAGAATGATCGCATACCGCGGATCGCTGAGCGGGATCGTGTAGTTGATCGGCAGGGTGATCACGGTCGTGTCGACGCCGTCAGCCGAGAAGCGGCCGAGCCGTGCGCCGAAACCGATCAGGTTCGGCTCATCTCCGCCCTCGCCCGAGGTCTCGCCGCCGCCAGCGCCACCACCGGTCGTGGCAAAGGAGTTGCCTGTCCCGACCGCGGTCCCGATGCTGAAGTCCGAAGTGACGAGCTGCGCTTGAAGCGAGTTCGGGTTACCGGCGACCGGATCGTTGGGCGTCTCAGCCACAAGTCCCTCGAGGATCGACGACAGAACTCCATCGGTGTCGTCTTCGAGGAAGGTTTCGAGATCGTCTTCGTTCCCCGTCCGCGAGCCAGCGTCGTCGAAGACGAGTTCGATGTCGAGATCGGGGACACGGAAGGTGACTGTCGTGCCTGCGTACTCGAGCTGGATCGGGAGGCCGCGGAGGTTGGCGTCGACCACGGCATCGCTCGTCGCCGTGTAGTTCTCGTTGATGTCGGAGAGGGACGTGATGCCAAGATCCGCGCCGCCGGTCTCCCCCGATTCAAAGGCTTCGAAAAAATCCTCAATGCCGTCGAGCGTGGTGGAGCCCTGCGTGTCGCCCACTGTGACGACCACCTCGAAAAGCTCGTCGGCGACCTCCTGCGCGACCGCGCCCGATGCCAGGCCCAAAATTGCGACCGCCGCCGCGGTCGTGCAGGCGCCCGTCACCATCCCTGTCCCGGTCAATGCGGCGCGTGTGCCGCGGATCTCGCTGGTTTTTTTGCTCATGGATGTGTCCTCGCAACCCCTCGGTTCAGCGCCCCCCGCGCCTTCGCGACAGAGGTCACACAGGGGTGTGAGCAAGTCCAGCGATGCCCGCCGACGGATGTGACATCGTCACACGTATGATGTGTTTTTGCCGCGATGATGCGCGCAAACGCACAGGCCCCAGAGCAGGGTTATCCCGCCAGATTTGCCAACCTCTCGCTGAGCGCCTGGGCATCGGCAACGGCCGCGCGCAAGGCCTCGAGACGTTCTGCATCCGACTGCCCGCCCGGGTTTGAGGTGACGGCCACGCTGACGGCCGCCTCAACATCCGCGGGCACCGGCACCCCGCCTGCGGCGAGGCGCGAACGCTGTTCGGTCAGCCGGAGCTTCAGGCTGGCATGCTGCTGCTCGAGGCCCGAGAGCTCAGCCTGAAGCGCCGCTTGGCGTTCCCGCTCAGTCTGCGCTTCGGCCTCGAGTGCATCGACCCGACCCTGGTAGCTGCCCGATGTGACGCCAGCCACCCCGGAGAAGAACCCGCCATCGGCCGGATCGTCAGACGTCGCGCAGGCGCCGAGGACAAGGGCGGGAACAACGATCCAGCGCATGGCTCACCCCTCCTCGGTGCTGAGAAAGTCCGACAGCCAGGCGTAGGATCCGCGGGGGCGGTTCGACGCCTCGGCCACCTGGCGGACGAACACTTCCGCGTCGGCGATCACCCGGCTCTGGACCGGAACGGCGCTCCGCGTTTGCGTCGGCTGCGCCAGCAGGGCGGTTGTGGTCTGGGTGCTGAAGTTGTCGTCGGCGGTCAGGACCAGCTCGTGATAGTACGTGCGGCTGTCGTCGAGGCGTCGCTCGATCTTCTCTCGCGCCTTCTCGATCTCGGCGATTGCGCCGGCAGCCTCGGTCAGGATCTGCTTGTCGGCCGCGCTGTCGGTCGCCAGGAGCTTCATCTGAGCATAGTCCCGCTCCGTCGTGTCGAGGAGCGTCTCGACAGCGGTCAGCGCTTTCAAGTCGGTCCTGATCTGTTGCGCCGTGCTCGCCGCAAGGAACATCGCCAACCGCGCTGCGTCGCGGAGGAGGACATCGGCCGTCGCCGTCTCAGGCGTCGGCTGCGTTGACCGCCACGCGTTGAAGGCAACCGTCAGCTCCTCAGGCATATCGCCGATCGGATCCGCGGTCGCGACCTCCACCTCTTCGGCGCGCACGAGCACGAGGCCGCGGGTGTCGGTGATGTAGCCGAGGAGGTCGAGCGCTGCGCCCACGGCGCGGACGTCGACCAAGGCCAGGGCCGCCTCTGCGTCGCCGGCCGCGAAGCGGGTCGGCGTGGCCGACGTCAACAGCTCGATCTGACGCCGGGCAAAATCGGCAAAGAGGCCATCGGGATGCCGATCGATGTAGACCTGCAGCGACGCCGGCGTGCCATCGGCCGACGCGATGCGCCAATCCTCGACATCATCTTCGCTCGGCCCGAGCGCGGGGCCTGAATCGGCGACCAGTTCATGCTCGCCGAGAACCGCCTCCTCGACCCACGGGATCTGAGCGCCGTCCGTCTTGCGGATCACCGACTGGCGGACCCGTCCGAACATAATCCGAACATCAAGGCCCGGCGTGTCCAGATGCTCGAGCATTGCGGCGGTGAAGACGCTGTTCTCGCCCGCCCCATCGTAAGCGACGTTGCCCGGATCGGTGGCATAGGCCACCAAAAGCCCGGCGCCGGAGTTTGCCGTGGCGAGGCCAGCCTTGATCTCACCGGTGCCCGCAAACGGGTTGTCGCGGCAGGCATCGAGGATCACCATGCCGAGATCTGCACCTGAATTGGCCAGCGTCTCGCGAATGTCGCCGAGCGTTACGCTCGCCGGAGCAATCGCGGATTGCTCCGCCGCCGCGAGATCGGTGCCGATCAGAAAGTTCTCACCCCCGACTTGGACGCCGTGGCCGGCATAGAAGACCAGCGCGATCTCGGCGTCTTCGGCCTCCGTCTCCAACCAGTCGAGCGCGCGGCGCATCTGCGCCCGGCTCGCATCGCGGAGCGCGCGGACTTCAAAGCCGAGATCGGTCAGCTTCGCCTCCATTGCGTCCGCATCATTTACAGGGTTCTTCAGTGACATGCCGGGCAGCGCGTACGTGCCGTTCCCGATCAGAAGCGCCACACGCTCCGTCGCGAGGCCGGCACTCGCAGCAAGCGCGAGCACAAGCGTCAGTATCATGCGCATCTCGAGTGTCCTCCAACCTTAGGCCGCCAACGGGCGTGACGGATTCACCATAGTCAGAGGTTGACACTTGGTTAAGTTCTGAATGTGTCCGGTCGGTGGCGATTGTTGTGCGGCGCGCAGAAAGACGCTGCGTGGCGGGCTGCGCGGGGGTAAAAGGAAAGAAACCAAAGATGAAAAGAGGTGGTGTGATGATCGGTCGGCGTACGGTTTTGAGCTTTGGCGTTCTTTTTCTGGCCGCATGCGAGGGCGACTTCCTGTCCTATGAGGCCGAAACTCCGGCGGAGCGGGAGCTGCGCGAATCGCGCGAGGCGCTGCAATCGACAGTTGGGCAGGGCAGTCTGGTCGGCGCGGCCGGTGGCGCCGCGATCGGCGTCCTCCTCGGCGGCGGGCTCGGCGGTGCGCGTGGCGCGCAGATCGGGCAGCTGGTCGGCGCCGGGGCCGGCAACTACGTCCGCCAGCTCCAGGAGGAGTTCGCCACCGAGGAGGAGGTCCTCGGCCAGGTGATCAGCGACATCCAGGCGACAAACGCGCGGCTCGAGCGCACGATCGCCGCGATGCAGGCCGTCCTCGCCGAGCAACGGGCGCAGGTCGTCGCAGACAGCACTCGGGTCGAGCGCAATGCGAGCGAGGCGGTCGCCGCAGTTGAAGCCGCGGAGGTGCAGGAGCGTTTCTTCGGCCAGACACGCTCGCTTCTGATCGAGACCGGTGCCCCGGTGACCTCGAGCGCGTATGACGGAGAGCTCGGCCGGCTGCAGAGCCGGATCGCCGCGATGCGCGACATCGCCTCCAATCTCGCCGATCTCTGACCCTGAAAGGATCTCTCCGGTGCGCCTTCTTTTCTGCCTCCTGCTCCTCTCCCTCAGTTTGCCCGTCCATGCTCAGTCGGGCCGCCTCGGTGTCGAACTCAACAAGCTTGAGGAGGGGGAGGCCGGGGGCTGTCGGGCGTTCTTCCTGTTCCGGAACGGGATCGGCGAGACGCTCGAGGCGTTCGAGATGTCTCTCGCGATCCTCGCCCCCTCGGGCGTGATCGACCGGTTGCTCACCATCGACGCGGCGCCGCTGCCCGCGGCCCGCACCACGCTGAAGCTCTTCGAGATCCCGGAGCTTGCCTGCACCGGTGTCGGTGAGATCATTCTGCACGACATCGCAGCCTGCACGCCGCAGAACGCCGATCCGATCGACTGCTACACGTTCCTCGACTTGACGAGCCTCGCCGAGGCGGAACTGGTCAAGTAGCGATGAGCCTGACGCTCGCCGACGCGTTTGGCCCCGCGGGGCTCATCATGATCGTGCTCGCTGTGATGTCCGTCGTGTCGATCACTCTGATCGGGATCAAGATCGCAGAGCTCTGGGGGTGTCTCGACGGCGAAGACACCCGTGCCAAGGCCGTTGAGGCTGCGCAGCGGGGCGACCGTGCCGCCGCGCGCCAGATCCTCGAGGCGGGACGGGCGCCGGCCGACCGCCTCGGTCTCGCGATCCTGCGCCTCCTCGGGGAGGGGCGGCCGCGCGCGGCACTCGATGCGGAGGCCGAGCGGTTGGGGGAGGGCGAGATGGCAGCGATGCGCCGCCGCCTCTCGCTCCTTGAGGTGATCGCGATGACGGCGCCCCTCCTCGGCCTTCTGGGAACGGTTCTCGGCATGATCGAGAGCTTCCAGGCCCTCGAGCTTGCCGGCGGCGCCGCCAATGCCGCCGCGCTTGCGGGCGGGATTTGGCAGGCTCTTCTGACCACGGCGGCTGGGCTCATCGTTGCCATTCCGGCGGCGGCGGCGGCGCATCTCTTGGCGGCGCGCGTCGATCGGGCCGGGCGCACGCTCGAGGACATTGCGATCCGCCTCGCGCCGCCTGAGGCCGCGCGCTGATGCGGCTGCGGCCCGCCAAGCCGCCGGGCCGGCTGATCACGCTTGTGCCGCTTGTCGATGCGATGCTCATTCTGCTGGTCTTCTTCCTGGTCACCTCAACCTATCTGGACCTCGACCGTCTGCCCTTGGCGGAGACCCGCCAACAGGCGGGCGCGGGGGCGGGCCCTGCCGACACCCTCCTCATTCGCCTCGCCCCCGACGGGACGGCCGTGATCAGCGGGCGCCCGGTGGGGGATCTCGAAACCGCCGCCCGCGTCGCACTCGGACCGGATCCGGTCGCTGGCGTCCTCCTCTTCCCTTCCCCCGCGGCGAGCGTGCAGGCTCTGGTCTCGGCGATGGAAGCGCTGACCCGCGCGGGCGCCCCCTCGATCCGCATTGTGCGGACGGACGCGCCATGAAGCTCTCCCGTCCCCGCCCTCGTGCGATGCCGGAGACGATCCTGCCGCTCATCGATGTGGTCTTTTTCCTCCTCGTCTTCTCGCTCCTCGTCGGTCGGATGGATGCCACTGCCCCGTTTGAGCTGACGCCGCCGGTCTCGGACGCGGGCACGGATCTGCCCGGCGGCGGCGTCATGGTGATGGTCTCGTCCGATGGCGCCTTGGCGCTCGACGGGACGGCGATCAGTCCCGTCGCGCTGTCCCTCGCATTGGAGGAGGCGCTTGACGCCAGTCCGGATCTCTCGGTCCGGATCAACGCCGACGGCGAGGGCGCGCTGCGCCATCTGCTGACGCTGATCGGCCGGCTCGAGGAGGTGGGCGCGCGCGAGATTCTCCTGGTCGTGACCCCGGATCCGCGGTGAGGGCCGCGCTTGCCCTCCTCGTTTCGCTCGGTCTCCATGCCGGGATGGCCGTTCTTGCGATCCTCCTGGCGAGGACCGCGCCGGCGCCGGAGGACCAGAGCCGGGGCGACACGGACATGCGGGTCACGACGACCGCGGTCAGCGCAACACAGGCCGAAGCACAAGGAACCGAGGGCGCACGCGCCGCCGCGGAAGGTGCGGACCAAGGCCAGGCGCTGCAACAAGGGGTCGTTCGAGAGAGCCGCGCGAGCGCTGCCACGCCGGCGGCCGATGCCCTGGAGACCTCCGTTGCCGCGGGCACTGAGGTTGCACCGGCGGCCTTGCCCTCAACCGCCACCGTTGCACCTGTGGCCTCCGTCGCCCCGACCGTGAGCGGCGCGCCCTTGCGCGGGTCAAGCGTTGCTTCGGTCAGCGAGGAGGCGACGCGCGTCACGGCCCTCGCGGCGGCGCCTTCATCGACGGCACCAGCGGTCGCGGCCGCAACCCCTGCCCTTGAGACGCAAGCGATCCCGTCCCAGGCTCTGGCGGCGAGCGCGTCGGTGGGCGCGAGGATCGCCGCCACGCAGGGCGCTGCGGCGGCGGCAGTGTCGACACCTCTCCCCACCGCGGCGGCGATCCTGGCACCGACAGAGGAAAGCCAAGCCCTTGCAGACGCCGCACTGAACGCCGCGGCCCTCCCTGCGGCCACCTTGCCCGACGCCCCAACACCTGCGGTGACGCTCGCGCTCGCCACCACCCTGCCGCTGAGTGGGCCGGTTGCCCTTCGGCAGGACGCCGCGGTCGAGGTCGCGCAGCCCTCCTCCGGCTCCGTCGCCTCTCGCCCCG
>JBCDHQ010000155.1:0-10564 GCA_038749815.1 Pseudomonadota bacterium | reverse complement strand
GTGGTCGTGTTGAGATCGATCAGACACTCTTCGACCTCGGCCACGCGGGCCCGGTGCAGTGTGCTGAGAACCTTAAACATCGGCATCCCCTTCGGTGAACGTTGTTCATGTGATGGGTATGCAGCAAGATTGAACGTCGTTCAAGAATAAAATGAACGTTGTTCAGGGTGACGTTGCGTCAGGCGCCGGTCGCGTGGTGGAACTGATCAGCAGCTCGATAACCCGCGGCATGTCAGCAGCCGGCACGGCAGAAACCCGCCCCTCGACGCTCAGCCGCACAATCCCGTGCACCGAAGCAAAAAGCGCCCGGGTCAGCAGGAGGACATCTTCGGGACCGAGATCCGTCCGAAGCGTCCCGAGCGGCTGCGCGATGATCCTGAAGAGCGCGCGGATCTCGTCCATGTACCACTCCGGCGGCGGCTGATCTTCAGTGAGCTCGATGTCGAAGATCGCGCGCCAGCGCCGCGGCTTTTCCGCAGCGAACCGCGCATAGGCGAGCCCCATCGCGACAAGCTGCCGCTCCGGCCCGCCCTGTTCGGCCGCAACCGCCTCGGTCACAAACGCCCCGAGCGCGTGAAAAGTGCGCGCGTTGACCTCAAGCGCGAGGGCATCGAGATCGGCAAAGTACGTGTAGATCGCGCCGACCGAGATCCCGACCTCCGTGGCGAGCGCGCGCGCCTTCAAACCGCTCAGCCCCTCCTCCGCGATCCGCGCCTCCGCCGCGTGGACCAGCGCTTCCCGCGTCTCCGCCCGTCGCTCGCTCGCCTTCATCGCCACCCCCTGAACAGTGTTCGCGGCGCCTAGCCCGGCCCGGCCCCCGGCGCAAGAGAAACGGGGCGAAAGAGAAAGGGTCTGTTCGCGGACCCTGTCGATTTCTATGCTGCTGCACGCCAGAGGACGGAGGACGCGCGGTGAAAGACATCTTGCAGGAGCTCGAGACGCGGCGGCAGGAGGCGCGCCACGGCGGCGGCGCGCGGCGGGTTGCCGCGCAGCACGCCAAGGGCAAGCTCACTGCGCGCGAGCGTCTCGACGTGCTGCTGGACGATGGCTCGTTCGAGGAATTCGACATGTTCGTCCAACACCGCGCGACCGAGTTCGGTATGGCCGAACAGAAGATCCCGGGCGACGGCGTTGTGACGGGTTGGGGCACGATCAACGGCCGGATGGTGGCGGTCTTTGCGCAGGACTTTACAGTCCTCGGCGGCTCTCTCTCCGAGACGCATGCCGAAAAGATCTGCAAGATCATGGACCTCGCGATGAAGACCGGCTGCCCGGTGATCGGCCTCAACGACTCAGGCGGTGCGCGGATCCAGGAGGGCGTGGCGAGCCTTGCGGGCTATGCCGATGTGTTCCAGCGCAACATCCTCGCCTCGGGCGTCGTGCCGCAAATATCGGTCATCATGGGCCCTTGCGCGGGTGGCGCGGTCTACTCACCGGCGATGACGGACTTCATTTATATGGTCCGAGACACCTCCTACATGTTTGTCACTGGCCCCGATGTCGTCAAAACAGTCACCAACGAAATCGTCACGGCAGAAGAGCTCGGCGGCGCCAAAACCCACACCACGAAGTCCTCCGTCGCCGATGCCGCCTTCGAAAACGATGTCGAAACCCTGCTCGAGGTTCGCCGCCTCGTCGACATGCTCCCCCTGTCGAACCGAGAGAAACCGCCCGTCCGCCCGGTCTTCGACGCCCCCGACCGCGTCGAGATGAGCCTCGACACCCTGATCCCCGACAACCCCAACACGCCCTATGACATGCGCGAGCTGATCCTGAAGACCGCAGATGAGGGCGATTTTCTGGAGATCCAGGCGGCCTATGCCAAGAACATCCTGACGGGCTTCATCCGGCTCGACGGCTCAACGGTCGGTGTCGTCGCAAACCAGCCGATGGTCCTCGCCGGGTGTCTCGACATTGACAGCTCGCGCAAGGCGGCGCGCTTTGTGCGCTTCTGTGACGCGTTCTCGATCCCACTTCTGACCTTTGTCGACGTGCCCGGCTTCCTCCCTGGCACGGGGCAGGAGTATGGGGGCGTGATCAAACACGGCGCGAAACTCCTCTTTGCCTATGGCGAGGCGACCGTTCCCAAAGTCACCGTGATCACCCGCAAGGCCTATGGCGGCGCCTATGACGTGATGAGCTCCAAGCATCTCAGGGGCGACATCAACTACGCCTGGCCCACCGCCGAGATCGCCGTGATGGGCGCCAAAGGCGCGGTCGAGATCCTCTACCGGAGCGAGCTCGGCGATGCCGACAAAATCGCCGCCCGGACCAAGGACTACGAAGACCGCTTCGCAAATCCTTTTGTCGCCGCGGAAAAGGGCTTCATCGACGAGGTCATCATGCCCCACTCAACCCGCAGACGCGTGGCCCGAGCCTTCGCGGCGCTGCGGGGAAAGGTGTTGGAGAACCCCTGGAAAAAGCATGACAATATCCCGCTCTGAGGTGATTTTTGATGCTCGCTTGGCTGAAATCTGACAGAGAGCGCCGCAAGACGATAGAGACCGTCTGCAATCAAGCCTTCCGTCGAAACAGCGCATCTCAGCTTAACATTGCCTTACTGGACATCGGCATTGGTCGAGATCTATGGGACATGGAGACCAACATTAGTCAGTGGCGGCAAAGAGCGGCCTCGCTGTCCGAAGAGACACTGTTTCAGCACGCGGATATTTATCTCAACGACAACCTTATTACTTTGGCTCAAATATTGAACGACCACGCGCCGACCCCAAACGATGTGTCGATGGTCTCGATCTACGCCGACAAGGTGGCGCGGGCCGTCACCGAAGCAGACGGACTTGAGCGCACCCCATCGCTGCTCAACTCGAAAGCTCTGGAGAGCGCGCTTCGCGCGATCCTGCACTTTGGCCCAAAGAGGTTTCTCGAGCATCGGGAGATCCCGACACGGGAAACTGTCCGATGAAGGCGCACTTTCTTCCCAATGCCCCCCGCCCCGTCGCGCCCTTCTCCCACGCGACCGAAGCCGATGGCTGGGTGTTTCTGACAGGTCAGATGCCGACCGATCCGACCGATCCAGAGGCGCCTCTGCCGGAGGGGATCGAGGCCCAGACGCGGCAGGTGATGGAGAACCTGAAACTGGTGCTCGGCGAGTTGGGTCTCGATCTCAGCCATGTGCTCCAGTGCCGCTGCTACCTGACCCGGTTCGAGGCGGAGTATGCGGCCTTCAACGCCGTCTATGAAACCTACTTCCCAGCCGACAGACGGCCGGCGCGCACCACAGTCGGGGTCACCGCACTCGCCGTTGGGGCACTGGTGGAGATCGACATGATCGCAAAGCGGCCGTGAGCTGGCAGGTGGAGCGGGCGGGACCGCGGCTGACGCTCTCGCGCCCCGGGCGCGCACGGCTCGACATCTCCGTCAGCCGCGAGATGCCGGCGCCTGCGTCCCGAGCGCGGCTTGCGCATCAGATCCGCCAGGACCTCTGGCGGGCGCTCCGAGATGTGCGGGGCTTCTCGCCGGTGATCGTGGTGGAGCACCGGGACCTCATGGCGTGCATCACAGCCGGCGGCTGGCTCCTCCGCCCCGCGCCGCCCGGAACGGCGTCGCGGATCGCCCGGCTTCTGGACGACCCGGGCCTGCGTCGGCGGTGGCTTGCGCAAGCAGGCAACACCCAAGTGCGCACAAACACATCACGAGATTGCTTTTCGAGCGTGAGCCGTTAGGCTCCGCGACCGGACGGGATCGCGCTCTATTCCGTCTCAAGACCATGGATGTCCAGAAAGGAACGCGACATGTCCACGCCCATTAAACTCGCCGCGATGCTCCTCGCATTCGGCCTCGCAGCGTGCGGCCAGCAGGAAGAGCCGGCGCCGCAACCCGTCCCAGTGATTGTGCCCGAGCCCGTCTTCACCGGCAAAGGCTGAGCCTCGCCCGAGAGACCGTCCTGGCCGCACACGCGGCCCGGGCGACCCATGCCGGAGCCCTGCCGATGCTGAAACACCGCGGGTTTCCGAGCCGGCTCGCCGGCACTGACCATCATTTCACCATTCGTCGTCCCGCAAAGGGCAACCCGACGCGCCTCGTCGCGCGGGAACGCTATGCCGACCGCCGTCGAGAAGACCTCGCCGCCGATGAGGCGTTTCTCGCAGCTCTCTGGGCCGCCTTCGGCGACGCACCCTTCGAGCGGGGGAATTTGGACGCCGGGCGCCTCTCTTGGGTGCTCGGGCGAGAGGTTCTGCCCGCGGATGATCCCTTCGACCCAGAGAGCTACGACGCCCGTCTCCGCCTCGACCCGGATGCGATTTCCGAGAGCTTCCCCAACGCTTTAGAGGATCCTGACCCATGATGCGCCTGCCTCTTCTTGCGGGTCTTCTCCTGCTCGTCCTCGCGGCCTGCGGGGTTGCTCCGCCGCCGCCGGCCACGGAGACGGACATCTCGGCGCTCGCAAAAAACATCGCCGCGCTCGATCCCCGCGTCGACCCAGTGGAGGCGCAGCGGGCAGCGGAGATCACCTATGCGACGACAGCCGCGCTCACTGTCTCCTACGGGATCACGGACCCGCCGCTGATCCACAACACCAAGGTCAACATGGGCCTCCGGCCCCGCGGGCTTTGCTGGCACTGGGCTGAGGATCTGGAGACGCGCCTCAAGGCCGAAGGGTTCGAGACGCTCGCGATCCACCGAGCGATCGCCAATGCCGACAATCCGTTCCGCATTGACCACTCAACCGCGATCATCGCCGCGCGCGGGACGGCCTGGGATGACGGCGTGGTGATCGACCCCTGGCGCTTTGGCGGGCGGCTCTATTGGGGCGAGGTTGCGCGCGATCCGGACTATGTCTGGCACGCGCGGGCCGAGGTGCTGGCCCGCCGCGCCCAACGCGACGCGCCGGGGTAGCCTCACAAGATCATTTCAAAATCGTTGCAAATCAAGCGGTTTGCCGCCGATCCTGCAATCTCACACCGGTGTGAGGAGCGCGGGCCGCTCGCCTCCACGATGATCCTCCTCATCATCAAGGGGAGATGTATCATGCGAGTTGTTATCGGCCTGGCGCTTCTCTGCGCCCTTGCGGCCTGCGGCGACACCGACCTGGAGCGGGGCGCGACCGGCGCCGCCATCGGCGCGACTGCGGCCACTGTTTACAACGCAAACCCGGTGACCGGCGCCATCGTCGGCGGGGCCATCGGCGTTGTCAGCGACGAAATAGTCGACGAGCTCCGCTGACGGGGCGCCCGTTCGGCTCAATTGGGCGGGTGACGGCGGTCCTCGGCGCGGGTATGTCACGGATCGGTGACAGCCGCACGCCGAGGAGGGGCCGATGTTCAAGAAGATCCTGATCGCCAATCGGGGGGAGATCGCCTGTCGGGTGATCAAAACGGCGCGGCGGATGGGGATCGGAACGGTGGCCGTCTACTCGGAGGCCGACCGCAATGCCCTTCATGTCTCGATGGCCGACGAGGCCGTCGCGATCGGCCCGCCCCCCGCGGCGGAGAGCTACCTCCTGATCGACCGGATCGTGGCCGCCTGCCGCGAGACGGGGGCCGAGGCCGTGCACCCGGGCTATGGATTCCTTTCCGAGCGGGCGGCCTTCCCGGAGGCGCTCGCCGCCGAGGGCATCGCCTTCATCGGCCCACCGCCGACTGCCATCGAGGCGATGGGCGACAAGATCACGTCGAAGAAGCTCGCGTCCGAGGCCGGCGTCTCGACCGTCCCGGGATATATGGGCCTGATCGAGGACGCGGAGGCGGCCATCCGGATCGCGGGGGAGATCGGCTATCCGGTGATGATCAAGGCCTCCGCCGGCGGCGGCGGCAAGGGCATGCGCATCGCCTGGAAAGAGGACGAAGTGCGCGAGGGCTTCCAAGCGTCGAAGAACGAGGCCAAGTCGTCCTTCGGTGACGACCGGATTTTCATCGAGAAGTTCGTCACCTCGCCGCGTCATATCGAGATCCAGATCCTCGCCGACCGGCACGGCACCTGCCTCTATCTCGGCGAGCGGGAGTGCTCGATCCAAAGGCGGAACCAGAAGGTGATCGAGGAGGCGCCCTCGCCCTTCCTCGATGAGGACACGCGCAGAGCGATGGGGGAGCAATCGGTGGCGCTCGCCCAGGCGGTCGGCTACGCCTCCGCCGGGACGGTCGAGTTCATCGTCGACGGCAGCCGCAACTTCTATTTCCTCGAAATGAACACGCGCCTCCAGGTGGAACACCCGGTGACCGAGCTCATCACCGGGATCGATCTGGTCGAGCAGATGATCCGCATCGCAGCCGGCGAGAAGCTCAGCTTCGGGCAATCCGACATCCGCCTTGACGGCTGGGCCATGGAGAGCCGGCTCTACGCCGAGGATCCCTACCGCAACTTCCTCCCCTCCATCGGCCGCCTCACCCGCTACCGTCCCCCGGCTGAGACCGAGGGTTACGCGCCCGGCGACCGCCCCGCAGCGCCCGTTATCCGCAACGACACCGGCGTCTACGAAGGCGGCGAGATCTCGATGTACTACGACCCGATGATCGCCAAGCTCTGCACCTGGGCCCCGGATCGCAGCGCGGCCATCGAAGAGATGCGCCACGCCCTCGACGCCTTCGAGGTCGAGGGGATCGGCCATAACCTCCCCTTCCTCTCGGCTGTCATGGACCACCCCCGCTTTGTCTCCGGCGACATCTCGACCGGGTTCATCGCAGAGGAGTATCCGGAGGGGTTCGCCGGCGCGCCCGTGTCGGACGACGCCTTGCGGCGCGTCAAAGCCCTCGCGGCGGTCCTTTCGCATATCGCCGAGACCCGTCAGCGGAGCCGGATCGAAGGGCGCATGCGCGAGGCCGCGGGCGCGCCGCGCTTCGACCTCGCGGTGCAGATCGATGGCACGACCGAGCGCGCCGTTGGCCACCGCTTGCCCGATGCCGGACGTCCCGTGCCCCCGGAGCTTTGGCCGGGGCCGGATGGCGACCACGCGGTGACCGTCAGGGGCGCGGACCTGAGGCTCTCCACCGACTGGCACCCGGGACGTCGACTGGCGCGGGCGGCCTTCTGGGAGCCCGTGCCGACCGGCGCATCCGCGGATCCCTTTGCCCCGCCGAAGACGATGACCGCGAAGATGATCTTCAAGATCGACCCCATCGCGGCGGGGTTTCGGATCAGAAGCCGGGGCATGGATCTCGACGTTCGCGTGTATTCCCCCCGTGTCGCGGAACTGGCCGCGCTGATGCCGGAGAAGCTGCCGCCCGACACCTCCAAAATGCTGCTCTGTCCGATGCCCGGCGTGGTGGTGAGCCTCGCGGTCTCGGAAGGGGACGCGGTCGAGGAGGGGCAGGCCCTCTGCACTGTCGAGGCGATGAAGATGGAGAACGTGCTGCGCGCCGAGCGGCGGGCGACAGTCGCCAAGATCAATGCGGAGGCCGGTGCCTCCCTCGCCGTCGACGACGTGATCATGGAGTTCGAGTGATCAGTTTGAGCGCCGCTCGGCCTCGATTTCGCGCTGACGCATCGGCATGCGATCGATCAGCCGCACCAGCTCCCGCACGGGCACCGGGTTCGGCTTGCGGTACTTCACCTCGCCATCCTTGCCGATCAGCACGAACATGAAATCCCGCGGGCGGAGGCGCTGGCGCAGGTCTGAGCCCGCGTCAGGGTCGGTGTCGACCAGGATCACAACGTCGCGAAGCGTCAGCTCGGCTTCATCCGCGTCCAACATGTCGAGCTGCTCTTGCACCCGTGGATCGTTGGGACTGTCGGCGAAGATCACCACGGGTCGCGCCTCCCAGCGAAGCGCGTCAAGGCTCTCCTCGCTCAAGTCCGCGGCCTGTGCGGCCCCGGCGAGGCCGATTAAGAGTGCTATGGTTCTGGTCATTGGTCCCCTCATTGCGTCATAAAATAAGCCTGGGGATGCCCGATGAAAGGGCCCTGACGGAAAAGCGGAGGGCACGGATGACACGCGACGATTGGATGGCGCGCGCGGCACGCGATCTCAAAGGGCGCGACCCGCGCGAGCTGATCTGGGACACGCCCGAGGGTCTTGCCATCCAGCCAATCTACACGGCAGAGGATCTGACGGGCCTCGCGCACCTCGGCGCGCTGCCGGGCGAGGCGCCCTATATCCGCGGCCCACGCGCCACGATGTACACCGGCCGTCCTTGGACAATCCGCCAATACGCAGGTTTTTCGACGGCGGAGGAATCGAACGCCTTCTACCTAAAGGCGCTCGCGGCCGGACAGCAGGGCGTCTCCGTCGCATTCGACCTCGCCACCCACCGCGGCTACGACAGCGACCACCCGCGCGTCGAGGGCGATGTCGGCAAAGCCGGCGTCGCGATCGACTCGGTCGAGGACATGAAGACCCTCTTCGACGGGATCCCGCTCGAGAAGATCTCGGTCTCCATGACCATGAACGGCGCCGTGATCCCCGTTCTGGCGTCGTTCATCGTTGCGGGCGAGGAGCAGGGGGTGCCGCGCAGCGCGCTCTCCGGGACCATCCAGAACGACATCCTCAAAGAATTCATGGTCCGCAACACGTATATCTACCCGCCCGAGCCCTCGATGCGGATCGTCTCGGACATCATCGATTACACCAGCCGCGAGATGCCGAAGTTCAACTCGATCTCGATCTCCGGCTATCACATGCAGGAGGCCGGGGCGACACTGGTCCAGGAGCTCGGCTTTACGCTCGCCGACGGCAAGGAATACGTGAAGGCCGCGATCGAGCGCGGGATGGACGTCGACACATTCGCGCCGCGCCTCTCGTTCTTCTTCGCCATCGGCATGAATTTCTTCATGGAGGCCGCCAAGCTCCGCGCCGCCCGCCTCCTCTGGCACCGCATCATGAAGGGCTTCGGCGCCAAGGATCCCCGCAGTCTGATGCTGCGCACCCACTGCCAGACCTCCGGCGTCTCGCTCGCTGAGCAGGACCCGATGAACAACGTCGTGCGCACGGCCTACGAGGCGCTGGCGGCGGTCCTCGGCGGCACCCAGTCCCTCCACACCAATTCCTTCGATGAGGCGCTGGCCCTCCCGACGGAGTTCTCGGCCCGGATCGCGCGCAACACGCAGCTCATCCTCCAGGAGGAGACCGGCGTGACCAAGGTCGTCGACCCCCTCGCCGGCAGCTATTACGTCGAGCGCCTCACCGCCGATCTGGCGGAGGCAGCCTGGGCGCTGATCGAAGAGGTCGATGCGCTTGGAGGCATGACCCAGGCTGTGGCTTCCGGCATGCCAAAACTCCGGATCGAGGAAGCGGCAGCACGCCGCCAGGCCGCCATCGACCGGCGCGAGGAGACGATCGTCGGTGTCAACAAGTACCGCCTCGAGGCAGAGGAGGATCTCGACATTCGAATTGTTGACAATGTCGCGGTCCGCGAGGCCCAGATCGCACGTCTCGACGCCCTGCGGCGAGACCGCGATCAGGCGGCGTGCGATGGCGGCATTGCGGCGCTTGAGCGCGCCGCCACTGCCCCCGGGGAGAACCTCCTCGCCGCGGCGGTCGAGGCGGCACGGGCGCGCGCCACAGTCGGCGAGATCTCAGATGCGATGGAGCGGGCCTTCGGGCGATACCGCGCTGAAGTCAAAACCCTCGCCGGGGTCTACGGCGCCGCCTATGAAGGCGACGCCGATTTTGCCGCCATCCAGACGGATGTCGAGGCCTTCGCGGCTGAGGAGGGGCGCCGCCCCCGCATGCTGGTGGTCAAAATGGGTCAGGACGGACACGATCGCGGGGCCAAGGTGATTGCGACGGCGTTCGCCGATATCGGCTTCGATGTCGATGTCGGTCCGCTCTTTCAAACACCCGAAGAGGCCGCGCGCGATGCAATCGACAACGACGTCCATGTGATCGGCGTCTCGAGCCAGGCGGCAGGCCATGGGACACTTGCCCCGAAACTCGTTGCCGCGCTCGCCGCTGAAGGCGCGTCGGACATCCTGGTCGTGTGCGGAGGGGTGATCCCCGCCCAGGACCACGCCGGCCTGAAGGCCGCCGGCGTAAGCGCGATCTTCGGGCCGGGGACGAACATTCCTGACGCCGCTCGAGAAATCCTCGATCTGATCCGCGCGGTCCGCCCTAAGGCCGCCGAGTGATCAGCGGGCACGCACCCGCACTGGCACGGCGTCGGCCTCCGGTTGCGGCTCGCGTCGGAACCGCAGGCGCTGTCCGCCACCTGGATTGTCTTGGTTGCCGAGCGCCATCACGGCGATGCCGATCTGCACCGAGCCGAATGTGAGGCCGAGGAAGAAGGTCAGAACGCCCATCCCGAAAAGACCGGCGAGCGATTTGGTGAGAAGTGCGCCGAGACCCGCGACGTTGAACACAACAAGCCCGGCCACGAACACGGCCGCGAGAGCAAAGCCGATCACGGCATTGCGGAGGAAGAGAGCGATAAGGGGGGGCATTGCGCGCTCCTGATCTGTCGATGGCAAACCACTACATTCCTTTACCTAACGCATTCTTGCCGGCCGTCACCCCGCCGCCCCCCGCCACCAGTCCTTGAGATGGGCGATCCGCGCACCGATCTCTGGTCCGTCGACGATTTCGCGCATCTCGTCGAGCTCCTCTTCCGGCAGGTACCAGTTGAGGCTGGTCTGACTGTCGACCTCAAACCGGAAGCTCTTGAGGAAATCGCGG
>JBCDHQ010000154.1:0-10566 GCA_038749815.1 Pseudomonadota bacterium | reverse complement strand
GGCCGCACAGCCTGCGGGCCAGCTCTCGGGCGGGCAGCGCCAACAAGTGGCTGTCGGGCGCGCGCTGATGACGGAGCCCGAGGTCCTGATGCTCGACGAACCGACCGCCGGCGTCTCGCCCATCGTGATGGACGAGCTCTTCGACCGGATCCTCGAGGTCGCCCGCACCGGCATCGCAATCCTGATGGTCGAGCAAAACGCGCGCCAGGCCCTCACCATCGCCGACCGCGGCTATGTTTTGGTGCAGGGCCGGAACCGGTTCACAGACACAGGCGAGGCACTCCTCGCCGACCCGGAGGTCCGGGCGAGCTTTCTTGGGGGATGACGGCGCGGCCCCGCTCCGCAGTGTCAGGGACTGCCCCGCGGATGGTGTTTTAACCTCATCACGCGCCCGCCGGTGTCCGCCTCGCAGGGCAAGCGAACGGCCGCCGCGCTCAGACCTCAAAACCGGATCGCACTGCCGGTATCGCGCGAGCCGTCACCTCCGATTTCTCAAGTTCAGGCCTTGGCGCCACCCTGAAGGGCGCCATCCACCCGGCCAGCCATGTCCAACGGCAGAGCGGGCAAGAGCCTTTGCCGATGGCCGCTCCTCGACGGGGTATTCATCGTGACCCCAGACGAGGCCTCCGGGATCCACTTTGCCGGGTGTCCAAGGCGGTGGATCCTGTGTGGCCCTTTGCCGTTTCTGCGGCAAGACGTTGCAGATCAGCCAGGGTTCGACAAATGGCTCTCTGACGAGCGGCGTTCGGTGTGGCGTCTTGCGGTTTTGGCGGGTCTGATTGTCCTTGCCCTCTTGTTCTGCGCGGACACGACATGACCGATCTGTTGAACGCCCTCGTCCTCTTCGCCAATTTCGTTCTTGTGCCAGCGACGGCCTATGGGGCGCAGCTTGCGCTTGGAGCGCTTGGGGTGACGATCGTGTACGCGGTGCTCCGGTTCTCGAACTTCGCCCATGGCGATCTGATGGCATTCGGCGCGATGGCGACGATCCTGGTCACCTGGGGCTTGCAGGCGTCCGGGATCACGGCAGGGGTGCTGCCGACAGCGCTCCTCGCGCTGCCGGTGGGGGTCCTCGCGGCGGTGGGGCTCACCCTCTTTTTCGACCGGGTGGTCTACCGGTTCTATCGCCGGCAAAGGGCGGCGCCGGTCGTCTTCGTGATCGCCTCGATCGGGGTGATGTTCATGATCAACGGGATTGTCCGGCTGATCATCGGCCCGGACGACCAGCGTTTTGCCGATGGCGAGCGCTTTCTGATCCGCGCCCGCGAGTTCGAGGCAATGACCGGCCTCGATGAGGGTCTCGCGATCCGCACGACCCAGGTCCTGACACTGATCGTCGCCGTCGCCGTGGTCATCGCGCTCTTTTACTTCCTGAACCGAACGCGAATGGGCAAGGCGATGCGGGCTTATTCAGACAATGAGGATCTCGCGCTTCTCTCAGGGATCAACCCGGACCGCGTGGTCCTCTACACCTGGATCATCGCGGCGACGCTCGCCACAGTCGCGGGCGTCCTCTACGGGCTCGACAAGTCGTTCAAACCCTTCACCTATTTCCAACTCCTCCTGCCGATCTTCGCCGCCGCAATCGTCGGCGGCATCGGCAACCCGGTCGGTGCGATTGCCGGCGGGTTCATCATCGCCTTCTCCGAGGTCACGATCACCTACGCCTACAAGCGCTTCCTCGATCATCTGGTGCCGTCCTGGGAGCCCGAGGGCCTCTTTCAGCTCCTCTCGACCGACTACAAGTTCGCTGTGTCCTTCGTGATCCTCGTCGTGGTGCTTCTGATCCGACCGACCGGCCTCTTCCGGGGGCAAGTGATATGAGGTCTGCCCTCCTCTACCTCGGAATGGCCGCAGCGCTTGCGGCGGTGGGCGTCTTTCAAAGCTGGAATGTGGCGCTCGCGATCCTGAACATGTGCCTCATCTCGGCGGTGATGGCCCTCGGCGTGAACATCTCCTGGGGCTACGCTGGCCTCTTCAATGTGGGGACGATGGGGTTCGCGGCACTCGGGGGCGTGGCGGTGGTGCTGATCTCGATGCCGCCGGTCGGAGCGGCTTGGACAGCGGGCGGCGCCCTGATGCTTCTCGCCGGCATCGCTGTGATGGCAACGGCCGCGGCGGTGGTTTACGCGCGACGACGGCTGACGGGGCGGGCACGGACACTCACCACGTGGGGGATTGTGTGTGTCGGCTATGTTCTCGCCCGATTGGCCTACACGCCCGGAGCCTCGGCGATCGAGGCGGTGGATCCAGCGGCGACCGGATATCTCGGCGGGCTCGGCCTGCCGGTGATCCTCGCCTGGGCGGCCGGGGGGCTTTTGGCGGCGGGCGCGGCCTGGGTCATCGGGCGGATATCGCTGGGGCTCCGGTCGGACTACCTCGCCATCGCGACGCTCGGCATCGCGGAGATCCTGATCTTCATGATGAAGAATGAGGACTGGCTGACACGTGGCGTCAAAAACGTGACCGGCCTGCCGCGACCGGTGCCCTATGAAGTCGATCTTCGCGAGGCCACCTGGCTGGTCGACCTGGCCGCGCAGCGCGGGATGGAGCCCGCAACGCTCGCCGCGATTGTCGTCAAACTCGGCTACACAGCCCTCTTCGCGACCGTGCTCCTCGTGCTTTATACTCTGGCTGAGCGCGCGCTTCACTCGCCCTGGGGGCGGATGATGCGCGCCATCCGGGACAACCGGGACGCGGCGGCCGCGATGGGCAAGGATGTCACCGCGCGCCACCTCCAGGTCTTTGTGCTGGGCTCGGCCGTTGTCGGCATCGCCGGCGCGATGCTGACGACGCTCGACGGGCAATTCACGCCCGTGACCTACAACCCCCTCCGCTTCACGTTCCTGATCTGGGTGATGGTGATCGTCGGCGGGTCGGGCAACAACAGGGGCGCCATCCTCGGCGGGTTCCTGATTTGGTTTCTCTGGATCGAAGTGGAAACAGCGGGGCCCTACGTCATGGGCCTGATCACGGAGCGCTTGGATCCGGGATCTCTCCTCCATGCGCGGCTCACGGATGCGGGACCGCATCTCCGGCTCTTCCTGATGGGTCTCCTCCTCCTTCTGGTGCTGCGGTTTGCGCCACGGGGTCTTATCCCCGAGGAGAGCGGGCGGCGCTGAGGAGGGCGAGAACCGCGAGACCTGCCATCGTCACCGTCATCGAGGCCACACCACCCGCATAAAACCCACCCGAGAGAAAGCCCGCAAGCGCAGCGGCGCCAAGCTGGCAGGCGCCGATGAGGGCTGAGGCCGGCCCCTGCGCCAGACCAGATGCCGCGTCGAGCGCAACCAGCGGGCCCGCGGCCATCACCCCAGCGAAGCCAAATCCGTAGACCGCCATCAGACCGAGGATTGCGGGCAGGTTTGGCGGCAGCACGAACGTCAGTGCAGCCAGAACCAGGAGCGCGCCGGTCAGGACGATCAGGCTGCCGCGGAAGAGGCGCTCCGGGCCAAGCCGCGGCCCGAGCCGCGCTGCCAGGCCACTCCCGATCATATAGGCCCCGACGACCAAAAGGGCGGCGTAGCCGAAGCGCTCCGGGCTCAGACCGAAGCTCTCCCGAAAGATGACCGGTGCGGTGGTGACCCAGGCAAAGTAGCTGCCGAACGCGAGGCCGAGGCTGACCGCCTGGCGCAGAAACGCCGGGCGCAGAAGGAGCTCACGATAGGCCTCAGTCACACCCCGCACCTCGAGAGGTCGGCGGGTCGTCAAGGTCTCCGGGACGAGCGATGCCACGGCCGTAGCCGCAAGGGCCGCGAGGAGCGCCGTGAGAACGAAGCCGGCCTGCCAGCCGATCCAAATCTGAAGATACCCGCCGATCAGCGGCCCAAGGGCCGGCGCCGCGCCGATCGTGAACCCATAAAGCGCCATTACCTGCATCGCGCGCGCGGGCGCATAGAGCTCCCGAATGATCAGCACCACGACGACGGACGGCACGCTCGACAACAGACCTTGTGCAAATCGACCGACGAGCAGCGCCTGGATCGTTGGAGAGAACGCACAGAGAAGCGAGACCCCGGAAAAGAGAGCGAGCGACACCAGAAGGAGACCCCGCCTGCCAAACGCCTCCGCGACCGGACCATGCACCAACTGAGCGACCGCGTAGGCCAGCAGATTTACGGCCACCACGCTCTGCGCCGTCCGAATGTCTGTGTCGAACGCGGCGGGCAGATCCGGGATCGACGGCGCGATCAGGTCCGTCGACAGGATGCTGACCCCTGTGCAGGCCGCCAGAACATAGGGAACCCGCCGGTCCACCAACGGTTGTCTTTGGCTCGCCCTCAGGGCAGGTCGGCTGCGATGCCGGCCGACACAAAGCCCCGAATGGCGCTGTCTTGCCAGTGGCGGCTGTCGAAATTGACAAAGGAGGCGGGATGGATGAACTCGTCTCGGAACCAGGGATACTTCGACGGATCAAAGCTCGCGATCAGCCAGTCGATCATTGTGGCAATCCGCGGGGTGCGCCGCGCATCGGGATGGTAGGTCATCCAGATGTCCATCCTATGGTGGACGCCAA
Source organism: Pseudomonadota bacterium (assembly GCA_038749815.1). Classification (GTDB taxonomy): domain Bacteria; phylum Pseudomonadota; class Alphaproteobacteria; order Rhodobacterales; family Rhodobacteraceae; genus Algicella. The sequence continues at coordinate 6,050 of JBCDHQ010000154.1, read as the reverse complement.
TGTCGATCGGCGTTAGATCGACGCCAAGCGCAGACGTGAATGTCGCAAGACCGCCGATCCCTGCCCCACGCTCGACCGCGTAGAAGTGGGCCGCGGAGGAGTTCGTGCGGATCCCAACGACACCCTCTATGTCCTCCAGATCCAGATACCGCGGCCAGGCGCCCTCGTCGAGCTGCGGGCCGGTCTGGTCGATCAGGCGATGGTCCACCATTTCCGCGCGGGATTGCGGCATGCCGTAGAGATCGATGTAGCGCCGGGATGCATACGGATAAATATGGAGCGAGCCGAGCCGGCGCCGCATCACATTGGGATTGGACGGCTCTTCGAACTGGACCGCGACATCGGCCTCCATGCGGGCGACATCGACGGGGGCGTCGGATGTCCGCATGTCGACGACCATCATCGGGTTGCCCTTTTGAAACTCAATCAAGCGGGGCATCAACCAATATGTGCCAACCCCTTCTGTCGCCGAAATTCGAACAATGCCACGCTTGGAGCCGGCAAAGGTCTCAATCCTGCGCTGAAAGTCGAACGCGCCCTGCTCGATCTGGTTTGCACTTGCAACAAGCCGCTGCGCCTCGCGTGTCAGCTGCACACCGTTGGGCAGCCGGTCAAAGAGTGTGAAGCCAAGATCGCGCTCAAGAGCGCCAATTCGGCGGACGACTGTCGACGATGTCAGCCCAAGTCTTTTGGCCGCCGCCCGGAAGCTCAGCGTCCGTGCGCAGGCCAGGAACACCTTCAGGTCATCCCATGAGACATCCGATCTCGACTTCGACATCACCATTGCTGCGTTCCTGCATCGCCCCGCTCGCGAAACGACACGCTGCGTCCCGGAGTCCGACATGTTAACTTATGAAGGAGGCTCAATTGAGCACAACAAACCGCAAAGTTACGATGGTCTGCTTTTGTGTGGCGTTCTGACACTGTAAGTCTCTATGAAAGAGTTCGACCAACTTTCCGTAGACCAAGCAAGCTCGCAGGTTTTCATCAGACATGCGACACTTGCCGACCTCTCCACGGTATATCCCCCTCCTTACGCGAGGCAAGCAAAAACGATTGCGAGCCTGGCGACGTGCTTTGCAATGAGTCGGCGTCATCGCGACAACATCTGGAGCATCTTCGACACCAAGACCACTGCACTCCGCGGATTTTATGCCATGCTGATGCTTTCGTCGAGCGGTCTGGCCGCTCTTCTGAACGGGCGCTTCTTGGCGGCGATGCCTGACACGGCGCACACCGCGACCACTGGCGACTCGATTGCCGGGATCTACAAGTGGGGCGTCTTTGCGCCCGGACGCGCTGCCGGTGCCATCCCCCAGATCGCAGTGATGTTGCGCGGCGAGCCGTTCGCACGCGCAAATCTCTACGGCACTGCAGCGACCCCAGCAGGCGAGCGCATCATGCGGACGCTTGGATTTGAAAACCGTGCCGACCCGAAGACACCCGATCTCCTCGAATACGTCCGAATGGCCAACCGGCCGGGCAGCCAACCCAAACACGACCAAGACCACTCGCATCAAACTGGAGATCGAACCGATGCCTGACGGCAGCCACAGCTTCCTTGCCCCCAACACATCCCACGCGCCACGTCCGGCGGAGCCTGACCTGCGGGTCACGACCGCTCAGACGATCGAGGACATTATGCGCGTCACAGCCATCCGCGCAGCAGTCTACATGGCCGAACAGGACTGTCCCTACGAAGAGGAGTTCGACGGCAATGACTTCTGCGCGACGCACATGATTGGCTGGGTGGGGTCCGAACCCGTCGGATGCTTGCGGATCCGGTACTTTGGCGGATTTGCCAAAGTCGAGCGGGTCGCCGTCCGGTCCCGGTACCGCACATCCGCGATTGCCCTCAAACTCATTCGAACGGCGTTCGAGCACTGCTCGCGCAAGGGGTTTGAAAAAGTGCTTGGGCATGTGCGTGACGATTTGGTGCCGTTCTACAAGACACTCGGGTGCCGTGTCGCTGACACCGGCCGCCAGGTTGTGTTCTCGGAATTGTCCTTCACGGAAATGCTCTGGGAGCGGCCTGCCCCGTCGGATGCCATCAGCCTGCACACCGACCCCTACGCAATCATTCGACCCGAGGGGGAGTGGGACAGTGTCGGCGTGCTCGAACACTCCGCCACCCGCGCGACCGGGCCGGCGAGTGCGGCTGCGTGAGCGGAATGACGCTCATCCGCCCCGCCACCCGCGTTTTCACCGGCGATCTTCCGCTCCTGTTGGTTGTGGGGGCCTATGCCCCTCCCGGATGCCCCGACACGCGGAGGATGGCCGATCTCCTGTCGATGGCGCGCGGCTACCGCTGGCCGATCGCCTATTGGCGACGGGTGCCATCGGAACCGATGCAGTGCACGTGGCGACCTGGTACACGACCGCGCGTCACTGATCGCGTGTTCGAGGGGTCGGAGCCAACGCCGTTCGCAAATCGTGAGTTTCGCGCCGCACTTTTGAAGGTCTCACCGACTGAAATTTTCGTTCTCGCGCCGCCAAGTGATTCGGACGGCGCCCGCGTTCTGGCCGATGCGACACGGGTTGGATGCAAACCAACCCTTGTGACTGGTCGCAGAGTGCTGCAGAATTGCAGCAGCGGGGCGTCTCCGGAAGCCTCGTCTATGGGTGGCGACGTTCAGCACGAGTCTTTCGCATCACAATCTGTGGATTGTTGGAAGGAGTCGTTGCGTGTGGAACAGTGAAAGATATGTGTACCGCGACGAAACGAGAGAGCGAACGAGAGATGGAGGCGGTTCTCCGCCTCATGGTCTATCTCAGACATGAGTTGATGCAGAACGAATGCGAGATTGAGGCGCAATTAGTGTCTCGTGCCATCGACGCAATGCAGTTCCGCCTTGGACCAAGTGCCAAATACTGACCCAATACGGCGCGCCTCACTCCACAAATCAATCTACGGTTGAGAGGCTGACGCTGCATAATTGCACATTCTAGCGCCGCGGACAGAAATCCCTAAGCTGCACCCAACAAGAGGTGTCGGGATGATCTGGGAAGACGCGGCGCGAACACTGGCAGACGGCATAGCGTCAACCCGTCGTCGCCAGCACATGAGCAGGGCCGAACTGGCAATAAAAACATCAATCCCAAAAGAAGAGATTGAAGCTTTCGAGAGTGCCACTCTCCCGGTTCCTGTGCATCAACTCATGGCTTTTTGCGACGTTCTCGGTGTCGAGCCGGTTGAGTTGTTTCTGTCGCACCGAAAGCCACCTGTTCGCGTCTGACGGATCTGTCTGACCGGATGATCGATTTTGCGTTTGGTTCGCGAAAGCGGCCGCGCGTCGCGGAGTGGGGGGGCAGGGACACCAGTCTCAGCTCCACGCGGAGTTGTGTACGGGAGCGAGAGTTGCGTTGCTCCACCAGGGGACCCCTGGCAACGCTGCACAGGCGGCTCACTTGACAAACACATGCCCACGCGCCGTCGCACCCTCGGCGTCGATCACTGTCACGTCGTAGCGGCCTGGGAGGGGGAGTTCGACCTCAATCTCTGGGCGGTGCCGCGTGCGCCCTGCGACCGCTCCGTTGACCAAAAACGCATAGGGCGGTGTGCCGCTGGCGGCGCGCAGAAGCAGCGTCGTCGCCTCCGCGCGATCGAAATCGATTCGCGCGCCGTCGGGCGGAAACGCCAGAACCACGCCAGGATCGACCTCCGGACGGTGCAGGTAGTGCCTGAGGGGCGGCGGCAGGTCCGCTGCCTGTGCCGGTAGGGCATCACGCGGGGGCGGCGGAAAGGGGGCTGGCGTCGGCCCCAGCCGATCGAACACAGCATCGAGCAGCGGGCGCGCCGCCTGAGCCCCCGTCAGACCGGGCACAGCACCGCCGTCGGCGCGGCCAAGCCACACGCCCACGACATGCTGCCCGTCATAACCGATGGCCCACGCGTCCCGGAAGCCGTAGGACGTGCCGGTCTTGGCCGCGATCCCACCGCCATCGCGCAGGATGTCGCGCACATAGTGGGCCGACACCGGAGTGATCAGGTCCGGGAGCGGACCGCCCTCCCCCGGCCGGTCGTGCAGGCGCGTGCGCCCGCCCGCCAGCCCCGCATAGGTCTGGACCAGACCCTCGAGCGTCACGCCGAGCCCGCCAAGCGCGATCGCGAGCCCAGGCTTGGCGCCGGGCGGCAAGCGCGTCGCAACATCAATCCGGTCCAATCGAGACAGCATCCGCACGGGTCCGACAGCCTCCAAAACGGCGACGGCTGGCAGGTTCCGCGACGCAAGGAGAGCGTCCCGAACCGTGACGGTCCCGAGGAACCGCCCGTCAAAGTTCACGGGATGCCAGGTGCCGAAGCGCGCAGGTCTGTCCTCGATCAGTGTTTCGGGATGGAGTTGACCGGCCTCAAACCCGAGAGCGTAGACGAGCGGCTTCAGGGCAGATCCCGGCGATCGAACTGCGCGTGTCATGTCAACATACCCACGGCGCACCGGATCGCCGTAGCCGCTCGATCCGAGACGCGCGAGGATCTCACCGCTTTGATGGTCGGCCACCAGGATCGCTCCGCTGAGGGCGGGGTCGTCCTGCAGCTCAACATGAGCCGCGAGGAGGGTCTCGAGCGTGGCCTGAAGATCGACGTCGAGCGTTGTCTGGTGCGCTCCAACCCGAACGAGCTCCGCGGCCAGATGCGGGGCGTGGCTCGGCATCGGGCGGCGGTCCGTCGGCACCGGCGCCGCGCGCGCGCGTGCGGCGTCGCGCTCCGAGAAGAGACCCGCGGTCAGGCCACGCTCAATCACGCGCGCACGCGCGCTCTGGAGAGCCTCGGCAGACGCGCGGTCGGGCCGACGCGCCTCAGGCGCTTGCGGCAGGGCCACGAGAAGCGCAGCTTCGGCCAGGGTCAAGCGCTGCGGCTCCCGGCCAAAATAGGCAAGGCTCGCGGACCTCACGCCCTCCAGATTGCCACCGAACGGCGCGCGCGTGAGGTAGAGGTCGAGGATCTCCGCCTTGCTCAACCGCCGCTCCAGCGCCAGGGCCAGGCGGATCTGGCGCAGCTTGCCCGCCCACCTGCCGGTCGATCCCTCCTCAAGAAGCCGCGCCACTTGCATGGTCAGCGTCGAGCCGCCCGAGCGAATGCGCCCCGACCAGAGCGCGTCGCCCGCCGCACGCATCAGGGCGAGCGGGTCGACACCTGGATGGCGGTGAAAGCGCTGGTCCTCATAGGCGATCAGCAGATCGATGTAGTCCGGATCCACCGTGGCGGGCGCGAGGCGCCAGCGCCCGTCCTCTGCCGTGAAGACGGCGAGGAGGGCGCCATCTCGCCCTGCCACCTCCTCCGACAGGGCCGTGTCGAGGGCCGGCACCGGTGTCTGTCTGATCCACAGCTCGCCCGCAGACACGGCCGCCACCAGGCAGGCGAGGGCCAGAAGCGCGCGCGTCACGGTGTGACTGTCACCCGGCCGGCATCCGTCCGGGCCCGGTAGGCCGGGCGATACATGTCGACAACGCTCGCGGCTGGATGAGCAAAGGCGCCGGGCGCCGTCGCCCGCACGAGATAGCCGAGGCGGAAGGGTGCAGCGCCCCTCCAGTCCACGGCCGCACGGAAGCGATCGGTCGTGAACTCCGTGTGTGTCGCCACCTGGTCGAGCGCCAGCCAGTCGAGCGCCGCAACATCCCCGGAGGCAAGGAGGGCCGGGTTCTCGATGTCAAACCCCGCCGGCAGGGGATCCTCCACCATCAACCGGGCCTCGCTGTCGCGCTCGGGGCGGACTGTGACGACGGCAACGAGCCGCGTGCCGAGTGCGACGGCACTCGGGTCAACGGGCGCCCCCTCGAGATCGAAGTAGGCGCGGTCGATCTGATAGCCGTTCCCTTGCGCGGGCTCGCGCTCCGTGGGCACGCCGAGAACCGTGAGCACTGTCTCCACCGCCTCCGACCCGTCATTTCGGAGCGTCCTCGGCGATGCAAGCTCCGCCCCCGAGAGGCGCACCGCGGGGGGCGAGAGCGGGGCACCGTTTAGGCTGATCGGCTCCGACCCCACACCGGAGAGCAGCATGTTTGCCGCCGCAAGGGACCAGAGCCTGTCCTGGGTCGATGCGGCCGCGTTC
>JBCDHQ010000153.1:0-10599 GCA_038749815.1 Pseudomonadota bacterium | reverse complement strand
CGTCGGCGGGCCGAAGCGGGCCGGCGGGTCGGGGTCGTAGACACGCCAACCGAGCGCAGGGGCGCGGGGATCGGCAAACACGCCCTCGCCTTCGGGCGCCGCGCCGCCCCAGACTTCGGCGACGGCCAGGGGCGTGATCTCAATCGTCACTTGGGCCCGCAAGCGGTAGAGGCCGAGGCGGCGGGTGAGGGCGTCCGCCCGGTCTGCCGCGACATCGACGTGGAGGTCGCCGCCCAACTCCAGAACAAAGAAATCAAAAAGGTACTTCCCCTGCGGCGTGAGGAGCGCGGAGTAGACCGCGCCGTCGGTCACGCCGCCCAAATCGTTTGTCACCAGATCCTGGAGGAACCGGTGCGCATCGACGCCGCTCAGTCTGACGACAGTTCGCTCTGGATAGCGGACGGAGTTGCTCATCCTGACCCCTCGTGATCAACTTCGGCGTTGCGGCCCGCTGCGATCGCCCTAGTGTTGCGGTGCCAGCAACGGAGCTTGCCCATGTCCCTCGCCTTCGGCCGTCACTTTCTCTCGATCCCCGGGCCATCGGTCGTGCCCGAACAGGTGCTTGCAGCGATGCACCGGGGCGCCCCCAATATCTACGAGGGCGATCTGATCGAAACAACATATTCGGTGCTCGACCGTTTGAAGAAGGTGGCGCGCACCGAGCACAAGGTGGCGATGTACATCGCCAATGGCCACGGTGCGTGGGAGGCGGCGGTCGTGAACACGATCGCGCCCGGCGACAAAGTGCTCGTCCTCTGCACAGGGCGGTTCGGCAAGGGCTGGGCGGAGATGGCCTCCACCCTCGGCGCGGATGTGGAGCTCTTGGATTTCGGCACGGCGGCGCCGGCGGATCCGGCGCGCGTCGAGGCGCGTCTGAGGGCAGATAAGACCCATGAGATCCGCGCGGTTTTGACAGTGCAGACCGACACGGCATCCTCGGTCCGGAACGACATCGCCGCCATCCGGAAAGCGATCGATGCGGCCGGGCACCCAGCGCTTTACATGGTCGATTGCATCGCGAGCCTCGCCTGCGAGCCCTACGAGATGGATGCATGGGGTGTCGATCTGACGGTGACGGGCAGCCAAAAGGGGCTGATGGTGCCGCCTGGCACTTCCTTTGTCTTCTCTGGGCCGAAGGCGCTGGCGGCGCGGGCGCGGCTCGAGCGGGTGTCGCCCTATTTCGATTGGGCCCCGCGCCACGATCCTGAGATTTACTACCGCCTCTTTTGCGGCACAGCGCCCACCCACCACATTCTCGGCCTCGACGTTGCCCTTCGGATGCTGCTCGAGGAGGAGGGGCTGGAGGCTGTCTGGGCCCGGCATGCGCGGCTGGCCCGATCGGTCTGGGCCGCGGTGGCGGCTTGGGGCGCGGGGGGCATGTTCCGGCTCAACATTGCCGACCCGGCGCACCGGTCGATTGCGGTGACGACGATCCATACGGCCGAGGGGGAGGCCGAGCGGCTCCGCCACTGGTGCGAGCGCGAGGCCAACCTGACACTTGGGATCGGGCTTTCGCTCGAGTCGGGCTCGGGGCGGCCGACGGGATCCGCGCTCTTCCGGATTGGGCATATGGGGCACTTGAACCCGCCGATGCTGCTCGGCGCGCTCAGCACGGCGGATGCCGGGTTGAAGGCGCTTGGGGTCCCGCATGGGGCCGGCGCGCTCGAGGCGGCGACAGCAGCGCTTTCGATGTCTGCATCGGCGGCGGAGCAGGCGGCGGAGTAGGAGCCGCCTCCGGCGGCTGCTCCCGAAGGGGCGCCCCACCCACCCACCCGCGCCCCTTCGGGAGCCGACTGACCTCAGGCGTGTGCGTCGGCGAGGGCCGGGGCAAGCGCGCGCTCGAACGCGTCAAGAAGCGGGGTTGGCCCCGCCGTGACCCGGATGCAGCGATCGCCGGGTGACACGAAGGGCATCCGCACGAAGACACCTCTTTGAGCGAGCGCCTGGAGGAGGCGACGGGCGAATGCGCCGTCCCGACCACAGTCGAGGGTCACGAAGTTCGTGGCCGAGGGCAAGGCCGTGAGGCCATGCCGGGCACCGATGCTCCCGATCTCCGCCTTTGCGGCGGTGACCCGACGGCGCGTGTCCGCGAGGTGGTCTTGGTCTTTGAGTGCCGCGAGAGCGCCCGCCTGCGCGACGCGGCCGACGCCAAAGTGGTCGCGGAGCCGGTCAAACATCGCGATGACCTCCATCGGCCCGAGTGCATAGCCCACACGGAGCCCGGCGAGACCGTAGCCCTTCGAGAATGTCCGGAGCCGCAAAACGCGTGTCTCGGTCATGTCGAGCGGCGGCAGAGTGCCCGGTGGGGCGAAATCCGCGTAGGCCTCGTCGAGGCAGAGGAGCGTGCCCTCGGGCAGCGCGCGGATCATGGCCTCGACGCGCGCCGCGCTCAACCAGGAGCCCATCGGATTGTCCGGATTGGAGAGATAGACGAGGGGCGCGTCGAGGCGGCGGACCTCCGCGAGCAATGCGTCGGGGTCTTCATGGTCGTCTCGGTAGGGTACGGTGTGCGTGACCCCGCCCGCGCCCGCGGTTTGGTATGTGAAGGTCGGATAGGCGCCGGCGGAGGTCACGACCGGCGTGCCGGGGGAGAGGGTGAGGCGCGCGATCACGCCGAAAAGGCCGTCGATGCCGCCGCCGACCACGACATTCTTGGGCGCCACGTCGTGATGGGCGGCAATGGCTGCGCGGAGTGCGTGGCACTCCGGGTCGCCATACATCCACGCGCCGGCCGCAGCCTCGCGCATGGCCTCAATGGCGGCCGGCGACGGGCCGAAGACGCTTTCGTTGGCGCCGAGGCGCGCCTCGAAGGGGCGGCCAAGCGCACGCTCCTGCGCTTCGGGTCCGACGAAGGGCACGCTGGCTGGCAGGCCGGTGACAACCTCCGTCCAGCGGGGCATCAGGCGGCATCCCAGTCCGGGGCCCAGTCCGCCGGGTCGACGAAGCGCCGATGGCCGCGGGTGAGCGCGGTGAGCGTCGCCACCTCCTCCGGTGCGAGCGTCAGATCGGCCGCGGCGAGGTTCGCCGCCAGGTTCTCGCGCCGGGCCGATTTTGGGATTGCGATCACGTTCTGGGCGAGGATCCAGGCGATCGCCACTTCGGCCGGAGTTCGTCCGTGGCGGGCTGCCGCCTCGCGCACGGCCGGCAGATCGAAGACCCGCCCTTTGGCAATCGGCTGATAGGCCGTCAGCGGGATGCCCAACTCATCGGCGACAGCCTTCAGCGGCGACTGATCGATGAGGAGGTGGTACTCGACCTGGTTGGTCGCGATCTCTGTGATCGCCGCGGCCGCACGGAGCTGCGGGCGGTTGAAGTTCGAGACACCGATCAGGCGGCAGAGGCCCGCCGCCCGGATCTCCACCATCTCCTCGATCACCCGCGCGAGGGGGAGGCCCCGCGGCGGCCAGTGAACCAGGAGAAGGTCGATCCGACCAAGGGCATCACGGCTCCGCTCCGCGCTCTCGCGCGCTGTGCCGTCGGCAAAGCGGTCGTGGTGGACTTTGGTCGTGACAAAGACATCCTGGCCCGAGGCACGGATGCCCTGACCGACCGCGGCTTCATTGCCGTACATCTGGGCGGTGTCGACATGCGTGTAGCCGAGTCCGATCGCCTCAGCCACCACCCGGTGAGCCTCATCGCCCTGGAGCGGCCATGTCCCAAGGCCGATCCGTGGGATCATCCGAGCCGCCTCAGCGCCGCGGCCAGCTTCTCCGCATCGACCTCGAGATCTTCCAGTCGAGTGCGGGTCTCGTCGACGACCTCTTCGGGCGCGTTTGCCACAAACTTCTCATTGCCGAGTTTCTTCGCGAGGCCGCCCTTCTCTTTCTCGAGCTTGTCGAGTGACTTGCGCAGCCGCGCGCGCGCCGCGTCGAGATCCACCACCTCGCCCAGGGGCAGACAGAACGTGCCGCCTTGGACCGCGATGACAACGGCGTCCTTCGGCGCCTCGGCGGCCTCTTCGAGATTTGGGGTACGGGCGAGGCGGGCGATCAGGCTCCAATTCCGGTCGAGCGCGGCCTGACCGTCCGGATCGAGATCGAGGCGGAGGAGTGGGATCTGCGCGCCCGCGGGCACGCCGGTCTCGGCGCGAACGGAGCGGATCTGCTCGATCAGATCGATCACCCAGCCCATCTCACGGTCCGCGGCGGCATCGGCGATCTCGCCCGGCTCGGGCCAGGGGGTGAGGGCCAGAACCTGGGGACGGGTGGCGGTGACGCGCCAAAGCTCCTCGGTCACGAACGGCATGATCGGGTGGAGGAGGATCATGCACTGGTCGAGCGTCCAGGCCATCACGGCGCGGGTCTCGGGCGCCGTCGCCTCGTCGGCCAGGAGCGGCTTGGCGAACTCGAGATACCAGTCGCAGACGCTGCCCCAGACATAGGCGTATAGGCCCCAGGCCGCATCGTTGAAGCGGTACTCGGCAAGCGCCTTGTCATGGGCCGCCACGGCGCGGGCCGTCTCGCCGAGAATCCAGCGGTTGGCGGTCGCGGTCGCTGTGGGCGGTTCCGAGCGGGTCTCATGCCCCTCATAAGCGCGGTTCATCTCGGCGAAGCGGACGGCGTTCCAGAGCTTGGTGCCGAAGTTCCGCCCCTCCTTAATCTTGGTGCGCGAGAGCTTCAGCTGCCCGCCGAGGCTCGCCATCTGGGCGTTGGCGAAGCGCACGGCGTCGGCACCGTACTCGTCGATCAGCTCCAGCGGATCGATGACGTTGCCGAGGACCTTCGACATCTTCACGCCCTTCTCGTCGCGGACGAGGCCGTGCAGATAGACCGTGTGGAACGGCTTCTGATCCACGACGGCGTATTGCATCATCATCATCCGCGCGACCCAGAAGAAGAGGATGTCCGACCCGGTGATCAACACGTCCGTCGGGAAGAACCGCCAAGCCTCATCCTCGCACTCCGGCCAGCCGAGCGTGCCGATGGGCCAGAGGCCCGACGAAAACCAGGTGTCGAGGACGTCGGGGTCACGCCAGACGGGGTAGACGAGGCGCGTGGGGTCCTGGTTCAGATTGTACTCGGCCAGCGTCGTGGCGAAGACGTGCTCGGCCTCCTTGCGGTCCGCCACCTCGACCACGCGCAGATGGTCGAGTGGGGCGGGCAAGGCCGCGATGTCGTCCTCGAAGCGGGCGCGGATGTCCTCGATGGTGTCGCCCGCGTGGTGGTAGTCGCCGCGGTGGACGAGGCCTTCGGCGAGCAGCCGAAAGATCTCCACCTCGTCGAGCGCGTTGTCCCCCTCGTCGTCGACAAAGCCGCTGTCGTCGATCAGCCGGAGCCCATGCCAGACCGGGATCTGGTGGCCCCACCAGAGCTGGCGGCTGATGCACCAAGGCTCGATGTTCTCGAGCCAGTGGTAGTAGGTCTTCTCGCCGCTTTCGGGCAGGATCTTGACGGTGCCGTTGCGGACGGCCTCCAGCGCCTGGCCGACGATCTTCTCGGCATCGACGAACCACTGGTCGGTCAGCATCGGTTCGATCACAACCTTCGAGCGGTCGCCGAAGGGCTGCGTGATGGCCTTGGCCTCGACCAGCGGCACGGGGGCGTCCGCGCCGTCGGCATCGGGCTTCAGGGGTTTGCCGAGGCGCGGGTCGTCCGCGCGTGTCGTGACGGCGAGACCTTCGGCGGTGATCTCCTCCACGACGCGCTTGCGCGCCTCCATCCGGTCGAGACCGCGCAGGTGGTCGGGCACGAGGTTCAGCGTGTCGATCTCGCCCGCGTCCCACGCGGCGCCCTCGGCGATCTCCTGCGCGCGGGCGGCGGTCTCGGCGTAGGGCGCACCGTCGGCCCGCATCGCGGCCTTTGTGTCCATCAGGCGGTAGAGCGGGATCGAGTTGCGTTGCGCGACGCCGTAATCGTTGAAGTCGTGCGCGCCGGTGATCTTCACTGCGCCCGAGCCGAAATCGGGGTCCGGGTACACATCGGTGATGATCGGGATCAGGCGGCGGTGCGCCTTGGGCCCGACCGGGATCTCGCAGAGCTTGCCCACGATGGGCGCATACCGCGGATCGTCGGGGTGAACCGCGACGGCGCCGTCTCCGAGCATCGTCTCGGGCCGGGTCGTGGCGATGGAGATGTAGTCGCGGGTCTCGCGGAGGATGACAGCCCCGTCGGCGTCTTTCTCGACATACTCGTAGGTCTCGCCCCCCGCGAGCGGGTACCTGAAGTGCCACATATGGCCCGCGACGTCCTTGTTCTCGACCTCAAGGTCGGAGATCGCGGTCTCGAAATGCGGGTCCCAGTTGACGAGGCGCTTGCCGCGGGTGATCAGCCCCTTCTCGTACATGTCGACGAAGACGCGGATGACGGCGTCGTGGAAGTTGGGGCCGGGCTCGCCCTGCCCCCCCGGGGCGCCGGCCATGGTGAAGGCTGAGCGGCTCCAGTCCATCGAATCGCCCAAGCGCTTGGCCTGCTCTTCGATGGTGCCGCCGGAGGTGCGGCGCCACTCCCACACCTTTTCGAGAAAGCGCTCGCGCCCCATCTCGCGGCGGCTTTCGTTGCCGGCCTCGGCGAGCTGCCGCTCGACGACGAGCTGGGTGGCGATGCCCGCATGGTCGAGCCCCGGCTGCCAGAGCGTGTCGAACCCGCGCATCCGGTGCCAGCGGACCAGGATGTCCATTAGCGTGTGATTGAAGGCGTGGCCCGCATGGAGAAAGCCCGTCACGTTGGGCGGCGGCAGCAGGATGCAGAAGGTCTCATCCCGGCGTTTCCCGGCGCCCGCGCGGAAGGCGCCGGCGTCTTCCCAGAGGGCGGCGATCTCGGGCTCTCGGGCGGCCGCGTCGAAGGTCTTGTCCATGGCTCGGGGTCCTTGTCCGTCGGCCTGTGTTTTAGCGATAGGCAGAGACGGTGGAAAGGGGGGCGCGTTTGGCCGCAAGGTCTGGACGCGGTTCGTGCGTGGCGTATGTGTGGTACAGCCAACCGAGGGAGTGAGCCCATGCAAAAGTTCGGTGTCAGCCAGCCCGTCCGCCGTAAAGAAGATGTGCGTCTCCTGAAGGGCGAAGGGCGCTATGTAGACGATATGGTGCCGGACGGTGCGGCGCACGTTGCCTTCTTCCGTTCGGTCGAAGCGCATGCGGAGATCAAGGGCCTCGACGTCGACGCGGCGCGAGCGGCGCCGGGGGTTCTGGCTGTATACACAGCGGCCGATCTCGAGGGGAAACTCGCAAACAAAATCGGCTACAGCCGCGTCAAGAACCGCGATGGCAGCACGGCCGCGGGACCTCTTCGCCCCGTGATCGCCACCGACCGAGCGCGCTTCGCCGGCGAGATCCTGGCGGCAGTGGTGGCGGAGAGCCGGGCGGCCGCACTCGACGCGATCGATCTGATCGATGCCGATCTCGAGACGCTCGACGTGCATCTAGAGACGGCCACGGGCGGCGCTGAGATCCATCAGGGCGTGGCTGAGAACCGCTGCTACGACTGGGCTTACGGCGACGAAGCGGCGACCGCTGCGGCCTTTGGCAACGCGGCGCACACCGCCTCCCTCGAGATGGTCGACAACCGGGTCATCTGCAATGCGATGGAGACCCGTGGCTGCTCGGCGGAGTGGCGGGACGAGCGTTTGCACTTCACGGTCAATGGCCAGGGGGTCTGGGGCACCAAGAGCGCGCTCGCCGGTGCGCTCGACCTCGACGAGGCACAGGTTCGCGTCGTCAACCCGGATGTCGGCGGCGGGTTCGGCATGAAATCCTTCAACTACCCCGAGCACTTCGTTGTCGCGATGGCCGCCCGTGATCTCGGCCGGTCCGTGCATTGGATGTCCGGACGGGGCGAGGCGATGCTGTCGGACAATGGCGGGCGCGACGTCGTGACCACCGCCGAGGTCGCGTTCGACGCCGATTACCGGGTCACGGCGTTTCGGATCCACTCAATCTCGAACCTCGGTGCCCACTGTTCGGGGTTTGCGCAGTACATCCAGTCGGAGCTGGCGCTCAAGGTCCTGACCGGCGTCTACGACGTCCAAACCGTCTTCTTCCATGTGGAGGGCGTCTACACCAACACCACGCCGATCGACGCCTATCGCGGCGCGGGTCGGCCTGAGGCGATTTACGTGATTGAGCGTCTGATGGACGCCGCGGCCCGCCAGCTCGGCCAGGACCCGATCGAGCTGAAGCGCCGGAACTTTATCCGACGCGAGCAGTTCCCCTACACGTCGGCCTCTGGCGAGATCTACGATGTCGGCGATTTCGACCGGGTGCTCGACCGCGCGCTTGCCGAGGCCGATGTCGAGGGTTTTGCCGCCCGCAAGGCGGCGAGTGCCGCGGCCGGCAAACTCCGCGGGATCGGGCTCAGCTACTACATCGAGTCGATCCTCGGCGATCAGACCGAAACCACCAAGATCGAGTTCGCCGAGGACGGCATGGTCAACCTCTATGTCGGCACTCAGTCGAACGGCCAGGGTCACGAGACCGTTTTCGCGCAGATCCTCCATGCGAGGACCGGGCTCGAGTTCGACCGGATCCGGTTCATCCAGGGCGACAGCGACCTGATCGCCAAGGGGGGCGGCACCGGCGGCTCGCGCTCCGTCACCATGCAAGGCAACTCGATCAACGCCACCTCCGACGTCATGATCGAACGGTTCCGGCCGCTCGCCGAGGACGAGTTGGAAGTGGCCGCGGCCGACATCTCCTTCGATGACGGGGAGTTCCGGGTGGCCGGCACGGACCGCAAAGTCACGCTGACGGCGCTCGCCGAGAAGGCACGGGCGAAGGGCATGGTGGATCTTCTTGTGACGGAGCACACCAACACAGTCCCCGCCCGCTCCTTCCCGAACGGGGCCCATTTCGCGGAGGTGGAGATCGACCCGGAGACCGGCGTCACGCGCTGCGTGAAATACACGGTCGTCGACGATTTCGGCCTTCTGATGAACCCGATGCTCGCCGAGGGCCAAGTTCACGGCGGTGTCGCCCAGGGCATCGGCCAAGCGGTGACGGAACATGTTGTCTATGACGAGAGCGGTCAGCTCCTGACCGGCAGTTTCATGGACTACGCCATGCCCCGCGCCGACGATCTGCCGATGATGCCCTTCCACGCGGAGCTCGTGCCCTCGACCGCGAACGAGATCGGCATGAAGGGCTGCGGCGAGGCCGGCACCGTGGGCGCGCTCGCCGCCGTCACCAATGCGGCCCTCGACGCGGTCTGGGAGGCGGGTGTCACCCATGTCGACATGCCGCTGACGCCGCTCCGTATGTGGCGCTGGCTCGACGCTGCCGACCGCCCACCGCTCGCGGCGGAGTAGCGACGCGGCACTGACGCCGCGCCCGCTCCAGGGCGCGGCGCACGCCAAAGGGAGCTCACCAGCCCAGGATGTTGCGAATTTGCAACTCTGTGCGGCGCGCAGGCACTAAAACTGTTGCTCCGACTCACACCAAGACCCTACCCAGCACCTCCTGTCTGAACGGAACGGACCCAAGCGGGCGGAGCTTGACCCCTCCCTCGGTGCGGTGGGCTTTGCCCGGCCGTATGCCTGGGGCGGAGACCGGCGGACGGGACGCGTGTGTAGCTCAAGGGAAGAGCATCCGGGCAACCGGAGGGCCGCGGGTTCGAGTCCCGTCACATGCTCCGATGTAGCTCATCTGGGTAGAGCAACAGACTTCTAATCTGTGGGTAGTGGGTTCGACTCCCACCATCAACCGTCGCCTCAAAAGCGGCACCACCCTACCACGGTGGCTTCAAATACGGGTTTCGGGGCCGGCCTGTGGGCCGGACCGGCGGGGCTTCGGCCCCGAAGACCCGGTTCGCCCGGCCCGAGGGCCGGCGGGCGCTGACGACCAAGGCCCGTCCGGGCCGCGCCGCGGGGGGCTCCCCCGAGGCGCCACCCGGGCGGCCCGTGGTCCTCTCACGTCCCGTCCGCCCGAGGGTCGGCCCGGCCGGTCCCGACGCTCTCGACGCCTTTCCGGCATCCCGCCGGACGCCCCGGGGGCGCTCCCCCGACCGATCCCGCCGGGCAACCGGCAGAAAGGAGGACCGATATGACTTGGATCGAAGCCCTGGAGCGGCTCGCCGGCATCGCCCGGATCACCGTCCAGGAAAACCAGAGGATCGTCGTGCTCGACAAGGGCCGCTTCAGCGCGATCCTCGGCCCGGGCGAGCACCGCCTGAACACGCGCAAACTGCGGATGGACGTGCACGATCTCGGCACGCCCGAGTTCACCTCGGTCCTCGAGCCGGCGCTCTTCCGTGCGCGCCCCGACCTTGCCGCCGAGCACTTCACCGAGGTGCGGACCGGGGCGAACGAGGTCGCCGTGGTACGCCGGGACGGCCGGATCTACACCGTCCTCGCGGGCGAGGCGCGGACGGTCTTCTGGACCGACGCCGGCCCCTGGGAGGTCGAGCGGTTCGACGTCGAGGCCGCGCCGGAGGTGCCGGTCGGGCTTGCCACGCGGCTTGTGCGGATGCAGACGCCGCTTGTGGCCTCGTTCGAAGTGCCGGAGGGCCATGTTGGCCTGATGACCCGGGACGGCGCCTTTGAAAGGGCGCTCGCCGCCGGGACACACCGGTTCTGGACCGCGGGGTCGAAGCGCGAGGTGCGGCTCGTCGACACCCGGCTCCGGTCGCTCCCGATGGCCAGACCATCCAGACCGTCCGTCAGGTTGACCGCGTT
>JBCDHQ010000152.1:0-10608 GCA_038749815.1 Pseudomonadota bacterium | reverse complement strand
TTGTCGAACCAGGTGATCACGCCCTGAAGCTTGACCCCATTGACCAAAAAAATTGTCACCGGGATCTTGGCCTTTCGAACATTGTTGAGGAAAGCGTCCTGCAAATTTTGTTTATCGGCAGCCATCTTGTCAGCCTTTTGTTTTAGTGGCGCCGGAACGGCGCTGCGGTGTTTTGGGTTTCGGGCCTCGGAGATATAGATAATCCGCCATAGCCTCGGCAACCAGGGTAAGAGTGCAGGTGCGAAATGTCGCCGTCAACCGCGCCAATAGCCGGGGTTGAGGAGCGAGATGACCACCAGCGCTTCGAGCCGACCGACAACCATCGCGGCGCAGAGGACAATCTTGGTGGCACCGCTGACCTCGATCAGGCGCACGCCCGTGTCGAGCGCGTAGGCGGCGGGCCCTGTGTTGGTGAGTGCGGCAACAGAGAGTGCGAGGGCCACATCGAACTCCTGCCCCGCCAGCGTCAGCGCCAGCAGCGAGACGGCAATGCCGAGGATGAAGAGCATCAGGAACACCCACGCAACCGCTGCACCCTCGCGTCGGATGCGGCGCGCCGTCATGCCAGCACCGCCGACGGAATTCGGATGAACCAGCCTGCTCATCTCTCGCGCGCCGTGCTTGTAGAGCGCATAGACGCGGAGAAGCTTCACACCGCCCGCCGTCGTCGCGATCCCGCCGCCCATGACGGCGAGGCCGAGGAGGATGAGGCCCGGCGTGTCGAGGCCCGACCACCGCCGGCTCTCCTCCCAGTCCAGGCTCTCGAACCCCATCGTGGTGAGGTAGGAGAGCGCGGTGAACGCGCTCCCCCACAGCGCGCGGAGAACGGCGGTCAGGTCGTCCTGTGCATCGACGTCGATGGCGCCGAAGAAGTGCCGCAAGACGATGAGGATCGACATGCCGACCACAAGGACGAGGGCGATCTTGAACTCCGGATCCGTGGCGCGGACAAGCGTCAACTCCCGGTTCCAAAACGCCCGAAAGGCCTTTTGGGTGACGGCTGCGAAGAGGAACAGGAAAATCAGGACCTCCCCCCACCGCCCGCTCTCGGCGGCCGAAGGCGAGTCGAGCGGCGAGATGCCGGAGGTCGAAAGCGTCGAGAGCGCATGGATCAGGGCGGTCAGCGGCTCTTCGCCCGCCGTGAGAAGGCCGAGGAGCAGGGCACCGGTCAGTGTCGCATAGGGCACGGCGACCAGTCGAACAAACCGCAGGATCCGTCTGTTGACCTGAAGAGCGCCAAAGGCCGTCCGGCGCAGCGCACTCCTCCCCGTGCCGATGGTCTCTTCAAGCTCAAAGCCACCGATCTTGAGCGGCTCGAGAATGGCGAGTGCGGCGACGAGGAACACGAAACCGCCCAGCCAGCCCACCATCCCGCGCCACAGATGGATCGTTGCCGGCACCTCTGCCGGTCGATCGAAGAGCGTTGCACCGGTCGTTGTGAGGCAGGAGAGCATCTCGAAATAGCTCTGGAGCGGTGTGACCGTCGGCAGCGCAAGCGCAAGAGGCGCGGCCAGGAAGACCGGCAGCCCGAGAAAGGTGAGCGGCAACATCGTCAGTCCAGTGCCCGTCGACCGTGGCGGGCGGCCAACCGTGGCGAGGATCACTGTGATGGCGAGGACTGCGACGCCGAGCGAGGCGGTGAGAAACGCCTGCGCAACGGCCCCGTCGCCCGCTTGGAGCGCGTGTGCTGCGGGCAGCAGCATGATCAGCGCGGACCCCAAGACCAGCAGCAAGAACGGGTGGAGTGTCTCAAGGGCCGTGGCTGAGGTGTCTTCGTTGGGGCGCCCCATCTCAGAAGAACGTGATCGAGACCTGGAAGAGGCTTTCAACCGCGGCGACATCGCCGCGAAGGGCGAAGACTGTGACCACGTCGCCTTCCTCGATCCGAGTGTCGGCGCGCGGAATGATCACTTTCCCCTTTTTCTTCATCGCGCCGACAAGCGCGCCCCCGGGCCAGGCAATGTCCTTGAGCTTCTGGCCGGCGATGGCAGAAGTGCCCAGCACTTGCGCCTCCAACACCTCGGCCTCAGCATCGCCAATCGAGTAGACGGCGCGGATCCGGCCATGGCGGATGTGGCGCAGGATGGAGGAGACAGTGGTGGCGCGTGGATTGATGTAGGCGTCGATCCCAAGTGGCCCGAGCAGGGACGAGAGTGACGGGTCGTTGATCAGCGCCATCACCAGCGGCACGCCGAGCGATTTGGCCCGTGCGCAGGTCAGAAGGTTGGTCTTGTCGTCATCGGTCAGTGCCAGAACCGCGTCCGCTTTGGCGATGCCGCCTTCCTCGAGCATGTTCTGGTCGAGCCCGTCGCCGTGCAGAACGATCGTGCGCTCGAGCTTATCGGCGGCCTTCTCGGCCTTCGCTCGGTCCACCTCGATCAGTTTGACGCGGAGCTTGTTCGAGGTTTTGACCCCTTCGAGCGCTTGCGCCACGCCGAGCCCGACATTGCCGCCGCCAATGATAATCGCGCGCGAGGCGATCCGGTTCTCTTTCCCAAAGATCTCCAGCGTTCGGGGCGCGTCCTCGATCGCGGCAAACACATAGACTTGGTCGTCCGCGTAGATTTGATCGGTCGGCTCCGGCGCAAAAAGCCGCCCCTCGCGGCGGATGCCGACCACGCTGGCCTTCAGGGTCGAGAAGAGCTCGGTGAGCTGTCGGAGCGGCGTGTTGATCACCGGGCAATCCGCGGTGACGGCGAGGCCGATCAGCTGTGCATCGCCGTCGAGGAAGTTTTCTGTGTCAAACGCCGCGGGCGCGGCCAGCCGCTGAAGGGCGGCGTCGGCCACCTCCTTTTCGGGCGAAATCACCACATCGATCGGCAAGTGATCACGGCGATAGAGGTCGGAGTAGATCGCGTCGAGATAGGACTGCGCCCGAAGCCGCGCCACCTTTCGGGGCACGGCAAAGACCGAATGGGCCACCTGGCACGTGACCATGTTGACCTCGTCCGACTGGGTCGCGGCAATCAGCATGTCCGCGTCGCTTGCCCCCGCCCGGTCAAGAACATCCGGATGCGACGCAAAACCGGTGATACCGGACACGTCCAGCCGGTCGGTGATCCGCCGGATCAGCATGCTGTCCTGGTCAACAACGGTGACGTTGTTGCCCTCCGTCGACAAATGCCGGGCAAGCTGGCCGCCGACCTGCCCTGCCCCGCAAATGATGACCTTCATACGCTCTCTTGCGCTTCCACCGGATCGGCGACGCGCGCGCCGCCGCGCGCCGTCGTCACCACGTTGAGGGACTTGAGCTTGCGGTGCAAGGCGGAGCGTTCCATGCCGACAAAGGCGGCGGTGCGGCTGATGTTGCCGCCGAAGCGGTTGATCTGGGCGATCAGGTACTCCCGCTCGAACATCTCCCGCGCCTCGCGAAGGGGCATGCCCGCATAGGTGGCCGAGATCAGCGAGACGACCGTCTCGGGCGTCGGCGCGCCGACCTCCGTCGGGAACTCCGCCGGTTCGATCTCACCTTGATCCGGCCCGAGGATCAGGCACCGCTCCAGCGTGTTGCGGAGCTGGCGGATGTTGCCGGGCCAGCTCAACGTCTGAAGATGGGCCGTGGCGTCGGGGGACAGGACACGCATCGGCAGGCCCTGGGTCGTGTTCAGCTCAGCGATGAAATGGCGCGCGAGCTCCGGGATGTCGTCGCGGCGGGCGTCGAGCGCCGGCACGGCGATCGGCACGACGTTCAGGCGGTGGTAGAGCTCCTCGCGGAAGCGACCTGCGTCGATCTCGGCCTTGAGATCACGGTTGGTTGCGGACAGGACCCGGACATCGACCCGCACGATGTCGTTGCCACCGGCGCGTTGGAAGCTCTGATCGACAAGCACGCGGAGGATTTTCGACTGCGTGCCGAGGGGCATGTCAGCGACCTCGTCGAAAAAGAGGATCCCGCCATGGGCCTGCTCGAAGAGGCCGGGCTCATGCCCCCGCTCCGGGCTCATCCGCCCAAAGAGCACATCTTCCATCCGCTCAGGCTCAATCGCAGCGGCCGAAATGGTGACAAAGGGCCCCTGCGCTCGGTCGGAGAGCTGGTGGAGGTAGCGTGCGGCAACCTCCTTGCCCGCGCCCGCCGGTCCGCTCAGCATCACGCGGCCATTGCCGCGGGCCACTTTCTCGAGTTGCGATTTCAGCGCTCGAAACGCGCCGGATCCGCCAACCATCACGTGGCTCGCCGTTTCGCGAACCCGGAGCGAGGCGTTCTCGCGGCGGAGGCGCGAGGTCTCGATCGCCCGCGTGATCACCACCATCAGTTGATCGATGTTGAAGGGCTTTTCGATGAAGTCGTAGGCCCCCTGCTTCACCGCGGCGACGGCAATCTCGATGTTGCCATGGCCCGAGATGATCACCACCGGGATCTGCGGGTTGTTGCGCTTTGTGAGCTTCAGGATGTCGATCCCGTCGAGCTTCGAGTCCTTCAGCCAGATGTCGAGGATGATCAGATCGGGTGCGGCTGAATTGATCTCAGAGAGCGCCGTGTCGCTGTCGCCCGCAAGTCGGACGGCGTGACCTTCGTCCCGGAGGATGTCCCCGATCAACTCTCGGATGTCGCGTTCATCGTCTACGATCAGAATATCGCCCATACTGTTGTCCTCTGCTCTTTTGTTGTGTCTGTGTCTCAGCTTGCGGCCTGCAGCGCAGTCTCACCGACGGGCAGGAGCATGCGCGCCTCCGCCCCACGCTTCGCCCCGGGGGCGAATGGCGGCGCATCGCGAAGCTCGAGCCGCCCGGCATGCTCATCGACGATCTTCTTCACGATCGAGAGGCCGAGCCCGGTGCCCTTGTCGCGGAGCGTCACATAGGGCTCGAACAGACGCTTGCGGTTCTCCGGCAGGCCAATCCCGTCATCTTGGATCGTGATCTCGAGGGCCCCCTCGAGGAGCGCGGCCACGACGCGGATCTCACCCTCATGCTCGGGCTCCTCCGCCCGTCGCGCATCGATCGCTTCGGTCGCGTTCTTGAGGAGGTTGGTCAGCGCCTGGCCTATCATCGTCTCGTCGATCACCGCGCTCACGGATGTTTCGGGCAGCGTCAGACGGAAGCGGATGCCGTCGGCACCCTGCTCCTGCAGATGCACCGCATCGCGGAGCACGCGGAGCGGGTCGGCCGGCCGCCGCTCCGATGCCGGCATCCGGGCAAAGCGGGAGAACTCGTCGACGATGCGCCGCAAGTCGCCTGTCTGACGTATGATCACATCTGAATATTGCTCGAGAGCTGCCGCGTCCTCCTCGGGGACCAGCGGGCGGAACTTGCGCCTCAGCCGCTCGGCAGAGAGCTGGATCGGCGTCAGCGGGTTCTTGATCTCATGGGCGATCCGGCGGGCCACATCGCCCCAGGCGGCCATACGCTGTGCTTGCACGAGGTCCGACACGTCGTCGAAGGTGACCACATAGCCCTCGAGCTGTCCGTCCTCCCCGCTCCGCCGCGCCATCCGCACAAGGAGCACCTCCTCAGAGCCGGACCGCGTCAAGCGCACCTCGCCCTGTCGCGCGCCGCTTCTGCTGCCGAGGAGCTTTCCGTACATCGGCCCGAATTCCGGCACCGCTTCGTCGAGCGCGCGCCCCGCAGCGTCCTCAAGCGACAGAAGCTGCCCCGCCGCGCGGTTCACCATCTCGACCCGCCCATCCGCGTCGAGGCCGATCACCCCCGACGTCACCCCGGTCAGGATCGAATCGAAGAGCCGGCGGCGGCTTTCGGTGTGCCGGTTGGCTGTCAGGAGAGCGTCGCGTTGCGTTTTGAGCTGTGCGGTCATCGTGTTGAAGACCCGCCCGAGCGTCGCGATCTCATCGTCCCCACGCTCCTCCCGGACACGGACATCGAGGTCGCCGTCCCCCACACGCTGGGCCGCGCCGGCAAGGCGGCCCACGGGCCGCGACAGCCGCTCGGCAAAGCCGAGCGCCACCCACATCGCGCCGAGGATCACAATCAGCGCAAAGCCCAGATAGACGAGCGCAAAGTCAAAGAGGAGCTGGCCGCGATCCCGTTCA
This sequence comes from Pseudomonadota bacterium, assembly GCA_038749815.1. Lineage (GTDB taxonomy): Bacteria > Pseudomonadota > Alphaproteobacteria > Rhodobacterales > Rhodobacteraceae > Algicella. The sequence goes on along the minus strand of JBCDHQ010000152.1, from coordinate 4,621 downwards.
ACCTGTTGGTACAGGCCCACTGTCTCGCGGGTTTCATCGAGGAGTTGGAGGATCTCGCCGTCGACCTCGCGCGTCACATAGAGAAACCGATCGACGAACGCGTCGAGCCGGAGGAGCGCGCGGAACTCGTTGTTGTCCCAGTCCTCGACGATGACCGTCTCCCCTGCGGCGGCGCTTGCAAGCTGCTCGACCGACGGCTCCTCATAGTCGAACAGATAACTTCGATCGCCGCGCGCGCGGAGGGCGCCGGATCCGTCGATGATAAACGCCTCCGGGAGCTCGCGCTGCATTTGGAGCTGACCCCGGTTCAGAAGCTCGCGGAGCTGCGAGGGGGCGATGAGGGGAAACCGGGTCTTCTGCTGGTTCAGGAACTCGGCCAGGAACGCTGTGTCCGCCGCCAGGTTCTCTCGATGCTCGGCCTCATAGGCTTGTGCTGCGGCGAGGCTGTTGGCGACCACGTTGCGCACGCGCTCGGAGAACCAACTCTCGAGCCCAAAATTCACCGAGATCACCGCAAAAACCGCGACGAGAACGGTCGGGGTCAGCGCGATGGCCGCGAACACTGTGGCCAGGCGGAGGTGGAGCGACGACCCCGCGGATCTGCGCCGTCGGGCCGCGATGACGATGATCACGCTCCGCGCTATGACGCCAGCGACGATCAGGATGTAGACAAAATCGACCAGCAGGATCTGGCGGAGCCACCGGCTGCCCGAAGCCCCTTCGGCACTGAGCAGGAGGGACGTCACAACCGCGAGGACCGGCCCGAGACCGACAAGGACGACCGTTGCCCAATACTGCGCGCGTTTGGACCGCATAAGGTCCTCCAGCGCGGCTCTCGCCAGGGTCATGGACGGCTGTGGCACGCTTGAGACGCCTGTATTCTTTGTACCGCTCTGTGGCGAGTTTACATCATTTTTTTGCCGCGTGTTACCGAAATGTCGAGGTCCTGTATCTTTTTTCTCAAGGTATTCCGATTGATCCCCAGGAGCTCCGCCGTGCGGACCTGGTTGCCCCGGGTCGCCGCGAGGCTGAGCGCAATAAGAGGCAGCTCCACCTCTTTGATAATCCGCTCATAAAGTCCTGAGGGCGGCAGGCTGTCGCCATGGAGGTCGAAGTACCGCCGGAGGTGCACTTCCACGGCCTGGCCGAGCCGCTGCGACTGCTCAGCCTGGGGGGCGGCGACCGAGGATGGCCGCGCCTTCAGCTCCTGCTCCACGACCGAGGCAGAGATGATCTCGTCAGGGCAGAGCACAGCGAGCCGGCGCATCAGGTTCTCGAGCTCGCGGACATTGCCGGTCCAGCTCTCCTTGCGGAGAAGCTCCAGCGCATCGGCGCTGATCGTGTGGCGCGGGAGACCGTCGGCCTCCGCCTGGCGCAGGAAATGGCGCGCAAGATCGGGGATGTCGTCGAGCCTGTCGCGCAAGGGCGGCAAGCGGACCGGCACGATGTTGAGGCGATAGAACAGATCCTCCCGAAAGCGCCCCTCGTTGACGAGGCTTCGGAGGTCCTGATGCGTCGCCGCGATGATCCGCGCGTCGGCCGTCTGGGTCTCGCGGCCGCCCACACGGCTGAACTGCCCGTCCTGCAACACGCGAAGAAGGCGGGTCTGCGCCTCGAGCGGCATGTCCCCGACTTCGTCGAGGAAGAGCGTGCCGCCATTGGCCTGCTCAAACTTGCCGGCGCCGGCGGGGCCTGGGTCCTTAGCAGTGCCGAAAAGCTCCACCTCGATCATGTCGGGCGGCACGCTTGCCATGTTGATTGCAACGAAACCGCCGGCTTTGCGCTGTCCGAAATTGTGAAGCGCGCGCGCAACGAGCTCCTTGCCGGTTCCGCTTTCGCCCGAGATCATGACGCCGAGATCCGTGATCATCAGCCGCGCCATGATCCGGTAGACCTCCTGCATCGCGGGGCTCCGCCCGATGAGCGGCAGCTTCTGCGTCTCCTCCACCGGCGGAGGCGGGGCCTCCTCGGGTTGGTAGAGACGCCGGCGTCGCTGGAGCGCTTTGTTCACCTGGGACAGCACTTCGCGGAGGTCGAAGGGCTTTGGGACATACTCATAGGCGCCCACTTCTGTGGCGCGGATTGCGGTCATCACGGTGTTCTGCGCGCTCATCACGATCACTGGCAGATCCGGGCGCTTCCGCCGGATCGCCGGCAAAAGGTCGAGCGCATCGCCGTCGGGCATCATCACATCGGTGACGACGCAGTCCCCCTCGCCTTCCTCGATCCAGCGCCACATCGTCGACACGGTCCCGGTCGAGCGGACACGGGCGCCGGCGCGGGTCAGCGCCTGGCTCAGCACGGTGCGGATCGTGCGGTCGTCATCTGCGACGATCACAGTCCCTTCCATCAGGGGATCTCCTTCTCGGCGCGGGCGGTCTGGATCGGCAGCCGCACTCGGAACTCGGTGCGCCCCGGCACGCTCTCGCACTCAATCACGCCACCATGATCGGTCAAAACTTTCGACACCAGACTGAGGCCAAGGCCAGAGCCGTTCGCCTTCGAGCTGACAAAGGGGTCGAAGATGTCCCGGATCAGGTTCTCCGGCACGCCGCGCCCGTTGTCGATCACACTGACGATGAGCGGCAGTTTTTCCGTCCGCCCGCCGGGCAGCGCGAGTTTGACGCCCGGCTGGTACCCCGTGCGCAGCGTGATCATGCCGCCCACTTCGGGCACCGCCTCGGCAGCATTTTTAAGGAGGTTCTGAAAGACCTGCATCAGCTGGTCTGCATCGCCGAGCGTCGGTGGCAGAGAGGGGTCGTATTGCTGTCGAAACCGGACATGACGGGCATACCCCGCCGCCGCCGCCCGCTGCGCCCGGTCGAGGACGTCATGAATGTTGACATCGGTTCGATTGAGGGGGCGGAGCTCGCCAAACTGCTCCACCCGGTCGACGAGGCCGGTGATCCGGGCGGCCTCCTGCTGGATCAGGTCGGTGAGCTCCACGTCCTTGTCGTCGACCGACATCGACAAAAGCTGCGCCGCGCCCGAGATCCCAGCGAGCGGGTTCTTGATCTCATGCGCCAGCATCGCCGCCATGCCCGTGACTGAGCGTGCGGCAGACCGGTTGCTGAGCGATCGGTCCATCTGATCGGCAATCCCACGCGGGTGAAGCAGAAGGAGCACCGCGCCGCCGCTCTCCTGGATGAGGGAGGCACGCACCGTGAAGACATGCGTTGCCCGTTCCGCCCATCCGACTTCGACGCCGTAGAGTACAACCGATGCCGCGCCTTCCCGCGCTTGCGCCACGGCGTCGAGGATCGGACTTTCCGGCCCGACGAAGCGCGCAAGGGGTCGGTCGACGATTTGGCGCCGCGACGCCGCCGAGAACACCTCGGCCTCGGTGTTGCAGGCGGCGATCCGACTGTCCGACCCCACAACGAAGGCCGGATAGGGAATGGCGGTCCAAACCTGCTCAAGCGTGAGATCAATCATGCCGCAGTGAGCTCCACCCGATGCGGGAGATCCGTCAGAAGGGCCAGGACCCGGTCGGGCGAGCCCTCCGTCAGAAGCGCGCGGCGCTCGAGTCCCGCCTCAGGCCAGGCGTCGAGATACCAGGCAAGATGCTTGCGCGCGCACCGAACGCCGAGATCTCGCCCATACCAGGAGAGCATGTCTTCGTAGTGCCCTGCAATCAACGCAACCCGCTCCGCCCCTTGAGGCGCCGGCCGAGCACGCACTCCGCCGAGCGCGGCACGCACATGCGACACAAGCCAGGGCCTGCCTTGCGCACCGCGGCCGATCATCACGCCCGCCGCACCGGACCTCTTGAGCGCCGCCAGTGCGGACTGACTGCCCAAGATATCACCATTTGCAATCACAGGAATGCGCACGGCGTCCACAACGTCTCGGATCGCCGCCCAGTCCGCGCGCCCCTTGTAGAGCTGGCAGCGTGTCCGCCCGTGAATGACGATGCGCGAGACGCCCGCAGCCTCGGCCCGCTGGCAAAGCGGCGCTGCGTTGAGGGTGTCTGCGTCCCAGCCCAGCCGTGTCTTCAGCGTCACAGGAACATCGACGGCGCCCACGACAGCCTCGATCAGCCGGAGCGCGTGATCGGGATCCCGCAGGAGGGCCGAGCCAGAGAGCCCGTTCGTCACCCGCTTGGCGGGGCAGCCCATGTTGATGTCTATCACCGCCGCTCCGAGCCCCTCGCACATCCGCGCGGCCTCTGCCATCGGCCCCGCGTCACAGCCCGCAATTTGCACAGCCACGCCATGTTCGCCGAGACCGAGCGTTGCACGAAGCCGGGCGAGCGCGCCGCCCGTGATCACCTCGCCGCTCGCCACCATCTCGGACGTGACGCCGTCCACGCCAAACCCAGAGACCACGCGGCGGAACGGCGGGTCGGTTATTCCCGCCATCGGTGCCAGAAAAACGGGCGGTGGTTGCACACGCGCCATCACTCCACCCAAGATTGCTTATTCCCGCAGCACATCTGCGGTGACTACCCGATCCGATCAGTGCCGGCAATCGTCTTTGCAAGGGGTTTCATCTTTGCCATAGAAGATCCCGAACGACCGGGGAGAGCGATGCGCGTTGCCGTCTTGATCGTGGCTGCCGGGCGTGGGCGGCGGGCGGGCGGCGGCGTGCCCAAGCAGTACCGCGCGATCGGCGGTCGCCC